>JAQYWF010000316.1 GCA_030145105.1 Desulfosarcina sp.
GTATTGTTGGGGAAAGTTCTGGAGCAGCAAGCCAAAAACCGCGTCCGCCGGGATCTGGACAGTTTCTTCGCCCTGCAGCCCGCCAAGGTACGCCTGATCACCGATGTATGGCCCACGGGCCGGTATGTGGCCATTGGACTGCTGGAAGCGGGCGACCGGTTTGCCGTCGCGCCGGATGAGATCGTACCGGCGGACGGTCGCGTGGAATCCGGTACCGCCACACTCGACGAATCCTCACTGACCGGCGAACCCAGGCCGGTAGGTGTAAGAAGCGGAGATCCCATTAAAAGCGGTGCCCGGGTAATCGATGGCCGGGTGACCGTATGGGTGGAAAAGGTGGGCCCTGATACGGTGTTGGGCCAGATGATCGCCATCATGACCCGCAGTCTGGAACAAAAAAGCGCATTCGAAGGCCGCACGGATCGACTGCTCAGATGGTTCGTCCCCATGATCATCGCACTTGCCGGGGGAACGGGACTGTTCTGTGCCATGGCCGGCTTACCCGTCAACCAGGCCGTGGTGCGCGCGGTGACCGTGATGGTCATTTCATGCCCCTGTGCCTTGGGTGTGGCCATTCCCATGGCACGCCTGGCAGGCATTTCCCTGGCCGCCCGCCGGGGCATTCTGGTTCGGGAAATCGAATCCTTCGAACGGGCCGATTTCATCGACAGCGTTGTTTTCGATAAAACCGGCACTCTGACCCACGGCCGCTGGCGTCTAAGTGATATCCAATGCCAACCGGGAACCCATTCTGCGACCATCGCCGCCTGGGCCGCCGGTCTGGAGCAGTCGTCGGATCACGAAATTGCCCGGGCTATCCAGGCCTATGCCCGCGTTCAGGCGATAACACCGGCCGTGGCAACGGACATCATCGTCCATCCGGATGGGGTGCAGGGACGGCTGGACGATAAAATCGTGCGCATCGGCAACCGGGAGTTTGCCTGGGGCGAAGTGCCGCCTGCTGGCGACGTAACAGAGGAATCCGAAGAGACACTGACCTCCCGCGTCTTTGTAAGCGTGGACAACCGTCCGGCGGCAACCCTGATCTTTGGTGATACGCTCCGACCGACGGTAGCATCGATGATGGACGCACTGAGACGGACGGGCCGGGACCTTCACCTCGTCTCCGGGGACGGAGACGCCGCTACCCGTAAGGTGGCCCGGGCCATCGGACTGAACCAAGCCAAGGGCAGTTTATTGCCGTCAGACAAAGCAACTTATATTGATGCATTAAAGGAACAGGGGCGGCGGGTGGCCATGGTGGGCGACGGCATCAACGATGCGTCAGCCATGGCCCGGGCCGATCTGGCAGTGGCCGTTCATTCCGGACAGGGGCTGGCCAGGGAGGCCGCTCACATCACCCTCATGCGGGGAGACCCTGCCCAACTGCTTGAGTTTTTCCCCCTGTCCCGGCGGGTCAACCGAAAAGTCACCCAGAATCTTTGGTGTGCCTGGATCTACAATTTGATCAGCATCCCCATCGCCATGAACGGACTGTTGACCCCCCTAATCGCTGCAACAGCCATGCTGCTCTCCAGCCTGACCGTCATCGGCAACACCCTGCGACTGGTCCGACGCGATTGATGGTCACCACAGAGGTGGCGTGGTGACCCTAAACAAATGTGGTTTAGACCTGTAGCCTTTTCACCGGAATTGACTGGTCACCCGGGTGCCCGGAGCATCCCGGTCAAGCCGAAACCCGTTTGAGAACCCGTTCGATATAATTTTTCGTCTCAGGGTAGGGAACGTTCCCATTATATTTCTCCACGGTCCCCGGGCCGGCATTGTAGGCGGCCAGGGCCAATTTTACATCCCCACCGAAACGATCCAGCATTTGCCGGAGATAGCCGGCGCCGCCGTCGATGTTCTGTCGGACGTCAAAGGGGTCGTCCACACCCAGTTCCCTGGCCGTTGCCGGCATGAGCTGCATCAATCCCTGGGCACCCGCCGGAGATACGGCATCCGCCTGGAAGTTGGATTCGGCCTGAATCACGCTTGAGATGAGTTTCTCCGGCAGGTTATAGCGCCTGGCAGCACGTTTGATGCTGTCGGCAATCAGCGCCTCACCATCCAGAGGAGCGACATCACTGGTATCGGCACTGATTGAACGGCCATGGGACGCTGAAGCGGGAGGGATGGGATCTTCATTTGACGTTACCAACGCATGGCCAAACCGATCCAGGCGGCCAGACTGAAGGGAACCGTCCCGGATGGTCGAGTCTTTGAAGAAACCAATTGATGCAGCGGTGGAGGCCTGAGTCAGATAGTCCACGATCGTCAGCCCAGTTGTTTTTCCAATGGATGCCTCAGGAATCGAAGATTTCGCCGACGCGAGTTTCGCTGAGAAAGAGGGGTTGAGGTCGGTTTTCAGAGGAATGAATTGCTTGGGGCTCGTTGTACCGACTGACTTTAGTCCCGCATTCCGCAGATACGTATCGATCGTCATCCTGGTCTTTAGTATCATGGCTGCCCCGTTCGCATGGTTTCTCCTAAAAAGGGAGCTACAATTTTTATACCAACTCCAGAAAGATCAAATTAATATAAATAACAATGGGATTGGTGACGGTTTGTTCAAACGGGGCCATGCCGCCCGTCAATTTTGACCCGGTCACAGACGATAATATGACATCGAATCTTATCGATCAGGATTCATTCGCCGCGTTTCGATTGGCTTGCCGCTCAGTCTTCCTGGCCACGAAAAACAAACAACTATCAACTCGTTTTCGACTTTAGACAAGGGGCCACCAATGAACGGATAGCATCGCGCACGCCGCCGCTATCCCCTGAGCCAACAACATATTTTTTATTGCTCCTGGTTTCTGTTTAATGTATTCTTATGTTAACAAAAAACTGCTCTTGCCATGTAATATTCCATGATTATCATCCCATTTTACTTTCTCTTCTAATGATTTACCAAATGGCTGAACACAGCATGATTACTGGCGAAGACGCTCAAAACAACCGGATGAAACCTCCTTCTGTCTGATAGCCATTGGGCAGATATAGAGAAACAATTTTTCATGGTATTACAAGCAACCGCATCAACAAATAGCCGAGAGGAGCACAAGATGAACAAACCGTTGAGACTTCTGTTAGTGGGTTTCGTTCTTGCATTTGCAGGCGCCTGTGCCACGCCCCAAACCGGAGGCATGCCCTCTGGCAATCCAGGCGCGCTGGTCGAGCAGTTAGAAACAGAATTGACCCGGGCACGATCCAATCAGGTGGACGTTCTTGCACCGGGCTTGTTCAACGACGCCCAATCCGCATTCATGAAGGCCAAACAAGGCTTGGACAAAGGTGCCAAGCTGACGGACATTCAGGGATATATTGCCCAAGGAAACGCCAGTTTGAAAAAGGCCGAAGAAATTGCCCAGGTTTCGCGGACGATTCTTGGTGAAACGAACAAAGCCAGGGACAACGCCCTTAAGGTGGGGGCCGACAGGCTGGGCGAGCCTTACATGAAGGTGGAAAAACAGTATCTGAAGCTCACCAAGGCCATTGAGAACGACAACTTGAGCTATGCGCAGAAAAATGCCGCTGAGGTCCAGACGGCCTTCCGGGATGTGGAAATCATGGCCATCAAGAAGAGTGCCATCGGCGATGCGCGTAAGATGATGGCCGACGCCGATAAAGCCAAGGTCCAGAAAACCGCCCCGACCGCATACAAGGATGCCCTCCAGGCCTTGAACGAGGCCGACGCCTATATCGGGCAAAACCCATACGAGGCAGACATCATCAGCCAGAAGGCCGCCCATGCAGAATTCATGGCCCGGCGGATGATGAGCCTCGATGAGAGTGGCAAAAAATTTCAGAAGATGACACCGGAAGCGTCCGCCCTTTATGTGGAAGGCCTGCTCGCCCGCCTGGAAAAAACCATGAACAGCGGTGATTTGCGGGATAAGCGCATCGATGCTCAGCTCAGTGTGATGACCGGGACGGTCGAAGCAATGGGGCAAAAGAATCGGTCCCTTGAAACAGACAATCTGAATTACCAGTCGCAGATTGCTAACCTGGAGCAGCAGCTAACCGGCTTGCAGGGCTATTCGCGCGAACAGGAAGCGGCCAAGCGAAAACTCGCCGCAGAACGTGAATTCAATGAGAAATTTAATAAAGTCCAGCGGTTTTTCCGGCGGGACGAGGCGGAAGTCTACAAACAGGGCGGCCAGCTGGTCATCCGCATGCGCGGCATCAAGTTCCCGGTGGGACAGGCGACACTGACCCCTGAAAATTATACCCTGCTGAGCAAAGTGCAGCAGGCCATTGAAACATTTGGTCAGCCGACCGTGACCATCGAGGGTCATACCGACAGCACCGGTTCCGCACAGACGAACCAGGAATTATCGCAGAAACGGGCCGAGGCAGTCAAAACCTACCTGGTGGCCAACAAGACCCTGCCATCAAACCGCATCCGAGCAACCGGTTATGGGCCGAGTCGGCCGTTGGCACCGGAAACCACACCGGAAGGCCGTGCCATGAATAGGCGGATCGATGTATTAATCACGCCGTCCCAAACACCTTAAGATCAGGGCCAGGGCGGTGACAACCCGCCGGCAATGAAGTGATTTTCCATAAACCGATCAGGAATCGCCCCGCGTTCCCGATCGGTTTTTTTTCGCAGTCCAATTCGGACACACGCGCAAGGCTGCCGACAGCTAAAACACCCGCCACCTTGATATTTTGCAATTCCTACCTAACTATCAAAGCAGGCTTTCAACCGATCACAAGGGTGACGCACACACCCGGCATTCACCGACCATCAATGACGCAACGCGTTTGACCCGCTCGTTCTGCTTGTCCCCTCTGTTAGGCGTGAAAATGGTTTTTTTAATTTTACGGACTAACTCGATCGGGTCAAAGGCACCGACAGCGCGTTAACCCTGTTCATCGCCCTTTGGCCCTTTGAAAGGAGTCTCCATGAAAAGTAAGCTTATTATGATTATACTCATCATTATCTTATCGACCGGAACCGCATCGGCCAAGGTGGTTTCCCAGTCGCTGTCCTACACGCATGACGGTGTATCCTTGGAAGGTTATCTGGCCTACGATGATGATGTCTCCGGCAAGGCACCCGGGATTCTGGTAGTCCACGAATGGTGGGGACTCAACGACTACGCCCGGTCACGTGCGCAAAAACTGGCTGGTATGGGCTACGTGGCCTTCGCTGTGGACATTTACGGCAAGGGCAAGTCCACCCAGCACCCCGACCAGGCCGCCGCCTGGATGAAGGAAGTCAACAGCAATATGGATGGCTGGCTGAAGCGGGCCCTGGCCGGCCTGGAAGTCCTCAAAAAGCAACCCCAGGTGGATACCACACGGCTGGCAGCCATCGGCTACTGCTTCGGAGGCGCCACGGTCCAGGTGCTGGCCTATGGCGGCGCAGGCCTTAAAGGCGTGGTCAGTTTTCACGGTTCCCTGATCCCACCCTCCGCCGAGCAGGCTGGGCGGACCCAAGCGAAAATCCTGATCTGCCATGGTGCCATGGATCCCATGAACACACCCGAAGCCATGACCACCTATGTCAATGCCATGAATGCCTCATCCATCGATTGGCAGTTGATTGCCTATGGCGGCACCCGCCACAGCTTCACCAATCCCGATGCAGACAAGCGGGGCATGGCCGCCCTGGCCTACCACCCGTCGGCAGACCGCCGCTCCTGGCAGCAGATGACCTTCTTTCTCGATGAATTGTTTGCGGGAATATAGCCATTGAACCCTCCCCGCGGCAAGCCGCGGGGAATGTGCTCGTTAGCGCGGGTGGCCAAATGACAAACGTATCATCGGCATGAGCCGAAAATGGATGAAGATCGGTCCATTTGAAAAGCGCCGTGGGCAACGCCTCACGGCGCTTTTCTATATTGGCAATCCAGCAAATGGGGTTTCAATGTGCCGGATCGACAATTTTCATCTGGCCTGCATACCGACCGACCACCACGTCCTCGACGCAATTTTCAAATTCCGCATCGCTGATACTTTTCGGGTCTCCCAGTTCGTCCAGGGGACACACAAAATCGTTGCCCGCCATATCTTTGACTTTCACGTATAAGGTTTCCTTATTTTCTGTGTTCATGACTTTTTCCTTTCAC
>JAQYWF010000417.1 GCA_030145105.1 Desulfosarcina sp.
TCCACCTCCTGTTCGCCGATGTAGGCCTCGATGACCTTGGGATTGTTCTGGACTTCGTTGGGCGTTCCCTCTACGATCACCTGGCCAAAGACCAGGACCTGCACGCGCTGGCAAAGCTCGTGGACCACCCGCAGGCGGTGTTCGATGAGAAATATGGCCAGATTGAAGCGTTCATGGGCTTTGCGGACCACCTCGATCATAGCCATCATTTCGTCCGGTGTCATGCCCACCGTAGGTTCGTCCAGCAACAGCACCTTGGGCTCGATGACCATGGCCCGGGCCATCTCAACCCGACGCTGGGCCCCGTAGGGCAGATTGACCACCAATTGGTCGGCGAACTGATCCACGGCAAACATCTTGAGATATTCCATGGCCAATTCCGTGGTATAATTCTCTTCTTGCCGGCGTTTTGGGGTATCCAGAAAGGCCCCCAACAGACCATAGGAGAGTTTCGAATAGCGGGCCATTTTGATGTGTTCCAGAACAGTCATGTGACGCCAGAGCTTCATCTCCTGGAAGGTGCGGGCCAGCCCCATGGCGGCGGTCTGGTTGGGTTTCTTACCCACCAGTTCCTCACCATCGAAGATCACGGACCCTTGGGCAGGACGGTAAATGCCCGTCATCAGATTGAAGATGGTGGTCTTGCCGGCACCGTTGGGGCCGATGAGGCCGGTGATCTGGCCTGGGTCCAGGTTGAGATTGTATCCGGAAACGGCTTGCAGGCCACCGAAATTGTGACTCATATCTGTGACTTGAAGAAGCGGCATATCAATCCACCTCCTTGGGTCCGAACACCTGCCGGACATTGAACTCCTTAAAGGCGATCAGTCCGGTGGGTCGATAGATCATCACCAGAATCAGCAACAGGGGGATAACGATCCATTTAAGGATTTCAAGAGGGCGCAACGCCTCTCCTAACAAACTGATGGAGACCGCGCCGACAATGGATCCGTAAACGGAATTCAAGCCCCCGAAATAGACCATGGCCAGCACTTCGGCCAGTTTCTGAACACTGAACATGGCCGGGTTCACATAGCGCAGTACGTGGGCCAGCAGACCGCCGGCCACACCGGCCCAGAAAGCGCCGAACAAAAAGGCCGTCATCTTGGTTTTTCGGGTGTTCACGGTCATGGCTTCGGCAGCCGATTCGTCGTCACGCACCGCGTTGAGGGCTTTGCCCATGGTGGACGTGACGAAGTTGTTGATGGTCCAGATGCCAAGGGCCATGGTGATGAAAATCACCGGCAAGGTAGCCCAGTCCGGCTGCCCGGAAATGCCTCGGGAACCGCCCAATGCCTGCATGTTTTCGAAAAAGCTTTTCACGATGAAAAGAAATGCCAGGCTGATGATCGCCAGATAGTCCCCCCGGGTTTTGAAGGAAGGAATGGCGACGATCAACGCGCCCATGGAGGCCATCAAACCTCCGAAGATCAGCGCCAGGGGAAAGCTGAGGTAGGCAACGGAAAAAGTGAAAACCGCGTCGCCCAGAACCTTGTCGCTGGCAAACAGACCCACTGTAAAAAGACTGGACATGTATGCACCGATGGCCATGAAGCCGGGATGCGAGCACGAAAATTCGCCCATGTAGCCGTTGATGATGTTCAGGCTCAGGGTAAACAGGACGGCGATCAGGGTTAACTTGAGAAAAATCAAGCGGTAGTCGCTCATCTCGGCCCAGATATGCAGGACCGCATACATCAGTCCCAGCTGAACCAGCGCGGTGACGATAAGGGGAAACCCTTGAAGGAATCGGGCCAGTGCATTGGCCGGTTTTACCACAGCCCGAGCGACTATTGCCAGCGGAAGCAGGTAAATGAGCGTCAGATAAGCCAGGGCGCTGGGGATGTAAACCCAGGTGGCCCAGTTGAACGCATCTCCTTTGATCATGAAATTGATAATCCCGGCCAGCACTTTGAAAATGGTGAGAAGACCGAAAAGTACCGGCATCTTGGGTAGTCCCAATAACGCGGTCAGCCCTTCGCCGGCCAACTGCTCCCAAAGTGCACAGGCCAGAAACCCGAGCAGGTATCCCAGCAGGGGCACCGGTTTGAAAAACAGGCCCACCCGGTGAAAAATGCCGACGGTCTGTTTCGGTGCGAGTGTTTCATCCATGGTAACGTTTCCTTGTGCGCAGATAATATCAGGATGAGGATTAGAGCCGCAATTTTGCGCTGTATGCCTGCCCGAAAAGTCCGTGTGGCCTGAAAATAAGGATCAGCAGGACGATGGAATAGGCGATGAGATCACGCAGGTTGGAGCCGATATTGAGTGAAAAGAGCCGGTTCACGACCTGGATCGCCGGTACGGTCATGATTTCGATAAAGCCCAGCATGAAGCCGGCGATGCAAGCTCCCATGATGGATCCACGGCCGCCGAGGATGGCCGCCACAAAGGCTTTCCAGCCGAAGCTGACCCCCATGTAAGGGTCCAGCACCGGATAGGCCAGACCAAATAGAATGCCGGCGGCGGCAGCCAGGGCCGAGCCGATGGCAAACGTCATGGCGGCAATCGTGTTCATGGGTACCCCCACCAGGGGAACCACCACGTAATCGTAGGCCATGGCCCGCATGGCCATGCCCCACTTGGTTCGGCTGATAAACTGGTGCAGGGCCAGCATCAGTCCGATGGAGACCAACACGATCATGATCTTCTTGTTGGTCACGAACACGCCACCGATGTTGTAAGTGGTCGATTCGATAAGCTGGGGAAATTTTAGCCGTGAGCCGCCCAAAAAGAGGATGTTGGAGGTTTCGAGGATGATGCCGATCATCAAACCGGTGATGGCGGCAGATGCCCGGGGGGCCTCCCGCAGGGGCCGGTATCCCACCCGTTCGACGATAATACCCACAAAGGCGGTGAGAAACATAGAAACCAGTAGTGTCAGCACCAACAGCACCCAACCGGGCAAAACGGCTGCCGCCCCGGTACCGAAAAGGGACAGCAAACCGATAGACACGCCAAGCCCAATGTAAGCACCCACCATAAAGATATCCCCATGGGCGAAGTTGAACAGCATGAGGATGCTGTATACCATGGAGTACCCGAGGGCGATCAGGGCGTAGAAGCTCCCCCACTGAAGGGCATTGACCAGATTCTGCATCAAGAAGGTAAAGGTCATGGGCAACGGCTCCCGTCAAAAGGAAAGGGAAACAGGCATGCCCGCTCCCTTTTTTGTTGGGTCGGCCGCCACCCGGAAAAGGGAGGCGGCCGGTGCATCACAAAACAGCTTGTCAGTTTCAGGTGCTATTTGGGGCAGACGGATTTGAAGAATCCGAACTTGCCCTCATCGTTGATCTTGACTACCACGGCACATTTTTTCGGATCCCCGTCGGGGGTGAAGGTCATTCCACCGGTAATCCCGGGGTAGTTCTTGATGGCTGCCAGGGCATCTTTCACCTTGGTGCGGTCGGCTTTGATGTCACCGGAGAGTCCGCCGGTGTCTTTGATGGCCTGTACCATCAGTCCCAGTGAATCCCAGGTAAGGGCCGCCACATCATCGGGGGTTTTGCCGTATTTGGCGGTATATTCATCGATAAAGGCCTTGGTATCTCCCTTGGCACCGGCTGCCGCATAGTGGGTGGAAAAGTAGTAGCCCTTGCAGTCGTCACCACACAGTCCCATCAGGTCGCCGCCACCCCAGGAGTCGGAACCGAGGATCGGCTTGGTCCAGCCCATCTCTTTAGAAGCGCGGACGATCAGGGGCACTTCGCTGTAGTACTGGGGAGTGAACAAAACATCGGCGCCGGACGCCATGATATTGGTCATCTGGGCGGAAAAATCCTTGTCGCCGGTGGTAAAGCTTTCGAAAGCCACTATGGAACCAGGGCCATGGATCTTCTCGAAGGCCTCCTTGAAAAACTCAGCCAGTCCCTTGGGGTAATCGGCCGCGATATCATAGAGCACGGCCGCTTTTTTGGCGCCCAACTCGTCGGTGGCGAAATTGGCGGCCACCGGTCCCTGGAAAGGATCCAGAAA
>JAQYWF010000013.1 GCA_030145105.1 Desulfosarcina sp.
GCTTCTTGGGTGGAAAGCAGGGGACTTTCCAGATCTTTGCCTTTAAGATCCGCGTAGGCATTGGCCTGGCCTTCGGGGGTGGTCCGGATGGGGAACTTGAAGCGCTTGATCAGGCCGTTCCTGAACTTACAGGTCCACATGACATCCTCGGTACCCATCATGGGCATAATGGAGCTTCCCAGCGGTACGAAATCGGCATAACCGCGCACTTCGATGGCCTGGGTGGGGCAGATTTTGACGCAAGAAAAGCACTCCCAACACTGATCCGGTTCCTGGTTATAGGCTTTCATGGCGTTGGGCTCCAGCACCATCAGGTCATTGGGACAAATGTACATGCAAGCGGTCTTATCGCCGCCCTTGCAGCCGTCACATTTTTCCGAAATTACAAAACTTGGCATTTAGTATACCTCCTACGGTTAGTTAAAAAGATTTCACTCAACCTACTTCCGAAATTAAGGCTAAAACCTCCTGTTCCTCGCACCTCCCTTCCATAGATTAGGTGTCCGGATGGTTTCGACCCGGACAGTTACACTGAGTTTACATAAAACCCCATACCCTGTTTTTACAAATCACAACGTGTGGACATGAATCCAATGCGCTTCGGCATTGATTTGTTCGATTGAATATATCGTATAAATTCGGGAAGATAGTCATTGTGCAACACAAGGTAAGATCAATATCATCCAGCATTTTCATTGTCAAGAAATTTCGGTAGTATAAAAGCCCAAAAGATGCAGTCACTTACATTCAACCATGCGATCGTCTATATATCGTTGAACCTTTCCAAAAAGGCACAATATATGGTGGAATCGTCTGATTGACAACGCGCACGGTCAACCCGTCCAGAATCGATTTCCGATTTCGTCGATTCGGTCGATCGGATGAAGAATGCAGTTGACACACCTGCCCAGGGTGCTACCACTGCCCCACGCGACCAGAACTCGACCATGCAGGAGGATCGGCCATGCAGCCCACAGTTGCGCCACTGGAAAAATATCAGACCTTCTGTTTCACCTGTTCTCCAGAGGTGGCCTGTTTCAATGCCTGCTGCCGGAATCTGAATCAGGTGTTGACCCCCTATGATGTCTTGTGCCTCAAACAGTTTCTGAAAATGTCGTCCGGTGATTTTCTTAACCGGTACACTGAGGAGAGCACCGGACCCGGAACCGGGCTGCCGGTGGTTTCCCTGCGATTCAGCAATGCAGATAACCTGGCCTGTCCCTTTGTCACCGATGCCGGCTGCCGCGTATACGCGGCCCGGCCCGCTTCCTGCCGCACCTATCCGCTGGCCCGGGGCGTCTCCCGTAACCGCGAAACCGGACGTCTGACTGAACACTGGGCACTGATTCGAGAGCCCCATTGCCTGGGTTTTGAAGACGGACACCGGCAGACCGTGGATGGATGGGCCGACGATCAGCAGATTGCCGCTCACAACCACATGAATGACAACATGCTGGAGCTGATCAGCCTCAAGAACCGGTTCCGGCCGGGCCCGTTGATGCCTTCGGAAATAAAACGGATATATACGGCCCTCTATGACCTGGACGCCTTTCGCGATGATCCTTTCTATAGTGAGGGCAACGTGTCGACCACCGCTGACACCCTATCCCTTGGCCGGTCAGGAACCGGTGACCTGGATCTGCTGCGCGTCGCCATGGACTGGGTCCGCAAAAACCTCCTAACCCGTTCACCGGGAAAGACCTGAATATGAATTCCAATCAGAAAGTGGCCCTGGTGCTTGGCGGCATCAAAGGTATCGGAAAAGCCATCGGTCTGGACCTGCTGCGCCGTGGTACCCGGGTGGCGGCCACTTGGTTCGACTGGCCGGAAAGCCTGGCAGCCATGCGATCCGATTTCGCGGATACCGGAACGGACCACATGATCGAACGGATCGACCTGCTGGACACCGACGCCATCTCCGGCCTGGCAAAGCGGATCACGGACCGTTTCGGCCGGCTGGACATCCTGATCAACAATATTGAACGGGGGGGGTGGCCAGTGGTTCACGGCCGGTACACCCGTGAGCAATGGGATCTGGAGATGGCCACCACCCTGCGGGCCAAGCAATGGGTGTTCGAGGCGGTCCTGCCTCATCTCAAGGCTTCCGGAGACGGCGCTGTGGTCAACCTCTCGTCCATTGCCGGCATTGTCGGCCGATGCGGGCCAGCCAGCTATCTTTTCAACGAGGGGTATGCGGCGGCCAACCGCGGCATCTCCCTGCTCACGGATACCTGGGCCCGTTTAGGCGCGCCCCAAGTGCGTGTGAACGAGCTGATGCTGGGCATATTTGAAACACGCCATGGACCGGAGACCCGCGGATGGGCGTTGCTGACCGAGGCGCAACGGCAGGCCATCGTTGATCACACCCTGCTGGCCGGAATTGGCCGGGTAGAGGATGTGGTCCGGGCCATCCGGTTTCTATTGGATGACGCCCCGTTCATGACCGGCAGCGTGATACGACTGGATGGCGGCTACCCGCTGGGCGGTGATCCCGTCGCATCCATGCCCAATGGGGTCGTATAGCAACAGCACCCCGGTGGTCACCGTCTCCGGTGCATGGGTAATGCCGGATGAACGGCTCACGGCCATACAGGCCGGCGTTGGTGCGCTGGTGCTGACAGCGGTCTTCATCACCAACCTACCCTCAGGCTTGATCAGAAAAAAGGTAGATATAACCGGCACTCGAGGGCGTTACGCGTACTTATTCTTCACCGCTTCCACGATCCTGCTGCGACGCAGCCGGTCCCGGGGGTCATCGTCGACCGCCTTCAGGATAGTCGTCAAATAGGTACGCTGGTTGTCGATGGCCTGTTGATAAAGATCTGCATCGATTTTCCATCGCGCCTTGAAGTGGTGAACCATAAACCGGTTCGAGGAAGAAAGTTGGCTCTCAAAACGATCCGCCATATGGATGAAAAAATCTTCTGTTTGATGCATCAGGTCCAACTCGTCTCGATAGCTCTGAACACGGGCCTCCTCCAGCTCGTAGAATAAAAAAAGAAGCTTTTCCAGATAGATACGATCTGCCATCTGAGCCAGGATGTCCGCCGTGGCCAGCATCTTGCCAATCTGCTCTGTGGTTTTGTCCGGAAACGGAACAGAAGCCAGTTCGCAGTTGAGATCGGTGCAGTGAATCATGGCCATACTGGCGTGGATTTCATTTTCCTGCAGGCCGAAGGCCGCGAAGTGCTGTTGCATGAAATCCATACTCCGCCGCACGTGATAGGCGGTATACTTGGCACCGGTGCCTTCACCATCTTCACTGTTTTGCAGGTATCCCGCATCGTGCAGAAGGGCCGCCACCAAGCCCTGGTGAACCTGTCGGGGAGAAAAGGAGATCCCGGTCTGAACCGCGCCATGAAAGAGCCGGGCCATGGCCAGAAAACAGTCGGTGACATGCTTCAGGTCGTGATAATCCGTATTGCAGCCTTTGGTGTGTTCCCATTCGCCCTGGTACAGCGACACGGTTTGGTCGAATGCAGACCGAATGGCCAACGGATCCGTATCCGCGGAAAAGCGCGCAACCACAGTTATCGCCTCGTCCAAAACCGCTTGCGGGGATTCCATTTTAACCAGATTCGCCAGCTGGATATCAGCCATTCCTGGATTGTCCCTCCTAATTTGACGGCCGTTGAACATTCTTTAGGCAATGGCTCCACCACGCCAGACCGTTGAAATCCGGGGTCGGGGATGGATCGATTCACCTGAATGCTCGTCCACAGGCTTTCTGTCTGTCATGGTTCGACTTAAACTTCAAGCCAAATTTATGGTCCGTAGCGCATCGGGATCACGGCCTCACCGCATCAACCACTGGCTATTGCGGTTCAACAGGATTGTTGATACAGGTATGAACTTGGCCCAACACACCGGGCCCTGGTTCGAAAGGCCTTTATCATCCCTTGGTTGAGAAACGGGATGGTCCGTCTGTTTTTTGCCCGGAATGACGGCAATGGCGCCCTCAACAGGAAGAGGAACAAACCCGATGAGCGTGGTTACCAGACCTGATTTCGATGGTGTCGTATGTGCGGTCTTGCTGATGGATGCGCTTAAAATCGAACCACCGGTGCGATGGGTCCAGCCAAGCGACATGCAGCACCGACGGGTGGATATTCAAGCAGGCGATGTCATCGCCAACCTGCCCTTCCACGAAGGCTGCAGTCTGTGGTTCGATCATCATTATTCCAATCAACCGAAGACCCCCGTGGACGGAATGTTTAAAATCGCACCATCAGCCGCTGGAATTGTCTATGAATACTACCGGGAACGACTGGATCGAGACTACACCGAACTGGTTGGCCAGACCGACCGCATCGATTCGGCAGATTTGACATTAGACGAAATCCTTCACCCGGAAAACTACCCCTTCGTCCTGCTGTCGATGACCATCACCAACCTCGATCCGTCCGAAGAACGCTACTGGAATCATCTGGTGACCTTGCTGCGGACCCGTTCAACGGCCCAGGTGATGGACGATCCGGAGGTGAAACGGCGATGCAAGCGGGTGGTGGAGACCAACATCGTCTACGAAAAATCCCTCAGGGAAAAAACCACGCTGGTGGACCACGTCTCCATCACTGATTTCCGGGACCTTGATCCGGTACCCAACGGAAACCGCTTTCTGGTCTATTCCCTGTTTCCCGACTGCACGGTAAATGTCAAAATCATCTTCGATGAAGACAATCTGGCCAGTATCAAGGTGGGCCACAGTATCTTGAACCGGGGTTGTGAAGTGAATGTGGGAAAGATGCTCTCCGCCTTTGAAGGGGGGGGGCATCCCGGCGCCGGTGCTTGCCGCTTCTCACGAGAAAAGGCGCCGGATTACCTGAAGCGCATCATACGCATCCTGCAAAAAAACATCCCCGCCTGAACCAAGCAGGCAAACCCGCTCTCCTGCCGCAGGAAAGCGAGCGTCAACCCCTACGATCGTGGAGAAAAGATTGTCTACCAACGGTCAACGCCCATACCACCACGGTGACTTGCGCCGCGCACTCATCCAGGCAGGATCCAAAATAATCGAGGAGAGGGGACTGGCCGGATTGAGCCTGCGTGAGGTCGCCCGGGTTGCCGGCGTCAGCCATACGGCACCTTACCGGCACTTTCAGGATAAGGCCGATCTGCTGGCGGCCATCGCTCAGGTGGGATTCGAACAACTCACCGATGAAGCCGGCAAGGCGGTCCAGTTGCATAACCATGATCCGCGCAAACAGTTTGTGGCCGCATCGATACAGTACATTCTTTTCGGAGTCAGGAATCCCCGCATGGCCCATCTGCTTTTCGGGGGCATAATCAACATGCGAACTGCTCCTCGTGTTCTGAAGCAGGCGTCTTGGGCAGCTTTTCAACTGGTGGAGACCATTATCAATAATGGAAAAAGGGCAGGTATATTCATAGACCGCGACACCATGGCGCTGGCGGTGACCACCTGGTCAGGCATTCACGGCCTGGCCCAGTTGATCTCCGGCGGCTACCTGAGCCGCCTGGCCGCCACGGAACGGCAGGTGGAAACCCTGGGTAAAATGGTTTGTGAATTGCTTTTAACGGGCATCCTCAAGCCGGATGATAAAAAGTAAAGGCATTCAGGGTTCAGTGGGCCGAGGCTCTCAGGATTCGGATAAAAATGCTTAACGGCATCCCCTTGACCCCTTGGATCCTTGAACCCTCGACCCCTTTGTCCGACTATCCATCGGCAAACATGGCTTCGATCCGTTCCCGGCTCTTCACAAGCATCTGACGGTTTTCATCAAAAACTTCCAGGGTGACGGTGTCATCATACCCAGTCCCCTTCAGGCGCCGCACCAGTTCCTTGAAATTGACGGTTCCCTGGCCCACAGCCAGGTGGTCATCCAGTTTACCCTGATTGTCACTGAAATGAAGATGGCCGATTCGTGGTCCAAATCGGCTCACCAGCGCTTTCATGCGCCGTCCCCGCCGATCGTCGACGTTCGCGTGGCCGGTATCCAGGGTCAGCTTCAGGGGTGGAAAGGTCTTGAATATTTCCTCAAAATCAGCAGGCTCAACACCCAGCCGGTTTCTCGGAAACATGTTTTCCAGACAGATGGTGACGTCCAGGCACTCAGCGGCGTCCACCATTTCCGAAAAAAAATCAAAAGCGTAATCTTTGACCGTCTCTAGGACAAAGGCGCCCATACCGCCGGCCGTGCTGGGGTGCAGGACAACTTTTTTTGCCCCCAGGTCGGCAGCCACCTCCAGGGAACGGCGCATCTCCGTCACCGATGCCCGTCGGAGGCTTTCTGTGAGATCGGCTGTGGTGAGAAACGTCGGCAGGTGGCAGATAAGACCCAGGCCGTTGACCTTCAGCGCCCGGGTGATGGCCGCCCGTGAGGATAAAAGAATGCTGTGATGTGCCATGGGCGGATCCATGGCCAGTTCCAGGTAGTCGAACCTTAACCGGGCAAAGGTTTCGATTTCTTCCAATACCGGTTTTACCGGAAAATTCATGGCACCAAAATGCATGTCATAACCCCCGGCCCAGGGGAAAAGTAAAAGTCGGTTTTTTCGGGCTCATGTGAATCATCAAAATCCCGGCGGCAATGAAAACCATGGCGACGATAAGATTGGGGGTGATGGGTTCGTTTAACAAAAGCCCGCTGAACACCACGCCGGCTATGGGCATGATGAACACGAAGGCGTGCAGGGTGGACGCACCGTAACGTTGGAGCATCGTGCTCCAGGCCACGAAACCGAAGGCGGCGCTAACCAGGCTCTGGTAGACGTAGGCGCTGATCACCGTCGGATTCAGATTGAAAAGCATCCGACCATCCCACAGGAACCCGGCAGACAGAAAAATCGGTACAGAAAAAATCATCGGATAGAGCACCAGATGAAACGGGGAATAGTCATTGATGTTTCGCTTGGTGTAAACCACATGGCAGGACCAGATCACCACCGCTGCCAGGATGATCAGATCGCCGCTGTGAAGCGATCCGGAGACACCCGGTGTGCCTGAAAACATGAAGGCCACGCCACCGAACCCAAGCGCGATCCCCATCATTTTTTTCCAGGTGATGCGTTCACCGGGAATGAACCGATGGGAGAGGAACAATACGAAAAAAGGCAATAGGTTGGCGATCAGGACCCCTCTGGAGGCATACGTCCGCTCGAGCCCCAGATAAAAAAGGCAAAGCTGAATGGTAAAGGCAATGGACACGACCAGCAATTGAAACGCCTGGCCTGGCTGGATGCGAAAGCATCGGCCGGTGAGGTAGGCCCAGCATGCGATGGCAACTGCCGCCAGGGCAAAACGAAGGCCCGCCGTTGTCAGTGGCCCCATGCCGGTCAGGGCCAATTTGATGGCCACCGTATTGCCGCCGAAAATCACGGTGAGAAATATGATGAAGACCCCGGGGAGCAGGGTCATGTCTGCATTATCTGAAGCCATTTGAATCACATCTGGTGCATCCAAATAGGGAGCGGTGCCCCCAAACAGAATTGTTGTGTCTGCCGGCGGCCGTGATCGGACATCAGCAGACCGCATCCAGCATGAACTTTAGAAAATGGGCCACATTTTTGGCCGCAAAATGGGTGCCGGTCCGGCCGGCAAAATCAGGATCCCCGGCAAACACCGGCCCCCCGGCCACGATCCGGGTTTTCCGGGGCAGTTGGCTAGCGATGCATGTCAGATCGTCTTCGGTATCGAACTGAAGAATGGTCAGTCCCAAATAATTCGGTTGATGGCGGCGACAGGCATCAATAACGGCCTCGGGCGTTTGCATCAGGCCCAGGCGGATCGAGCGAATCCCAACGGAAACGGCAAATTTTTCGATAATCGCCAGTCCCTGCCCCAGGCCGTCATCCAAGGTAGCGGTAACCATGGCCGGTGACTGATCCCAAATACCGTTGACCCTCAGCCGTTCGCGCAGGCATGCCAGGTTGCCTGCCGCCTCGTCAAGGCCCTGCCGCGAAGGCAGTCCGGTCGCTATCCATTGGTCGGCAAGGCTGCCCACCGCCGCCCGGAAAGCGTTGTATGCCTCGTCCATGGCTTTACATACCCCTCAATCGATTCCAGTAGCTATGGGTAGCGGAATACCACCAGCCAAGCGAGTGAGTCAAACGATGTTTCACCAAGGGGTCTCGGTGGTGAATATCAACCATTACCCTTTTTTCCCATTTTCTATTCAATATTCCTTTTTTTTCACAATGCAGACTAATCGCTTCCCGAACCAATGGCCCAAAAAAATCAAAATTTTCATTTACATCAATGTCTTAAAAAAAATTCGCGGTTTGGCAATGATTTTGCTTTTGGAGGGACCAATATCCTCAATCATCGACCCAAAGCGCCATCGTAAAGGAAAACCACCATGACTGATTTCATTCTTGCCGGACTGAGCGCTGGCCTTCTCGCTTTTATGGCACTGTTCATCATCTCTTTTGTTACGCTGGGTATGGTCAGCGGTATCATTCACGTGGCTACCCTTGTTTATCGAAGCCTAGTTTTTGGTAAAACCGTCGACTACGAAAAACAGGCTGCTTAGCAGGCGATGGAAAACAATCAGGCTTCAATTCAGACTCACGATTAAAAAATCAGTGCCATTCATCTGTGGTAAGGACGAACCCGCAATTTAAATAATTCCATCAGTGACATTCTCCAGGCCACCGGATTGACCAAGGGCGGGATGTTCGTCTGGGTAAATGGACCTGAGGGGATGGATATGGAAGCGGTGAACAAAAAAGCGAGAACGCAGATCGGGGCCGCAGGATGCCGTTTCTGGCTGCAAACTAGAAGAGAATGCCCTCAACCCCCTCATAATCATCGATGGTCTCGGAGAGCTGCTGGACCACAGCACCCTTGGTTCCCGCTTGGAAAATGGTGACCAACTCATGCAAGGCATCATATCCCTGGTCACAGGTGTTCATGTGAAAATCCTGGGCCAGCAGGGAAAACCGCTCAATATCCGTCTCTTTGAGACAAGCATCGGTGTAAAAGTGGATCAATTCGCCCAGCATGCTGTCGAATTCGCTGAAATAGGACAGGTCGTCAAGAAGATCCAGGTCGGTGGGGTCGGCGACCAGCCCTTTCAACAGGATCGCTTTTAAATTGAGATTGGCCTGTTTAAAGTATTTGCGGATCAGCGGAAGATTGGATGTTTCGGAATAGCGCTCTTCCAGGTAGGCGTCCAGGACCTTCCGGGTGACAAATCCACCGGTGTCCAGAAATTGGACCAACCGCCTCTGGCTTTCCGTTTCAGGAACTGCTGCACGTTCTTCTTTGGCCTCTTCCTCGAATAGCAGATCCGTTTCATCATCCTGCCACTCAAACCCGACCTCCTCCAACCGCTCCCGATAGTCCCGCGGGTGGTTTTTAATAATTTCACTCACCTGAGCGATCCGGTCTTCGGCATCGTCCGCTTCAAAAGAAAAGCCGTCACAAGCCGCATCGATCTCCGGGTCACCATCCGGTTCGGCCGATCCGGTAATGCAAGTAAAGCATCCGTACCCGGCGACGGCAGACCCCGCGACCCAAAGGCGCTTGCCGCAGACACAACGAACACCCTGACGCCAGGCGGCAAGGGCGTCTTCGACGGCGGCACGAACCTCATCACCTTCGGCGTCTTTATGGTTGCGCAGGTATTGTTTTACGAACTGATTCAAACGAACGGAAACAAAACCGGACATCGACACACCTTCCAAAAGGTATAGATCGTTTGCATTGGCCCGATCCGGTTTCAAGGAACCGGATCCTATCCTTTCGATTTTTTGCATGCTTTTGGCACAACCGATTTTTGCCGTCAAGTGTTAGTCCGGGTTACCCGAGAAAAAAGAGTGTCGACAACCGTCACCACTCTATGAATATCGTTTTATATCAATTGGTTTAATGAATTTGACAACACAGGGACGGTGTTTATATTTGTTTTGCAAAATGCAGACCAGAATCTAATTTTAGCTCATTATCCATGTAAGGAGGAGATAATGCGGTTTGACCGATTTACCATAAAATCGCAGGCGCTGATCCAGAACGCCCAGGCCCTGGCATCCACTCACGGCAATCAACAGATCGAGCCGGCACACCTGTTGGCATCGATGCTCGACGAAAAGGAAGGCGTAGCCCGGTCCGTATTCAAACGACTGGGAGCCTCCGATGACAGTATCGCCAGCGCCGCTGCCAAGGCCATCGATCGACTGCCCAAGGTCAGCGGTGGGGGTGACGTGTATCTCTCGTCCGCCGCCAAGGCAGTTCTCGACGCGGCATTTGCCGAAGCCGGAAAGATGAAGGACGAGTACACCAGCATCGAGCACATCCTGCTGGCCATGTGCGACAAAAAGGTGGGAAAGGTATCCCGCATTCTGTCTGCATCCGGGGTAAATCGGGATGTCATTTTAAAAGTGCTTATGGAAATCCGGGGGAACCAGCGGATCACAGACCCCAATCCCGAGGAAAAATATGAAGCCCTAAAAAAATTCAGCCGGGATTTGACTGAGATGGCCCGCAGCGGCAAGCTGGATCCCGTCATCGGCCGGGACGACGAAATCCGGCGCATCGTTCAGGTGCTCTCCCGCCGGACTAAGAACAACCCGGTGCTTATCGGCGAACCCGGTGTGGGCAAGACCGCCATCGTGGAAGGCCTGGCCCAGCGTATTGTAGCCGGTGATGTCTCCGAAAGCTTGAAGAACAGACGGTTGGTGGCCCTGGACATGGGCGCCCTGATCGCAGGTGCCAAGTATCGGGGCGAGTTCGAAGACCGCCTCAAGGCGGTTCTCAAAGAGGTGGAAAAAGCCGAAGGTCAGGTGATCCTGTTCATCGATGAACTGCACACACTGGTAGGAGCCGGCGCTAGCGAGGGATCCATGGACGCCTCCAATATGCTCAAGCCCGCTTTGGCTCGGGGAACGCTTCGCTGCGTGGGCGCTACCACCTTGAACGAGTATCGCAAGTATATCGAAAAGGATGCAGCCCTGGAACGACGCTTCCAACCGGTGCTGGTGCGCGAACCCAGCGTGGAAGACACCGTTTCCATCCTTCGCGGATTGAAGGAAAAATACGAGGTTCACCACGGTGTACGAATCAAAGATTCGGCCATCATGGCTGCCGCTGCCTTGTCCCATCGCTATATCGCCGACCGGTTTCTTCCCGATAAGGCCATCGACCTCATTGACGAGTGTGCCTCCAAACTACGTATCGAAATCGACTCCATGCCCGTGGAAATCGATGAGATCCAGCGCAAGATCCTCCAAGCAGAAATCGAACGGGAGGCCCTGAAAAAAGAGACCGATCCGGCCTCCCGGGAGCGATTGGCCAAACTTGAAGATACCCTGGAAGCCATGCACGCCCAGATCGCCGGCATGAAAAACCACTGGGAAAATGAAAAGCGCCTGATCCAGAACATCCGCAAGATCAAAGAGGCCCAGGAGCAACTGGGCATCGATGAACAGCGGGCTGAACGGGAAGGCAACCTGGCCCGGGTAGCCGAACTGCGCTATGGCAGGAGCAGTGAACTGAATACTCAGCTGGAAAAGGCCAATAAAGACCTGGAAGCACTCCAGTCAGACAAGAAAATGCTCAAGGAAGAGGTGGATGACGAGGATATCGCCGAGGTGATTTCCCGCTGGACCGGCATTCCGGTGAGCCGCATGCTGGAAGGCGAACGGCAGAAACTGGTGCACATGGAACAACGTTTGGGCAAACGGGTTATCGGCCAGGAACAAGCCATCGAAGCGGTCTCCAATTCCGTGCGCCGGGCGCGCTCGGGCCTGCAAGACCCCAACCGGCCCATCGGCTCCTTCATCTTCATGGGTCCCACCGGTGTCGGAAAAACCGAACTGGCCAAAACCCTGGCCGAATTCATCTTCGATTCCGAGCAGGCCATGGTGCGCATTGACATGTCCGAGTTCATGGAGAAGCATTCGGTGTCCAGGCTCATCGGCGCCCCTCCGGGCTATGTCGGCTACGACGAGGGTGGCTACCTCACCGAGGCGGTGCGGCGGCGGCCCTATGCCGTGGTCCTGTTCGACGAGATTGAAAAGGCCCACCCGGAGGTGTTCAACGTCCTGCTCCAGATCCTGGACGACGGTCGCATGACCGACGGCCACGGCAAGACCGTGGATTTTAAAAACACCCTCATCATCATGACCTCCAACGTAGGCAGCCAGGTGATCCAGGATCTCGGCGGACATGACCGTGAGGAGATGGAGCGGCGGGTCACCGAGGCCCTGCGGGCCGGATTCAAGCCCGAATTTCTCAACCGTATCGATGAAACCATCATCTTCTTGAACCTCAAGCCAGACCAGATCGGCAAGATCGTGGAGATCCAGATGGCGCGACTGGCCGACCGGCTGGCCGAACAGAACATCGAGCTGACCCTCTCTGATTCGGCCCGGGACCTCATCGCCCGCCAGGGCTACGATCCCGTGTACGGCGCTCGCCCCTTGAAGCGTGTGATCCAGCGGCAGATCGAAAACCCTCTGGCCATGGAAATTCTGGAAGGCAACATCCTGGAAGGTGCCCGGCTCAGCGCCGAAGCGGAAGGCGAGCGGGTCGTGTTCCGGCAGGTTTAATTTAATTTACCGTTCCCCAAAAGAGGCGCCGGAACGGTAAATTTATAGGCTTGCCACGATTCGCTGGGTAATATGCGCCTCAACCCACCCGGCGAGACACAGACAGCCTATTACCAATAAAGCAATTTTCATGATCGGCATGGCGTTTCTATGCATTTCCATCTGCTCAAAGACAGCGGGGGGCGGATTGATGTGAGCCTGTTTGTTGACCATCAGATGTGCCGAATAGGTGACTGCACCCGATAGCGAAAGGGTTGGAATTTCAATCAGACCATGCGGCAGAATCGCGATGACGGATGAATAAAAAGACCCGAAGATAAAAGTTGCCGTTGAAACTGAAAGGCCGCTTTCGAGTCCAAGCAAAATAATGCCCAGCAGAGGAATCATCAACCAGACATATAGCCTGCGCAAGGGCTCTTCTTCTATTTTTGCACATCCCGGTAGATAGCAGAGAATTTTCATTTTTGTCTTTCCACAAAAGACCTTTCTAATGACTCGCGGAGGCAATCCACAGTGCCGCGGGTCAAACCATGCGGCCGTATAGATAAACGACATGGTGATTAAGGCACCGATTGAATTCCAGACAAATAGCAAGACACCATTATCGATTCCATTTCGCGCGCCCATATCAAAAACAGGCAGGACGTAGGAAAGTCGCTTGGTTGATAATTCATATATGCCTTCCGGTTTGATGTTCCCGATTTTGACCAGAACCACTCCGGCAAAAAAACCAATGGCCAATGAATAAACGTAGGCCCCGACCAGTTTTTTCCAGGCATTTAATAGCAGTGGTTGTTTTGTTTTCATGATTCACTTATTGGCGTTTTAGTCCTTGCGCTTTAATTTTGCGGATCCAAATCAGGATAAATACCAATTGGTATCCACACAAGCGCCTCAGCAATGACCAGTAACCACCTTCATGGCTGCGAAAAAGCACCCCTTTTAAGAACAAGCGACGGTTCACGCCAGTACCTCCCGGCGCATTATCATAGGACGAAATGGCACTATTGATACACCCTCCGGTCTCGAGCATCTCGTATTGCCCGGGCGACAGGAATGAAAAACCGTCGCCTTAAATCGGCGATACCCCTTTGCCCGGATGCTTAGATTTCTCATAAACACCGTGTTTTGCTTGACAATCACCCCAATTTATTGTTTTTAAGGGAAAAAGGGGCAAAACATGATCATGGTTCAAGCCGCTGGCTTCAGTGATATCGGAAAAGTTCGCAAGGCAAATGAAGATTGCTTCCTCCTCAACGAACCGATCGGGCTTTACGTCGTGGCAGACGGGATGGGGGGTCATCGCGGAGGCGGAATAGCCAGTCGAGTAGCCATAGAAACCATCGGTGGATACATGGCAACCCCATCTCAGGAATTATCAGAGGTTGACGGGCCCCACACGGTCGAGGCCCAAAGCTCAGCCGCCAACCGTCTTCGCCAAAGCATTTTTTTGGCCAATCAAAAGATCTACAATCAGTCCATCGCGGACAAGACCTGTCGCGGAATGGGCACCACTGTTTCTGCGCTCTACCTCGCTGGCAATTCTATCATCACCGCCAATGTTGGAGACAGCCCCATTTACCTGCTGAGAAATGGGGATATAGAAACCCTATACACGCCCCATACCCTGCTCCACGAGCGGGAAAAAATACCCAAGTCGTTGAAGGGCAAATTTTCTATCGGCAAGCTGGCGCATATTCTTACCCGGGCCGTGGGCATCCGGCCTGACGTCGGTGTGGATCTGGTAGAAACGCCGTGCTTTTCAGACGATATCGTCGTCCTATGCAGCGACGGCCTCAGTGGCAAGATTTCCATGGAAGAGATCCGCGACATGGTCTTCCAGAATGATTCGCAATCAGCGTGCAGAAAACTGACTGATCTGGCCAATCAAAGAGGCGGCGAGGACAACATTACCGTCATCGTCGTGCGGGTCACATCGGCAAACGAAAGGCCGGCCAATTGTCTGTTTGGACGAATTATCGGCATTCCGGCATGGATTGCATCCCTTTTCAGTGCTAAAAACCGTTCCTGAGCAGCGTCTCTCTAAAAAAGGCGGCCAAATGATCAGAATGCTCGTCAAGTACAAAGACAGAACGATCAAAGAGTTCGCCCTCGATCGAATCGACACCCTTTCCATAGGGAGAAATTCCAACCATCATCTGGTCATTGATAATTTCGCGGTTTCCGGCAACCATGCTGTCATCCTCAAAGAAGGCAACCGATTCGTCTTAAAGGACACCAACAGCAAAAACGGTACCTTCCTGAATGGAATAACCGTCCAGCAGGCGCTTCTCAAGAACGGCGATCTCATCACCATCGGCAAGTATACGCTAGTTTTTTTGGATCATGGACGGTCTAGGCCGAGACCCGAGCAAGGCGGGTTAAAAACCTCAAGCTTGCCCGGCGATCCGGGCCCGGACCACACGATGTTCATGGACACCGAAGTCTACCGCCGGATGCTGGCCGAGAGCGGAGACATTCCCGAAATCCCCAAGGCACCAGCCTACGTGGCCTTTCTGGCTGGCGGGAATGGCAGATTCGACCTGGCAAAAAGCATGGTTACCATCGGCAGCTCCCACCGGTGCGATATCGTCATTGGCGGTTTTTTTTCCTTCCTGGCCGGAGATCCGGCTGCAGCCATCAGCAAGACCCCTCAACACCACTACATCAGCGGCGTCAGTGGCTGGACCAAACCGAAAGTCAATGGTCAGACCGTCCGCGGGCCGGTGCGTCTGAAAGACATGGACATCATCAAAATCGGTGTGGTGGTACTCCAATACGCCTCAGAAGGCCCGGCATCACGATAAAGGACGCTCCCTTTGGAAGACTGGCTTAAACGGATGGGCACGCAATGAAAAAATGGATCGCCATCATCGTTTTCTCAGTGCTTTGCACCGCCGTTATCTCCATTCATAAGGTTGATCTCACCTCGAACACTCAGGTCATTTATATCAAGGGAGGAGAACCGGTCCTTGCCGATAAGGTCGAGCAGTCCGATCAGTTCGTCTATTACGAAGCCGATGGAAAATCCGGCATGTTTATGAAAGATGACGTAACCTCCTTCGGGTCAATCAAGGTCCAAAAACAAACCTCTCTGCTTCGTATCATCGACAGTAAGAAGCGACAGATAATGACGCATGTGGGATTCAATCAGAAACTGATTCGGGTTGCTGACAGTCGCCTGCTGATTTTCCTGCTGATGCTTGCCGCTGCATCTGCAATCGCCAAACTGATCCTGATGATATCGGCTTCGGCAAAAACCGAGGCTTTAAAAATACCGACGGTTGACGGCCTCTCTGGTCGGTCCGATCGATCCTGCGACGTTGAGGAAGACTGTCAGGAGACTTCCGATCTGCGTGACATCGCACTTTTTTTCCTTGGGCTTTACAAGGTTCAAAACGGGTTGGATAAGGATGTTCCTGCCCGCTTTACCATGACCGACACCGCCACATCACAGAAAATGAAAATTTTCGAATTGGGCGTCAAGGGCAGCAGCGACTGGCTGACCCGTCGGATGTCCGTTGGGCCATTGGGAGAAGAGACCGGCAGCAAAAGCAAATGCTTTTACGTCATCTACGACACCCACATGGTGGTGAAGATACCACCGGCGCCCGTCACGGATATGGAAAAATATGTGCGGGACATTCGAAGGGAGGTGCAGATCGCCTCACATCTCTCACCGGTCACCTGCATCGTCCCCATGGTATCCGTGGTGCTTAAAAAGGTTAAAAAGCTGCCATATGAATCGAGCCTAACCCAAGAGCAATTGGAAAAACAGTATATCCGGTTGGTTGAAGATCGTCCCGAATACCAGGAATATCTGAAAATCGGAGACCGGTTTGCCTTCTTCATGGAGCTGAGCAACAGTTTCTTTTTGGGGCGGGTCATCGATGAATTGCACGCGTCCAAAGAGAAAACCGGAAATGAAATCCGTGAGGCGCCGGACGTGGCTTGGGACCAGGAGGCATTCACCACCCGATACGGACTGGGCGCTCTCCCCGTTTTTGAAGGGCTTCAAACCCTTTACCGGCTTTGTGAGGCCGAAACCAAACGTATTTTGAAGGCGTCGGCCCATGGTGAAAAAGTCCATACATTTCAGATCAAAAACTGGTTTCTGGCATACGTCACCGGAGAGAATCACAACCTGGAAGAAAAGGGAATTGACGCCTCGCTTCTGGCCCGCATCAAGGATGGGTTTTCCACCATTTTTAAATCCAATCAGAAGAACGTAGATGACCTGATCCATCTCTTGAAAACACAGCAGGAAACCAAAGCCTTTTCGAAAAGCCGGCAGCAGATCGAAAATATCGCGTCCAATATGTTGAAGTTGCTATGCCTGCTTAAAGAGAAGCGATTGGCGCTGAGGGATTTAAAGCCGGATAATTTGTTTTTGGATGCAGATCCGGACACTTATCCTGGATTTCTGAAAAATAAACGCGCCTTTTCAATCGGCGTGATCGATGTAGAAACGGCGGTTTCCCTGAAACCCACCCGTGACGGCACCATTGCGCAACCCGTTCTCGGAGGAACGCCCCTTTATGCCACACCGCTCCACCTGTTACGAAACAGGACGATTTCCTCCAATTTTGGGAATCTGGCGGAAGCACTTCATCTTCAGGATTGGTTTGCCACCCTCGCAATCATTTTCAGGGCGATTGCCGGGATTAACCTGTTCCCCCGAGCCGCCCGTACGTTTCCGGGAATATTGAAAATTCTCAAGTCCAGCCGTGACCGAACAGACCCCGACGAAGCCACCGTCAAGGCCATGAGTCAGAAATTCTGGTCGGCTGCATCCACCGACATCAAAATCCACCTGTCGGTATTTTCAGACGTATTGAATCAGTTGACCCTGTCGGTTCCCGAAACCATGGCACCGGCAATCAAGCAAGAGCTGGAGCGTGAAAAAGTCCTTATTCATCATGCAATTCGCAAGCATGTCTCATTGTCTCCTCTTTTGAAGAGTGAAAAAAACAAGGCTTTTCTTTTGGCTGCGTCATGCGATACCCTCGCCAAGCAGGTGGCCCGGTGGGAAAACCACGCACAGCTTCCGGATCAGCATCAACGGGTGGCACCCCAGATGGTTGCTTTCTTGAACAATTTGAATCGATTAAAACAGGGCGAATCGGGAAAATGCCGAGCCATCGCCGCTTTTGCCACCCCCCCCACGAGGTTTCCGCCTATTCGCTCCTTGAAGCCATGTTCCAGATTGCCTACATCGCCATGTACAAATCGAGATGGAAAGCCCTGCCCGCAGCCACCGGCGTCTCCGACCAACAGACCGCCGTAAAAGAGGACCGCTCAATGGTCACCACGATATTAAACGACAATTGACCCTGACGAATCTCTCTTTTTCCCAGGGGCTTTGATAAATTCTGATATAGCCGTCTTGTCCATGATGCCGTCTTCGGTCACCAGAAAATCCACCTGCTTCAAATCCACAGTGTCGTGAGAGTGGGTGATCAACTGGAAAGAGAGATCGCCGTGGGTTTTGGATTCCACTTTGCGATGGATCCGCTGCTGAGATGAGGGCCGGTGGGAAAATTTGAGGGTATTGGCGGATCCAATGACTGAAATCACCTTCATGTCCTCAGTGATCGACAAGGCACCCATGAACACCTTGTTGCCCTGATCGGTGGACTGCCCTGGGTCAACTCGGCGATTCTGACCTAGACGATCGAAAAAAAACCGGATTTTCTCAGTATGGCCACAATGGACATCATGCCCAGCAGCAGCATGATGGTTTCGAAGTCGATGAATTCGACGGCCTGGTGCTCACTGACCACATGGAGCACCAGCAGGATCATGACACCAAGCAGTGCGGCAACGGCCTTGTTGACCAGTTCAAAGGTCAGCGCCACATAGACCAGCAAAAAAACAACAATCGGAAGCAGGGTTCTTCCATCTTGAATCCCTTTCACGAATTGGATGATAAACATCATTAACGCGCATCGACCCAATTGGGTTGCGCGAAGCGTCGTCCCGGGAAACCTTTTTTTGGCTGTGTAAATTGCGGCGGCGTCCTGAAGCCACCGCGCTCGGAAAAAAGGACCCTTTTAATTCACTCACGAACCAATGTCAAACGGGTAAATGGTTTTCTATTTTAATTCATAACATTACAAGCTTGCAAAATTGTTAAGAAAGTTCTTTAAGATGAACCGCATTCATAGATGAGGCAGGAATCAGCACCAATCAGGGGGCTCTCCCAATAGAAGCGAGGCATGGGGCCAAACGAAAGCGTAGCAGCGCAAAAAAAGCGCAGATAGTCTATATCACACCGGCGCCGTTTTTTTTCCCATATCGACAGGCTGTCTGAATACCGCAGGAATTAGTTAGTTTTAGTTTTTGTTGCCGCCGGTTTTTCTACCACAACATCTTTGCTGCCGACCACCAGACCGATCACTGCCCCTAAGGCCGCATCGATGGTTAACTTCTGCGTGTTAACCACCAAATCATAATTGCGCGGATCGGCGACGTCTGCATTAAAGGATTGACGGATAAACGTGGCTCTCCGGTTTTCCCGGTTGATCACCCGCCGCTTGGCTTCTTCGCGGGTAACGCCGAATTCCTTGGCCACATTCTTCACCCGGACCTCCAAAGGCGAAATTACCCGAACACTCAACCGGTCTTTCGCCGGAATCAGAAAGTTGGCACCACGACCGACGATGATGGCATTGCCATGGCTGGCGATCGCGGCAACCACTTTCATCAAATGATCCAGGTAAACCCCCGGCCATAGATAGCGGTCGTTGACCAGGGATGAAATAAAATCCTTAATACCGGAGAGCCGGTCTTTTTCCATGGTTTCGATCACGGCCCCACTGATGTGGGCGCTTTCAGAAATTTCCTTGACGATGTCACGGTCAAACAGATCGATGTTGAGCTGCTTGGCCAGCCCCCGGGCGATTAACCGCCCCCCGCTTCCCGGCTCAGAAGAGATGGTGATCACCGGTATATGGGTCTGGGTTTGTTTTTCCCACTTTTCGATCTGATCCTTGATAAATATTTCGATGGAGGAGTTTTTTTCCATGATTAACGTCCCGTCTTGCCCGTCAGATCTAAAACGGTGTTTGATAGAGGTTGCTAAAACGAAAAATGAACCGTGGGTTCCCTAATGAAAAATGGTGGAGCTGTCAAGCTGCAAAGAAAGATCGGCCAAATGGTATGAAATCCGATTCCCTTGAGCGAGACCTCCCTTTTTTCAGGCGTGAAGACTGCTCATGTAATCATCCAAAAACTGCTGCGTGTCACCAGCGTTCATTACGCTTGGTAGTTTTGCCATTGCCTGATCGATGGCCAAGTCCAACAACTCCATTTTGAGGCCGGCTTTGGCCTGGATTATCCGGTTCTCCATCTTGCGCCGCGACTCTTCCAGCATGATTTTGCTTTGCTGCCTGGCCTGATCCACGATCTGCTGTTTGCGGGTCTCTCCCTGGGCAATCAGCCGATTCTTCAGTTCCTGAAAGTGAACCCGGTTTTCAGCCCCCTTATTCTTTAATGACTTAATATCACTAATAATTCTAGCTTTTTCAGTTTCCAGCTCGCCGAGTTCAGAAACGATGTCGCTTTTTTTCAGCTTTAAAAAATCTTTGATAGGTTCTCTGGCATATTTTACGATCACGGCAACGAGGATGATAAAGTTGACCCAGCGCATGGCCACGTCGTAGGTGGGTCTCCATTGGGCGTCAGCGGCTTGAACCGCCGCCGGAAGCGCCACCATGATAAAACCAACCAACAGGCTCGTGACGCAAAACGCACCTGCTCTTTCAGTCAAACTCATGATAACAGCCTCCGATGAAGCACTTTTTCCATGATCGTCAAAGTAACCGCCTCAACCTCCCCGGTCAATTCAATGCGAGCCTGCCCTACCTGCTCTTTTATCCGGGTCTCCGTTTCATGCCTCAATTCTGAAATCTGTTGCCGGACATCCTCCAAAATATCCGAGGCACGCCGGTCCCCCTCTGTTTCAAGGGAAAGAACATCTTTTTGGGCCTCTTGGATAACCTTGGCCTGCTCGCGATCAAGATCTTCGCCTATCCGAACCAGATCTTCTTCTCCTGAAATGATATCTTTCTGAAAATCAGAAATTAACGCCTTCCGTTGGGAGATGGTACTAAGCAACGGACGGAACATAATCCGGTTCATGATATAAAGAAATATCAGAAACGAGACCAGCTGGACAAAAAAGGTCTCATTGATACTGATCAGCGCGTTGGTTGCGATAATTTCCATGCTGGACACTCTCTGTAGAATGGTTGCCGTTCCATTTTTTTGATGCCTGGGCGGTAGGTTGAGACGGATCCGAAAATACCGGCGTCAGTGGTGGCCCGCTAAACCACAAACAGCAGCAACAGAGCAATAACCAGGGAGTAAATGCCTGTTGATTCGGAGACGGCTTGGCCCACCAGCATGGTTCGGGTCAACAGTCCTGCTTCCTTGGGGTTCTTGCCGATAGCCTCGCACGCTTTAGCGGCCACCATTCCTTCTCCCACACCGGGGCCGATAGCACCTAACCCCATGGAAATACCTGCTCCTAAAAACGCGGCCGCTTTTACTATGTCTGCACCTTCGATCGCCATGGTATTCCTCCTCTGTTACCGTTATATCATCATGTTTTTGAATATCTGCAATCTCGGCGACAAGGCCGTCGCCGAAATCCATAAACCTACAAGACAAAAATCAAAACCAGGCTGACCACCATCGCGTAGATGGCCGTGGACTGGGAGACCGCCTGGCCCACCAGCATGGTCCGCATGAGATCCGCCGCATGGGTAACGTTGCGGGCCACCCAGCGAACGGCGCCTTCCGCCGCCATGCCGTTGCCCACGCCCGGTCCAATGCCGCCAAGGCCCGTGCAAAGGCCTGCACTCAACAGCGCCATGGCCGATTGCAGCTGCATGGATTCGGGAAAGGTCTTGAACATCAGGATAAAACTCACCAGCAGCCCAAAAATGGATGGTGTCTGGGCCACGGCCTGGCCCACCAGCATAATGGTTGTGATATTTCCGACCACCTCCGGCTGACGGGCAACCCCCTCGCAGCTGGCCCCGGCAGCCATGCCGCCGCCATATCCCGAGCCGATAGCAGCCAGCCCCGTACTCAGGCCCGCCCCCACCAGCGCAGCCCATGTGGGATGAAGGGGTGCATTGGAAAAGTCCATGAACAATAGCATCAGTGCCACCACCATGGAGAAGATCGCCGGGGTCTGGCAAACGGCGGATCCGATAAGCATGTTGGTGGTGAGCTTGTTGGATACCGCCGGCTGGCGGGAAATTCCCAGACAGGCCTGGCCGCCGGGAAACCCGGACCCGACACCCGAACCGATCGCCCCGAAACCCATGCTGACACCAGCGCCGAAAAGGGCGGCTGCCTTGAGCAGATTTGGATTTCCCTTGTCCAGGAACAGAAGCAGGATCGCAACCACCAGGGCAAAAATGGAGGCTGATTCGGCAACCGCCTGCCCCACTAGCATGTTTTTGAAGATATCGCCGGAAATCTTCGGGTTTCTGGAGACGGCCAGATTGGCTTGGGAAGCGGTATACCCTTCGCCGATGGCAGCGCCGACCGCACCCAGCCCCATGGCAATCCCCCCGCCGGTAAACGCGGCGACCTTAACCCAGGCCTGAATATCGAGGTCCATCATCTATTTCACCTGGACTGAGATGTATACAACGGTTAACATAGTAAAAACAAATGCCTGAATGGTACCCACGAACATGCCGAAAAATGCGTAAAGAAAAGGCGGCAACAAGATGCTGTAGGTGAGATAAGAGACCACAAGGATAATAATCGAACCGCCCATAATATTGCCGAACAGACGGAAGGAGATGGATACGATCTTGGCAAACTCGCCGATGATATTCAGCGGCGCCATGAAAAAGATCGGCTGAAAATACTCGCTGGCATAGTTTTTAAACCCTTTTTTTCGTATCCCTGCGACGTGGGCGATGACAAAACCCATCACGCCGAGGCTCAAAGGGGTATTGAGGTCCTTGGTGGGCTCATCCAGGTGGGGGACGATTCCCAGCCAGTTGGACACCAGCAGAAACAGAAAAAGCGCACAGATCAAGGGACCATATTTTTTGGCCATCTCCTTGTCCAAGGCGTCTTCTGTCAGTTTGTAGAGATTGGAAACGAATAGTTCCCCGAACACCTGCATGGATTCCGGCACCATGCCCCGTTTGCGTGCCATTAAAAAACCCAGCAAAAAAATCACCAAAAAAGCGATCCAGGTCATAAGAATGACCTCGAGGTTGAAAGTCATGGAATAGCCGAAAACCGGTATGATCAGCTGATGAATTCTTCCGAGTTCTCCCATGTATCGTCGCCCTTGAATCAGTGTTTGACAGCTGCGAAAATCAACCGGGAACCATGTTCGATCATGATCACCAGCTGAACCATTAATAAACCCACTGCCGTGGCTGGAAAATTAAACCGGTCAGAGCGCACGGCTAAAACGAGCGGTATCGCCAGCAGCGCATAACGCAGCAGCAGGGAAAATAGAGATCGCCGGGTAGCCGCCTTGCGGTTGTCGCTGAGCCGGTAGCGCAACGCCTGACCCATGAGTGCAAAATTGACGGCGCTGAACACCCCGCCAAGAACCAATCCACGGCAGATCTCTTTTTGGCCCAAGGCAAGGAATAAGAGGCCGGCACCAATGGCCAGCATCAATGCCCGCGAGCCGTATTTTTTTTGCATGTCAAGAACCGTTGGGTCCGTTTCCATCTGGATCCGCCTTTTCTTTCGGTTCGGTGATCTCCAGTATCTGTCGATAGCAGACGTTGGCGCCGCCGGCAATACCAAGAAGGATAAAAACCGTGGTGAATGCCCCCCTCATTCCCAGCCACTTATCCAGATAGTGCCCCACAAAGAAACAAAAAACGATGCAGCCAGCCATAGTCAGTCCCAGCTGCATGACAATGGTCAGATTTTCTGCCCAGTCCCTGTTTTTCTTATAGTCGAACAAACGGTGATTCCGTGATGCTGCATCATTCGTCTTTTTCATCCGCCCGAGCGTCCCCGGCCGAACGGGGTATATCAACAGATTGAAAAAAACGTTTTTCTTCAAAAAAAAGATGACCGGACGCGGTAAGTACAGCCGAAACAGAATCGTTGCGCTGATCAATTTTTATAGATTCAAAATAGTTTTCGAATAGCGGCTGAAATAACAAATACCATTCATCCATGTCAAGCATCATGATTGTGACATCGTTGCGGCCGGATTCATGAAACATTGATAACACCCGTTGCAGAACTTTTCTCCGGGAAGCAGAAACCGGCTTCATTTTTTTTCATTCCAACGCATCGTTTATCGGTGATGGGCTCGTTTCTTCCGGTTGAAATCCTGTCCGGTTCATCCTAACATGGGTGCCGGACGATCAACTTTATCAGGGAGGATCCGTGCCTTGCAAAGCCAAATCACTATTCTGGGGTCGGGAACCTGTGTGCCTTCGCTGGTGCGCAACCCTTGCTCCTTCATGATGAAAACCGGCGGGAAAAACCTGCTCTTCGACTGTGGTCCGGGGATCATGCGCCGCCTGCTGGAAATCGATGTCTCCATCTTCGACATTTCCTATCTCTTTCTCAGCCATTTTCACCCGGACCACAGCGGCGAGTTGGCCGCCTTTCTGTTCGCCTTGAAATACCCGGCACCATCCGCCCAGAAACGCCCCCTGACCATTGTGGCCGGGCAGGGGTTCCGGTCCTTTTTCGAACGCTTGAAAACGGTTTACGGTAACTGGATTGTGCTACCACACGGGATGTTCACTGTCGTTGAACTCGATACGCAACAGGCTGATCGCCGCGCATTGTCATCCTTTACCGTTTCCTCCATGCCTGTGGCCCACCGGCCGGAAAGTTTAGCCTATCGCATTGTCGATGCCGAGGGCAAAACACTAGTCTATTCCGGAGATACCGATGTTTGCGATGGCCTGACGGCTATCGCCGCCGATGCCGATCTGATGATCTGTGAATCGGCTTTTCCAGATGATCAGAAAGTCGAAGGCCATCTCACCCCCGCACTCGCCGGGAAAATCGCCCAGGCAGCGGATGTAAAACGATTGGTGCTTACCCATTTTTATCCGGCATGCGAAAACGCCGATATTGAAAACCAGTGCCGGAGCACCTATAATGGGAAAGTTGTACTTGCCCGCGATCTGATGACCCTTACACTTTAAAATGGTGAACATGCGGTACTATCCGGTAAATCTTGATGTTCAAGGCCGACGATGTCTGGTGGTTGGCGGCGGGCGGGTGGGCGCCCGCAAGGTGGACACCCTGAATCAATGCGGTGCCGCTGTGACCGTGGTCAGCCCGGAGGTCTCTCCCGCGGTCATGCTACTGGCCGCTGAAAAGGCCATCGTGCTGAAACAGCGCCCCTATATAGCGTCGGATGTGGAAGGCATGTTTCTGGTGATCGGCGCCACCGATGATGAAACCCTGAACCGGCAGATCCACGCTGACGCGGAGCGTCTGAACATGCTGTGCAACATTGCCGACCGGCCGGAAATATGCAATTTCATCCTCCCTGCCATTGTGCGGCGCGGCTGTTTTGTCATGGCTATTTCCACCGCCGGTAAAAGCCCCGCCTTTGCCAAACATATCCGAAAACGCCTTGAAACCCAGTTTGGTCCCGAATATGGCGTCGTGCTGGAGCTGATGGGCGCGATCCGAAGCAAACTGCTGGCCGACGCTCACGAACCGGAAGTGCACAAACCCCTTTTCGAGCAGCTGATCGAGGATGGCCTGCTTGAATTGGTCAAAGACCAAAAGATTGGCCAGATTGACCAATTGCTGGAAAAGGTTCTGGGCCCAGGCTACCGATACGACCAGTTAATGCCACCCAACCCGCTGTCCCAGGAGTGACATGGAGCCCGTTTTCATCATCGCGACCCTTGTTTACATGCTCAGCTGTGCCTGTTATTTCGGCTTTCTTTTTTTTCAGAAACCGGCCCTCCAGCGGACTGCCGTCGGGCTCATGGCTGCCGGGTTTGCCCTGCACACGGTTTCCCTGGTCGCCTACGGCATCCAAGCAGGACATTTTCCGGTCAACAATCTCCATGAGACCCTGTCGGTCACCGGCTGGGCGATCGCGGCGGTATTTCTGGCCTTTTTTTTAAGGTATAAGCTCAAGGTCCTGGGTATTTACGCCGCACCGCTGATCACCCTGGTAATGATCGCCGCCTACCAGATGCCCAGACCGATGTCCCAGGACCCTCAGTTGCTGAAAAGCTGGTGGTTGGCCGCCCATATCATCACCATTTTCCTGGGCAATGCAGCCTTTGCACTGGCTTGCGGCCTGGGCATGTTGTACCTGCTTCAGGAAAACGCTATCAAAAAGAAAACCCGGGGGTTTTTCTTCAGCCGCCTGCCATCCCTGGACCTGCTGGACACCACCGGCTATGCCAGCATCGTCGTGGGCTTTTCGATGATTACTATAGGTTTGATTACCGGTGTCGTTTACGCCAAATCCATTTGGGGGAGGTTCTGGAGTTGGGACCCCAAGGAGGTCTGGTCCGCCATCAGTTGGCTGTTTTACGCGGCACTGCTCCACAAACGGCTGACCGTCGGCTGGCGAGGAAGACGGGCAGCGATCATGGCCATCATCGGTTTTGGCGTCATCCTCTTCACTTTTTTCGGCGTCAACTTTCTGCTGCAAGGCCACCACGGAACCTTTACGGCCATGTAGGCCGATGACAGGATGGAAAACCGCTCTCCAGCGCCGACAACTCAGCGCCTGGACAGGCACTTGTCAGCATGCCACGGGCCAACTGTGATAATGAACGATGCGTGATATTTTACTGCTTGGATTGAATCACAAAACCGCTACTGTGGACGTTCGGGAATGCATTGCCTTTACGGCCGACGAAACCGACCGGGCGTTGGCGATGCTCCGCGACAACCCTACCATCGGAGAGTCCGTCCTTTTTTCCACCTGCAATCGTATCGAACTGCTCATGGCCGTCGATGAGCGCGATGCGGCGGTAACCATTGCCAAACAGTTTATCGCCGAGTTCAAGAAAGTACCCCTTTCCCAGTTTGAAAACTCCCTTTATCAGTATGTCGGCGACGAAGCCGTCCGGCACACCTTGCAAGTGGCCGCCAGTCTCGATTCCATGGTGGTGGGCGAACCCCAAATCCTCGGCCAGATGAAAGAGGCCTATCGCAAGGCCACCGTGGAGAACACCTCCGGCGTGATCCTCAACAAGCTGCTCCACCGCACCTTCTCCGTGGCTAAAAAAGTGCGCACGGAAACCGGGATCGGCGACCACGCAGTCAGCATCAGCTACGCCGCTATCGAACTGGGAAAAAAAATCTTCGGCGATCTTGAAGGCAAGCGCGTCATGCTGATCGGCGCCGGAGAGATGGCTGAACTGGCCGTCGACCATCTGATCCGCAACCGGGCCGGCACCATTACCGTGGCCAACCGCACCTTCTCCAGGGGCGTCGAACTGGCCAGCCGTTTTCGAGGAAAAGCGATTAAATTCGAAGAAATTATCGACTGCATCAAAGATGTAGACATCGTCATCAGTTCCACCGGCGCCAACGAATACGTGCTTCGGAAAAATCAAATTAAAGCAGCCATGAAACGTCGCCGCAACCGCAGCCTGTTTTTGATTGATATCGCCGTTCCAAGAGACATTGATCCGGACATCAACCGGATCAATAATGCCTATGTTTACGATATCGACGACCTTAAGGGAATTGTGGAAGACAACATCGAAGACCGCAACCGGGAGGCCGTAAAAGCCCAACGAATCATCGACGAGGCGGTGATTGGCTTCCGCAAATGGGTTGATACCCTCAAGGTGGTGCCGACGATCGTCTCTCTGCGAGGCAAAGTCGAAAGCATGGCCAGGCAGGAATTGGAAAAGACCCTGATGTCGCTAAACCATCTCTCCGAATCTGACAAACGGACCATCGAGCGCATGACAGGCGCCCTGGTAAACAAAATTCTCCACGAGCCCACGGATTATTTGAAAAAAGATGGCTGCCGCGGCAACAAATCCGTCGCTTTGGACCTGACGCGCAAACTCTTCAAGTTGGAGGAAAATCATTGAAAAAAATTGCCTTCTTATTTCCCGGACAGGGCTCTCAAAAGGTGGGAATGGGGTATGATCTGTTTCAGGAATATGAATTTGTCAGGGAAATTTTCGCCGCCGCCGATGATATTGCCGGCGTCCCTATTTCCCAATACTGCTTTAAAGGCCCGATGAAGACCTTGACGGAAACCGTCAACCTGCAGTCGGCAGTTACAGCCGTCAACCTGGCCTTCCTGGACGTCATTCAACGTGCCGGGATTACCTGCAGTTTCTCTGCCGGCCACAGTTTGGGTGAATACAGTGCGCTGGCTTCAGCAAAGGTCGTGTCCATGGCCGATACCCTTCGCCTGGTGTTCAAGCGGGGTGAATTGATGCACCGGGAATCGTTGAAACACAAGGGTGCCATGAGCGCCATCATCGGGCTGGATATCCAGGCGGTGGACGCGCTGGTGAAAGCCGGGCGGAACGCGGGGGTACTTTCCGTCGCCAATCACAATTCCGAACAGCAAATCGTTGTCACCGGTGCGCCTGAAGCGGTGGCGGCAGTTTCGGAAACGGCTGAATCACAGGGTGCCAAAGCGATTCCCCTCAAGGTAAGCGGGGCCTGGCACAGTGATTTGATCAAAGGTGCCGAAGATGAATTCATTGCCTATCTGAACACCTTTCCATTCAATTCACCGGCAAACACGGTTATCCACAACGTTACGGCTGACTGCTGTGAGGACGGTAAAGCAATCCAGCGGCTCATAGCCCTGCAGTTGTGCAGCCCGGTACGATGGTACGACTCAATCCGCCGCCTGGTGTCTGAAAAGGTGGAGGTTTTCGTGGAAGTGGGTCCGGGAAGAGTGCTAACGGGGCTGCTGAAAAAAATTGTTCCGAGGGATTATGACCATGCGGTTTATTCTGTCAACAACATGAAAACGCTGGAAGCACTGGTTTCAGAACTGTCCTGAAAACCAACAACTACTTGAATATTAGATTAAATTTAGATCGCTTGGATCGGCCACGATGACACAATAGCACTTTACATGCCCATATCCTTGTGTTAGTTTCCGTTTTTTGTTAAAAATAGTAACCTTAACATTTGCAGGATTTAGCGATGAACAAAAAAGATCGAGAATTTTTCAACGTGCTCCTTCACGAGCGACTAGACGAATTGCTGAGTCATGCAAACGAAACCGTTTCGGGCATGACGGAGCAAAAAGAGACGTTTCCGGACCCTACGGATCGGGCAGCGCTGGAATCGGATCGCAACTTCATGCTGCGCATTCGCGATCGCGAGCACAAGCTGATCAAGAAAGTGAAAAAGGCGCTTGATCGAATCGAAAGCGGCACCTTTGGTATCTGCGACAAGTGTGGTGAAGACATTTCCATAGAGCGGCTCAAGGCAAGACCGGTCACCACCCAGTGCATCGATTGCAAAACCAAAGAGGAGGCTTTTGAAAAAGCCCTTGGCATCTGACCCGCATACCGGTATCGATCTGCATGTCCACTCAACGGCCTCTGACGGCACTCTGACACCAACCGAAATTTTGGAGATGGCGGTTCAGCTCGGCCTGAAGGCCGTCTCCATTACTGACCACGACACCATTTCAGGTTCAGCCACAGCCCTTGCCGACGGAATTCCCCGCTCACTTGAATTCATTACCGGAATTGAAATCAGCGCCGCGGCACCCGATGGGTATCCCTCCGGAAGCAGCGTTCATCTTCTCGGATATGGCTTAGATCTCATAGATGCATCACTGAATCAGCTGCTGACCGTCCTTCAATCCTCCCGGGAAAACCGGAACCCCCAGATCATCCAACGGCTCAGCGCCATGGGCATGGATATAACCATGGAGGAATTGTCCCCGGTGGTCGGTGACGCCACGGGATTACGAATGCTGCTCTCGAATCTGGTCGCCAATGCCATCAAGTACAACCGCCCGGGAGGTGAGGTGAGGATCGCCGCCGACGAGGATGAACACGCCGTCAGCCTGTCGGTCAC
>JAQYWF010000258.1 GCA_030145105.1 Desulfosarcina sp.
ACAGAGAAACTGATCTGCGCGGCGAACCGCTGCCGGGAATGGAGGAGTAGCCGATGAAGGATAAAAAGAAGATTCTTGCGGGTCTGGCCGTTTTTATCGCTGCCATCACCTTCCCCTTCTGGTACAACATGGGCAAAGCCGCCCCAGCACCGGAGGTGGAGCTGACCCCCATGGCCAAAGCTGCCAAAGTCTGTGTCATGCCCACGTCATACATGCAAGCCAATCACATGCAGCTGCTGGATGTATGGCGGCACAACGTGACCCGAAACGGAGAGCGGGCGTTCGTCAACGCCGATGGCAAGCTGTTTACCATGAGCCTCTCCAATACCTGTCTGGACTGCCATTCGAACAAAGCGCAGTTCTGTGACCGGTGCCACAACTATGCGTCCGTGAGGCCCTATTGCTGGGATTGCCACATCGATAATCCAAAAGGAGAATAAGGTATGAATAACAGCAGAAGACGCTTTCTTCAGATAGCTGGCGTTTCCGCGCTGGGTCTTGGGGCAAAACCCGTACTCAATGCCTTCGCTGCAGGAGGCGAGGGGCCCGGTTTCCATTTGGCCAATGGAGAGGACGCCCTGGACGCCAAACAATGGGCCATGGTCATCGATACCCGTAAGTTGCATTCTTCAGCCGATTTGGAGCCGATTATCGAGGCCTGCCACAAGGTCCACAACGTTCCCACGGCCATCGTGAACAAGAACCATGAGATCAAGTGGATCTGGGAAGCGCACTACCACAATGCGTTTACCGATAAAACCAACAATTTTCTCAATGAAGGGGTGGAGCACAGGCCGTTCCTGCTGCTTTGCAACCATTGCGAAAATCCTCCCTGTGTACGGGCTTGCCCCACCCAGGCGACCTTCAAGCGCGAGAGCGACGGCATTGTCCTCATGGACTTTCACCGTTGCATCGGCTGCCGGTTCTGCATGGCCGCCTGTCCCTTCGGTGCCCGCAGCTTCAATTTCAGGGACCCGCGCCCCTTCATCGAAGAAACCAACAAGGAATTCCCCACTCGCGCCAAGGGTGTGGTTGAGAAATGCAACTTTTGCGCTGAGCGGCTGGCCGTCGGTAAAATGCCCGCCTGTGTGGAGGCCTCCAACGGCGCCATTGCATTCGGAGATCTATACGATGAGCATTCTGAGGTCCGGGAACTGTTGAAAGAAAACTACACCATCAGGCGGAAACAGACCCTGGGAACAGAGCCGTCCGTCTACTACATCGTGTGAGGTGAGTATGCTTGAATTAGCTGTAAGAGGAAATAAATGGTACTGGGGGTGGATGGTTGTCCTGCTGGGTGTGATCGGTGCCGGCTTCGGGCTTTACCTGATGCAGCTCAAGTTCGGTCTTGGAATCACCGGCATGAGCCGGGATGTCTCCTGGGGGTTTTATATCGCCAACTTCACCTACCTGGTCGGCGTGGCCGCCGGAGGTGTGATGGTGGTGCTGCCCTACTATCTGCATGACTACAAGGCCTATGGCAAGATCACCATCCTGGGTGAATTCCTGGCCATCGCTTCCATCGTCATGTGTCTGCTGTTCATCCTGGTCGACCTGGGGCAGCCCATGCGGGCGCTCAACGTCCTGTTATATCCGACCCCCAACAGTGTGCTGTTTTACGATGCCATCGTGCTCAACGGCTACCTGTTTCTGAACCTGGTGATCGGCTGGAACGTGCTCGAGTCCGAGCGCAACGGCGTGCACTACCAGAGCTGGCTCAAACCGCTGATCTACATCTCCATCCCCTGGGCGGTGAGTATTCACACGGTGACCGCCTACCTGTACTGCGGCCTTCCCGGACGTCACTTCTGGCTTACCGCCGTGTTGGCGCCTCGTTTCCTGGCATCGGCATTTGCCGCCGGCCCGGCCCTGTTGATTTTGCTGTGCCTGTTCATCCGGCGCTTCACCAATTTCGATCCGGGCAGACAGCAGATCCAGACGCTGGCCAAGACCGTGGCCTACGCGATCTGCATCAACGTCTTTTTCTTCTTGTGTGAGGTCTTCGTGGCTTTTTACAGCCAGATCCCCGGCCACACCACCCATCTCAAGTACCTGTTCGTGGGCCTGCACGGCCATGGTGCCCTGGTGCCCTGGATGTGGGGTTCCATGATCTTCATGGTCATCGGCATCGTGCTGACCGTCACGCCGGCCACCCGCAAGAACGAGACCTCCCTGGCCATTGCCTGCATCGTGATCATCATGGGCACCTGGATCGACAAGGGCCTGGGCATGATCTCGGGTGGTTTTGTGCCCAACCCGATGCATGAGGTCAACGAATACATCCCCACCATGCCGGAAATCGGTATAACCCTTGGTGTATATGCCATCGGCGCCCTGGTGCTGACCGTCCTTTACAAAATGGCCGTCGGTGTCAAGGAAGAGGTCCATGGCTGATCGCCGGACCTACCTCATAAGTTTACGAAATGGCGGGGATTATCCCCGCCATTTTTTTTCGCCCCAAATGTCAGGAAAAGAAGAGATCCTGTCCAACCAATCCTGAACCGCCAAGTGCATCACCACCATGCATTCAGCAATGATTAAACGGTCGGCGATCGATTCTACCGCAGCTTAGGCCTTTTTTACTGCCACGATCTTTACGTCGACATGGATGAAATCGAACACCAGGTGCATGCCCAGATGCTCGAAAAATCGGGTGGACCCATAGATGATGTCCCAGCGCGTCCGGTCCAGATCAAATCGGGCTTTGGCAGTGATCGTACCATCTATGGCCTGGTAGACTGTGGCGGGGAAAGACAAGCCCGCCTTGACGCCTCGCAGGGTCAGTTCACCTTGAACATCGACGTTGGGTGCGCTGACATACGGCTCTTTTCTGGGTGTTCCCGAGTTGATCGTAAACGTTGCCGTGGGGAACAGCCGGGTAAAAAAGAAGTCATTTGATTTGAGGTGGGATATCAGCACCGGCTGCGATTCGTCCCCCACCAGGCTTTTGTTTTCGATGGCATCCATGTCAATCTCGAAAGTGCCGACGGGCTTGCCGGTTTTCACCCTGATTTCTCCCTTTTTAATGCGCACCGTGCCATCATGCTTGGTGTTGGGATTGTGGCCGGCCCATTCAACCAGGCTTTGATCGGCATCGACCCGATAGGTGCCGTCACGCAATGCCAGCAGCCGTTCAGGCAGGGGCGGCGTGTCGACCGATTCCCCTTCAGCCGGATATCCCGCTGCCTGCCAGCTGCTGATCCCACCGTCGAGCGTATAAAGATTGTCAAATCCTTCCCGTTCCAGCTTTTCGGCGGCGACTGCCGCATCCATGCTTTTCTCACTGGCGCCATAAAGGACGAGGCGGGCATGTTTGTCCGTGGTGATGGCTGCAATCTGATCAAGGACGTTCACCTCAAAGACGCAGGCATGACGTGCTCCCGGCAGATGGATCGCCTTGAAATGATCATTGATGAGGGTGTCGATCAGGATAAAGGGCTTTTCTTCAGCGACCCAGCGGTTAACCGCTGGCGCTGAAATTTTTTCGATCTCGGTAGTCTCCATAATCACTCTCCTTTGTGTCGTCTGGCGACCGCTGGCTGCGATTTTTGATGAATCCGCAGCGGTTTATGGCCATACCTGTTTTTTTCATGGCGTTCATTGCGAATCGGATTCGGCAGAAGGTGTCAGCCGGGATCAGGCGGCATTTTTTTCGCGCAATGGGGTTGCGCTGCACGCTCGCCCGGGGCCTTTGGCCAGCCATGCTCGCGCCGCTTCAACGTCTGCTGCCGTGAGTTCATGGCCTGCATCCGTGTCGACCACCTCCACCGATGCACCTGCCTTTTTTAAAGTCCGGATCAGCCGCTGTGTCTCCGCGGGTGGGATTACCCGGTCGAAACGTCCCGTGGTGATCAGGATCGATCGGCAGGTTAAATCAGGTAAACCCCCCATTTGCAGCGGCATCATCGGACGAAAGAGGATGGCACCGGAAAAGACTTCTGCTCGCAGCAACATGATGGCGGCGGCCATGTTGGCACCGTTGGAATACCCCAGGGCGATGAGACCTTTCCCCGGTTGTCCATGACGACGCGAGGCAAGGGTCAGAAAATCACTGAGATCATGTGCATTGCGGCGCACATCGTTTTCATCGAACACGCCTTCCGTCAGCCGCCTGAAGAACCTGGGCATGCCGTTTTCAAGCACCTTGCCCCGGGGGCTGATGATCGCAGCCGACGGACTGACCTGCCGAACTAGGGAAATCAGGTCGTGCTCATTGCCGCCGGTGCCGTGAAGGGCCACGATGGTTTCTGCATCGACAGCATTGGGTTCGGCTGGCACATAGACATGCCGGAAATCGGGTGTTTCCAATGGCGGCAACTGCTCCTCGATCTGCCCACGCAGGGGTTCGTACTGGGCCGGCAGCTTCAGGGCCGTGTCCAGATCGTTAAGATCTTCATCCACGCTAAACCCCGGCGGGTCGGTGGCGATTTCGAAGAGCACGCCGCCCGGTTCGTTGAAATAGATGGACTGGAAGTAGGTGCGGTCGCGAACGTCGGTGACGGAGAGGCCGTGCCGCTGGAGCCGTTGCCGCCATGCCAGCTGTTCCCGGCTGTTGCGGGTACGAAAGGCGATGTGGTGGACGGTGCCGCCGCCGGGCCGTCCCTTGCCGGCTGACGCATCGACGACCACATCCAGCAGGTGGCCGGGTGCGCTCTCGTCCTGCATGGCAAACCGATAGCGGTTGCCCTCACGCTGGCCGGGGGTCATGCCCATGCCGTCAACGATGGTTTGTTGCGTGTCTTCGATCCGGTCTACCAGCAGGGTTGCCGAATGAAATCCAGTGATGGCCGTCCGGGAATCCGGTGCGCGCTGGCTCGGGTCGTCACGCGGCGGCGTACCGATGAGTTCAAGGGGCAGGCCGTGGGGATCGGCAAACCGGATGACCGGTTCTCCGTAACGACTTTCGGCGGCAACAGTGATGCCCTGTTCTGCCAGGCGCTGGGTCCAATAATCAACCGAGAAGTGGGGTATGGCAAAGGCCATGGCAGAGACCATGCCGGTCCCGGGGCTCCCCTGGGGAAGCCCCTCCCATGGGAAGAACGTGAGAAGCGTGCCAGGGCAGCCCGTTTCGTCGCCGTAATACAGATGATAAGTGAACGGATCGTCGAAGTTGACGGTCTTTTTGACCAGTCGCAGTCCCAGTACACGGGTGTAGAAACGGTAATTGTCTGCGGCCGACGCGGCCACAGCGGTGATATGGTGAATGCCGCTGATGAGCGGGTTGTCTATGGGTGTATGCATTCTGGCACCTCGTCATTTGTCTTGATAAAGAAATAAAGGCTTAAAAAATAAGTCGCCCAGAGTCATCTGCCGGGCTTGAAAGCCGATTTTTTTCAGCAGACGCAACAGTTCGGTCCGCTCATCATCGGTGAGTGCACCAGCTACCTTTTCAAGGTTTTGGGCGTGCTGCCGGAAGGCCTTAGAAACCATGCGACGACCGGTCTTCGTCAGGTGGACGTAAAAACAGCGCCCGTCTGAGGGGTCCTGAATGCGCTTCACGTGACCCGCCTTTTCCAGCCGGTTGACGGCGGCCGTCATGGAACCGCTGCTCAGCAGCACTTTTTCACCGATCTGGTTGATGGGCAAAGGCCCCTTGTGCAGCAGCGCCTCCATGATGGCAAAGTCCGAAAGGATCAAACCGGTTTTGCGAATGCTGGCGCGATCCACCCGATCCACCGCTTTTGCCGCTTTCCAAAGCACGAGCCGAATGTGTGATCCGGTTTCCATAGGGTGAAGATAAGGAAATATATCTTGATGTAAAGATATATTTCCTGCCGGGCAAACCCTTTGGCCTTCGGTATCACCCGCATTTTTCGGTATGGTCAGCGGCCGCATTTCTTTTCAATGGCGGCGAATTGTGGTAAACCCGTGCCTTAACAACCAACGCGGGTTTGCGATTTCGATAAGATGGTTCAGAGGATAGCGATATGATCATAGACGGAAAACAGATCCGGCCAATATGGCTGGACGAAGACCGGTTCACCGTGAAGGTGATCGACCAGCGCCAGCTGCCACACCGGTTTGTCGTGGCGGATTTGACCACGGTGGACCAGGTGATCCACGCCATCCGGGAGATGTTTGTCCGGGGCGCACCACTGATTGGCGTCACCGGGGCCTACGGGGTGATGATTGCGGCCCAAAACGGGAAGTCGGCTTCCAACCAGGTGGGGTTCATCATTCAGGAATGCGAACGGATCAAGGCTGCCCGGCCCACGGCCGTGAACCTGGCCTGGGGAGTGGATCGGGTGCTTGAGCGGGTGCATGCCGCCAGTTCACCGGCGGCGCGCATCGACGCCGCCCGCGCCGAGGCCGCCGTGATTGCCGAAGAGGAGGCGGAGAACTGCCGCCTTATCGGCGTGCATGGGGCCGGGCTCATAGAGGCCGTCAGCCGCAGGAAAAACGGATCAACCGTTAACGTTCTGACCCATTGCAATGCCGGCTGGTTGGCCTGCATCGAATACGGCACCGCCACCGCGCCCATTTACGAAGCATTCAACCGCGGGGTGGATCTGCACGTATGGGTGGATGAAACCCGTCCGCTGAACCAGGGCGCACGGCTGACCGCCTGGGAACTTGGCAAACACGGGGTGCCTCACACCGTGATTACGGACAATGCCGGCGGCCACCTCATGCAGCACGACCGGGTGGATATGGTGATCGTGGGCACCGACCGCACCACACACACCGGTGACGTGGCCAACAAGATCGGCACCTACCTCAAGGCGCTGGCTGCTTGGGATAACAACATTCCTTTCTACGTGGCCCTGCCATCTTCCACGTTCGACTGGACCATGACCGACGGGGTGAAAGAGATACCCATCGAAGCGCGCAACCCGGACGAGGTGCGCTACATCCAGGGCCTGGCCAACGGCCGGGTCACCCAGGTGCTGGTGCCCCCCGAATCCAGTCCGGCGGCGGACTTCGCCTTTGACGTCACACCGGCGCGGCTGGTCACCGGCTTTATCACCGAGAGAGGCGTATGCAGCGCCAGCGAGCCGGAAATTCATGGGTTGTTTCCCGAGCGCTGAGATTGCCGGCGTGAGCAACCCCAATTGGTCAACCCACTATCTCCTTGACAACCTGGTGATTACGATTCATAAAACCGCCCATGCTTACCGACCTTGAAAAGAAAGTCATCGCATCTATCCAGGGGGACATACCCATCGTGTCACGCCCCTATCAGGTGCTGGCCGAAGAGATAGGCGTCCCCGAGGAGACGCTGATCCAGACCCTTCAAGATCTCACCGACCGGGGCGTGATCCGCCGTTTCGGGGCCACATTGCGCCATCAGAAGTCCGGGTTTCAGGCCAATGCCATGACCGCCTGGCAGGTGGCGGAGGATCGTATCGAAGCCGTGGGCAAAATCATGGCCTCGTTTCGGGCCGTTTCCCACTGCTATCGCCGCGATCCGGCCGACGGCTGGCCTTACAACCT
>JAQYWF010000064.1 GCA_030145105.1 Desulfosarcina sp.
CATGGAGTCTCCGGAATGTATCAATATAAAGAAATATCATCCCAATGTATTGTTTTGTTTAGAGCTGCAACCGGACCTATTAAATATCATTGGTCCTTCCGTTCACCTTTCGAAAACGGTTATGAACCTTATCTCCAACGGTGCGGAAGCAATAACTGATGGGGGTATAATTACGATAGAAACAAAAAATATTTACATTGATAACCCAATAGATGGATATGAAAAAATACCGGAAGGTGAATATGTTTTATTGACTATAAAAGATTCTGGTTTAGGGATTTCGACTGAAGATTTACATAAGATTTTCGAACCGTTCTATACAAAAAAAGAATGGGTAGAAGCGGAACAGGATTAGGGATGGCTGTGGTCTGGGGAACTGTCAAAGACCTTAATGGTTTTATCGATGTTAAAACCAAACCTGGTGCCGGAACGACCTTTTCTCTATACATACCAATTACCAGACAAAAACTCCCTAAGAAAGAAAATGCAGTTCCAATAGAAAAATATATGGGAGATGAAAAGATACTTATTATAGATGATGTTGAAGAACAGAGAGACATTGCCGCATCAATGTTGGAAAAATTGGGTTATTCAGTTTCAGTAGCTTCAAGTGGCGAAGAATCATTAAGCTTCTTGTCTCAGAACAAAGCGGATATTTTGGTATTGGATATGATTATGAAGCCAGGAATGGACGGACTTGAGACGTACAATAAAGTAATCAAACTATATCCAAAACAAAAGGCAATCATCGCAAGTGGTTATTCAGAAACAGCTCGGGTAAAAGAAGCTCAGAGATTGGGGGTAGGCAAATATATAAAAAAGCCCTATACATTAGAAAACTTAGGTGTATCCGTTAGAGCTGAACTTAATAAATAGCACAAATCAGATTGACCTAAACGACAAATAGCCACATCCCGTTGTTGAAAATAGTTTTAGGCGTATTTCGTGGTTACCACGCATAATCCCCATCACCCGAAGGTAACACCGAAACTGAGCGATGCACCTTTCTCGAAGAAGGTCGATTGGTAACGATCACGGTTGGGTACCATCGATGGTTGTATTTAAAAGGTGAAACCCATTGGGTTTGCCGATCTCACCCCATCTTCGGCGTTAGCTATCGCCGCGCATCGTCCACTATAGCGCGACGACATCTGCCTTGAATCTGCGGCAAGCTCAACAATCCCTCAGTTTGGGTAACAGTAAAGTCAGGATATTTTCGGGTTGTGCCAGTTATCGAATTGGGTGAATCCATTTATCGGATCCACCCTTATTGCTTTAGCAGTAAATGTTCTCAATCCAACGAATAGCTTCTACGATATATTCAGAATTGATCATCAGAAAAACGCACAACCGTTTAATTTGCAGATCAAGGGAACCAATTTCCAAATCAATGTATGGCGGGCACTGTTGAGCATACCTAAAGGTTGTGTTGTCAGTTATCAGGATATTGCCACCTATATAGGACATCCTAAAGCGTTTCGAGGCGTTGCAAACGCTATTGCCATTAATCCCGTTGCTTATTTAATTCCCTGCCATCGGGTGATTGCTAAATCTGGAAAATTCATCAATATCGTTGGGGATCTGACAGAAAGAAGGCTATCATCGGATGGGAAGCTGCGCGATCAGCCTAAAATACATTCATAGATCTAATGTCCATTAGTTTGCCCGAAAGATGCTGGGGAGAGGACTACGATCATTATTCCTTGGTCCGCATCGCGCAGACACTGATCAAGGAATCTTGGCAATATTATTTAGGCACAGTACCTAAAATTCTCAGAGATTGACTAAGTTTCAAGAATTTGGAAGAATCCCGGAATCTGCACCCGTAATCTGAACCCGTAATCTGAATAAGATGGACAACGATTCTCCATTTATTGATACTGTTACATACTCAAGGAAATAGTTATGACGAATAACTCAGAATCCATTCATCTCCTTCAAAGCTCACTGGAGCTTCCTTGCGGTGTGATTCTAAAAAACCGACTTGCAAAGTCGCCAATGTCTGATTCACTTGCAAACGGTGAAGGTAATCCCACTGAGGCGCAAATCCGGCTATACGAAAGATGGGCGGAAGGTGGAGTCGCTTTGTCCTTCATCGGTGAAGTACAAGGGGATCCCCGCTTTCCCGAGAAACCGGGAAATTTGGTACTCGGAGCACACTCCAATCAAAATTTGCTACGGTTATTCACCCGCCGGACAGTGATTGAGGCGGCTCACCTATGGCCCCAAATAGGTCATGCCGGAGCCCTTTCGCACTTGCCGATCAGTCAGCCAAAGGGGCCGTCAGCTCTTGACATTGAGGACCTTCAATGTGCAGGCATGTCGGTTGATGAGATTCACGCGCTACCCGACATGTATGTAAGAACCGCATTACACGCAAAGAATGTAGGATTTAGCGGTGTTCTTATTCACGCGGGCCACGGGTTTTTACTCAGTCAGTTCCTTTCCCCATTGTTTAACCACCGAAATGATGGTTACGGCGGTTCACTCGAAGCACGATGTCGCATCGTACTTGAAATTATAAGTGAAATAAGGCGCGTTGTGGGTCCGTCGTTTCCGGTCGGGATCAGGATCAATTCGACGGATCAACTGGAAGGTGGATTGACCGAGGCCGATGCCCTGGAGGTGGTGCACCTTCTCGATCAAACCTCCATTGACCTGATTGATATTAGCGGGGGGACTTACTTCCCCGGGGCAAAGGCCAGCTCCGAGAGTTCAAGTCGAGGACCATACTTTCTTGACTTTGCCAGACTCGCAAGAGGGGTAACGAATGTGCCCTTGATGGTGACGGGTGGATTCAAAAAGCGTGAGCAAGCGGTCGATGCCCTATCGAGTGGCGTTGTCGATATGGTGGGTTTGGGACGTGCCATGGCGCTTAATCCCCGGCTTGCGGATACCTGGTTAAGCGAGGGAGGGGGTGATCCTGATTTTCCGAAATTCGAATCTGCACCTCCAGGGGGAGTAACGGCTTGGTACACCATGCGACTAAAAGCTTTGGGTGAGGATCGGGAAAGTGCGTTCAAGCTGGACCTCCCATCTGCCATCCGCATTTATGAGGAACGTGATGCGCAACGTTGCATTAAATGGCGAAAGAAATTTTCACACCAGCAAACAAAACGCTGAAGATCGATTCTCAGGGGTGCGTTGCGGATGAAATTTTATCCAATTCATAGTCGACTGCGACCATTAGTGCTCGGTCATGAAATAATCAGAAGGGTGAGGATTACCGGATACAATCCTTGCCCCTCTCAGTCGGTTAGAGAAGAAGGGGATAGACAGATCGTACCACACGATTCTCTGCACGACAGTTTGCTGCTATGTCCAGCAGTTATCATTTTTCTGCGAGCCTAAAATAACAATTTTGTTGAAAAGTGGCTATGTGTCGTTATCATTGAGTCTATACAACCTGTTGGCGGCGACCGTTAAAGGGACCAAGTATTTCAAGGATGACGACCTCAACTGATTTCGCTCAAGGCATCTCATTTCTATCGCTACCCGGCCGGATTGGATCTCGGTATGGAATGTGTTAAACTCGAAACGTACGATGTTAGCCGGCATACACGTTTAGACCATTCAGCCATTGTTGCCACTATCAGTCTTGATCCTTGGAAGGCAAAGCGCCAATTTTCGTAGGCGTATGAAAACGATGAGCAGTTAAAAAGACCGCGGTCCTGTGCCCTGAAAGCCGGAGATTCAGGTAAATCCAATTTGAATTGTTTGGTAAATTTGAGAGGTCTCGGATGACGATTTTCAAGCTATGCAAAATGTCGCCAATAGTGGTTTTCATCGGACTCCTGGCCGGTTGTGCGACGGTATCCTTTGAGCAACCTAAATCCCACAGTATAGCGATCTCTGATGCAGATGGTACACGGTTTGGCCAATACGCGGCTTACGAGACCGCACAGCATGAAGGGCAATCCGGTTTCTATCCCCTGAGACAAGGCATGGATGCATTGGGTGTCAGGCTTCGGTTGGCGGAAAAAGCAGAAAAAAGTATAGATTTGCAGTATTTTTTAATGAAAAACGATACTGCCGGCGCTGTGATGGCCAACGCGCTGCTCAAGGCGGCTGATCGGGGCGTTCGGGTCCGTTTTTTGCTGGACGATGTTTTTACCACCGTTCCCGATCACAGTTTCCTGCTGATCAACAAACACCCCAATATCGAGATCAGAATATTCAACCCCGTTTCCCGCATTGGCATATACGCGTTTAACTTTGTCGGCCAATTCAGTCAGGCGAACCGGCGCATGCACAACAAATCGTTTACAGTGGACAATTCGATCAGCATCGTTGGAGGGCGCAATATTGCCGATGAGTACTTTCAGCTCAAAGAAGACGCTGTGTTTGTCGACTTCGATATCCTGGCCGTGGGGCCCATCGCGGCTGAAGTATCCAGGTCCTTCGACCAATACTGGAACCATTCCCGTGCATTGCCCATTGAACTGTTCATCACGGATAAAAATAAAGACGACCTGGAAACTGTTCGAGCGGATATCGCCGAAGAATTCGATCATATCTATGATACCGTATACCAGCAGGCACTCACCAGCCAGCTGCTTCAGGATCTCATCGCTAATCGTCAGCCGCTGTTAATCGGGCCGGCAAGAGTACTTGCCGACGATCCCGACAAACTGGTTAACGTGATCGACGAAGCGCACATGCAACTTGCCAAAGATTTGAGTGACATTTTGCGGCGCGCCGAAAAAGAAATTATCTTTATTTCGCCCTACTTTGTGCCGGGCGATAGCGGTGTGCAGTTAATTCGTGACCATGTCGCCAGAGGGGTGCGGGTCTTCATTCTCACCAACTCACTGGCCTCCAATAATCACGTAGCGGTGCATTCCGGTTATGCGCGCTACCGTAAGGATGTCATTCGTGCCGGTGCAGAGCTATACGAAGCACGTGCCAATGCGACGCGTGAATTAAGCGGCGATGGAGGTGGCCCGGATAAACTAACCCTGCATACCAAGGCAATTCTAATTGACCGGAGATACGCGTTCATCGGCTCGCTGAATCTCGATCCTCGCTCCGTCGAGATCAACGCAGAAATGGGTTTGCTCATAGACTCTGAGCCATTGGTCAAAACCTTAACCCAAAACGGGGATGTTCGCCTGGCGACCATTTTCTACCGGGTGCGCTTAAACGACAAGGGCAAGCTTGAATGGCACAGCCGGATTGACAACCAGGATGTGGTTGAAACCAAGGAGCCGTTGACGGGATGGTGGCTCCGTTTCAAGGCCTGGTTTATGAAAATTGCTCCTGAAAGTCAGCTATAAAAGACATCAGCAAACTCGAAGAGAATAGGGGAGGGTAAACAAAAAGGTAAAGATATTCTAATGTCGATTACTTGTCCGAATTGTATGCCTTCTTCAGCTTCAGGTTCTGCTTAAGGTAGGTTTCCAGTTTCCGCTGCACCCGTCCGTATATCGTCTCAGGCGCGAAGTGGCCATTTGCGTCCTGCCTTCCGGCGGGTTTTCCAGTGAGGATTTCGATGCCCGCCTCGATGGTGGCGACCTGCCAAATCGTGAATTTCCCCTGCCTGACTGCATCCACGACGCTTTTTTTCAGCATCAGGTTTTTCACGTTGGCCGCCGGGATTATCACGCCTTGGCTGCCGGTCAGGCCCTTGCTGTGGCAGACTTCGAAGAACCCTTCAATCTTCTGGTTTACCCCGCCGATGGCCTGGACCTGGCCCTTCTGGTTTACCGAACCGGTGACAGCAATTCCCTGGCGGATGGGGACGCCCGACAGGCTGGAGAGGATGGCGTACAGTTCCGTGGACGATGCGCTGTCGCCGTCAATCCCGCTGTAGCTCTGCTCGAAGGTCAGGCTGATGGAGAGGCTCAGCGGATAACGCTGGGCAAAGGTCCGCCCCAGGTAGCCGGAGAGGATCAGCACACCTTTGTCATGCGTGTTTCCGGACAGTTTGGATTCACGCTCGACGTTGATCACGCCAGATTTTCCCATGAATGTTTCGGCGGTGATGCGTGATGGCCGACCGAAGGCGATCTCACCCATCTGGTAGACGGCCAGCGCATTGACCTGGCCGACTTCCTCCCCGGCAACGTCGATCATGATGGTGTCTTCCACATAATTTTCGTGGATCTTCTCTTCGTACAGATTATAGCGAAAGCGATATTCCGTGAAGGCCTTGACCACCTGGACGGATGTCACTCGGTCGGTATTTTCCTTTCGTGCCCAGTAGTCAGCCTCCTCGATGACGCCGACCACCGAACCGAACCGTAGGGATAGTTTGTTTTTACTGTCGATGGCTTTTTCACTATACTCCACCATGGCCGACACCCCGTCGGGGGTAAACGGCAGCAGGCCTTCTTCCCGGCAGACCCGGGCGATGAATTGGGCGTAGAGCCTGACCGTCTCGTCGGTACGGACCACTTCATAGTCGAAGTCCGCCCGCACGCGGAAGATCTTGTTGAATTTGGGATCATAGTTCTGCAGAATCTGGAAGGGCTCGTACCCCCCCAGCAGAATCACTTTTACGTCCAGGGCCACCGGTGTCGGCCGCAGGGACGCAGTTCCCATGCCCATGTTCTGGGCCATGTCCTCGATGCAGAGCATCTTGTTCTGCAGGGCGCGCTTGAGCGATTCCCATACCTGGGGATTGGCAAGCACCGACCCCACCTCCAAGATGAGAAAACCACCGTTGGCCTGCAGCAGAGACCCGGACTGAACCATGGTGAAGTCGGTGACCAGGGTGCCCATGAAGGCCTTTTTTTCGATTCGGCCGAAGACGTTCTGATAAGTGGGGTTGGTTTCGAACACCACCGGCGCCCCCTCTATTCCCGAGCGGTCCTGCAGCACGTTGACCCGGTAACGGTTCATGGAAAGCTCCCTGACATTCTCCGGTGCATCGCCGTTGCCATCCGTTTCCTGTTGCCGGGGCAGGAAGAGGGCTACATTGTCCACCATGTCTTCCTGCAGTTCATCCAGGAATTGTAGGATTTCCGCTTGATCCTGGTAGTTCTCACGAACCAGGTCCAAACGGTTTTTCACCACGAACCGGGCCAGTTCTTCCGCCAATTGCTGGATTTCTTTTTGCTGGGTGTTGTTGATCCGGTTGACTTCCCGCATTGCCGTCTGGATCTCTTCCTGGAATGACTGAACGGTCTGTTCGATGCCTGCCCGCGTCTGATCGGAAAGGTTTTCGAACTCCTCCTCGGTATAGGGCGCTTCCCCGTTCATGGCGATGGTCTTGTAACCTGACGGTGTTTTTTCCAGCTTCAGATGCTTTTCCAGGGCCGATCGGTCCAGCGCCTCGAAGTGTTCCTTTATCTGATGTCCGTATTTTTTCTGGATCTCGATGACCTTCTCACGAAAGGGATCCGCCTGGAATTCCTTGGGCAAACGGATTTTGAGGTCGCTGACCAGCCGGTTGAGGCTTTTGGCAAAGCGGACGGCATGGCCGGGTTGAACCGGCAGGGCCCGGGGCCGATACTCATCCTTGAAATTGTTGACCATGCACCAGTCCACCGGCGTGGGCAGGGCTTTAGCCGCTTTGTGGATGATTTCCTGAACGATGGTGGTTTTGCCGGTGCCTTCCGGACCGGTGACGAAGATGTGGTATCCGGCGCTTTTCATCTCCAGCCCGAAGGTGATGGCCCGTACCGCCCGCTCCTGGCCGATCACCAGGTCCAGCGGTTCGATGTCGGCGGTGGTTTCGAAATTGAACATGGACGGGTCGCACAAGCAGCGCAGGTCGGAAACGTTTACCTCGTTTTGAACGGTCATGAAGGCTCCTGAATCATAGCTGAGGGTTCAGTCAATGTCATTTCTCGGTCCGGGTGGAAGTACATCAATACGATTATCATGAGATAGAGGATGGGCGGGCGGGTGTCAAGGATTGTCCCTACTCTTTTAGCGACAGGGTAGTCGGGGGCGCAACTAAAACGCCCGAGGGTGGTTGATCACCGTCGGGCGTTGGAGGGCTGTGTCGATCAAGCAGGTAACGCGTTCAGCCGTCGGTTTTCTCCTGGGTTTCCGTCACCGTGAGCTTTAACCTCAGAGACAGTTCGTCCAACTGCGCCTTGGCAGCCTCGGACGGGGCATTGGTGAGCAGGCAGGCGGCTCGCTGGGTCTTGGGAAATGCGATCACGTCGCGGATGGAAGGTTCGCCGCAAAGCAGCATCACCAGACGGTCGAATCCAAAGGCGATGCCCCCATGGGGCGGAGCGCCAGACTCCAGGGCGTCCAGCAGAAAGCCGAACTTCTCCTGGTAGACATCCGGTTGCATGCCCAATGCTGCAAAAACCCGCTGCTGAAGTTCCATGTCGTGGATACGAATGCTGCCACCGCCCACTTCGAAGCCGTTGAGCACCAGGTCGTAGGCTCTAGAGCGAACAGCCAGGGGGTCGTTTTCCAGCCGGTCGTAGTCTTCCTCCAGGGGGGCGGTAAAGGGGTGGTGCAGGGCCTGGTAGCGCTTTTCCACCTCGTCGTATTCGAACATAGGGAAGTGGGTGATCCACACAAAGTCAAACCGGTTGGCGTCGATGAGCCCCATCTGTTTGCCTAGGTGGTTTCGCAGGTGTCCCAGGGCCTCGTTGGTTATTTTGGGCTGGTCCGCCACGAAAAAGATCAGGTCGCCGGGGGCCATGTCGATCCTTTCGGTCAGGCGGGCTTTTTCCTCGTCGGTGAAGAACTTGGCGATGGGGGACTGCCAGGCATCCTCGCGCACCTTGATCCAGGCCAGGCCCTTGGCCCGGTAAACGGCCACGAACGCAGTCAGGTCATCGATCTCTTTTCGAGAAAAGTCGATGCATCCTTTGGCGTTCAGGGCCTTGACGATGCCTCCTTTTTTGACCACGTTGGCGAAGACCTTGAAACCGGAGCCCTCGACGATGTCGGAAATATCTTTAAGTTCCAGGCCGAAGCGCGTGTCGGGCTTGTCCAGGCCGTAGCGATCCATGGCTTCGGTGTACGTCAACCGGGGGAAAGGGGAGGGCAATGAACGGCCCATGACTTCGTCGAACAGGCTGGCCATCATGCCTTCGCTGACGGCTATGAGGTCTTCCTCGCCCACGAAGGACATTTCCATATCGATCTGGGTGAACTCCGGCTGGCGGTCGGCACGCAGATCCTCGTCCCGGAAGCAGCGAACGATCTGGTAATATCGGTCGAAACCGGAAATCATGAGCAGCTGCTTGAACAGCTGGGGGGATTGGGGCAGGGCATAGAACTGGCCGGCGTTGACACGGCTGGGCACCAGATAGTCTCGGGCGCCTTCAGGGGTGCTTTTAGTGAGTACCGGGGTCTCGATGTCCAGGAATCCGTTGTCGTTGAGAAAGCGCCGCACCGATACGCCGGCCTTGTGGCGGGTGATGAGGTTGCGCTGCAGCGGCGGGCGTCGAAGGTCCAGATGCCGGTTCTTCAGGCGGATAGGTTCGGAGACATCCACATTGTCCTCGATCATGAACGGCGGTGTCTTGGCCGGATTGAGGACTTTCAGCTCGTCCACCAGTACCTCGATCTCACCGGTAGGCAGCTTGGTGTTGACCATACCGTCGGGCCTGGGCTCGACCCGGCCGCGGACGCCAAGAACGAATTCGCTTCGCAGCGTGTGTGCCTTGGCATGGATGTCCGGATTGATTTCGGGGTTGAAGACCACCTGGGTAATCCCTTCCCGGTCACGAAGGTCAATGAAAATCACGCCGCCGTGGTCCCGCCGTCGCAGGACCCAGCCCATCAGGGTGACTTCTTTGCCCATATCCCGGGCACTCAGGGCGTTGCAGTGATGGGTTCTTCTCATGTCACCGAGGATCTCAGCCAATGGATTGCTCCTTTTTGGAAAATGTTTCGATCAATGTGTCCACGATCATACCCACGGGGATGTCTCTTTGGGTTTTGTCGGCCATGTTTCGAAGCGCCACCATTCCCGATTCCAGTTCACTTTCCCCAACGATGAGCACCCGACCGGCACCAGCGCGATTGGCTTGCTTCATCTGGGCCTTCAGGCTCTTGTCCCCATATTCCATGGTTGCGCCGATGCCTTTGAGCCCCAAAGCGGCAGACCATTCGAAGGCCAGCCTCTTTGCCGGTTCACCCAGCGCGGCGATGTACAGGTCCGGCGGTCGAATGGTCGCCGGGGCGTTCAAGGCGACGATTTCCGCCAGGCGGTCGAAACCGATCGCAAAGCCGATGGCCGGGACTTCAGGCCCGCCCAATGAACCGACCAGTCCGTCGTACCGCCCGCCGCCCGCTACGGCACTCTGGGCACCCAGTGCGCCGGTCTGAATCTCGAAGGCGGTGCGGGTATAGTAATCCAGACCGCGTACGAGCTGTTTGTCTACGTTGAATGGAACGCCCAGCTGGGTCAGCATATCGGTGACCGTCGAGAAGTGGCTGCTGCAGTCATCGCACAGGTAGTCGATGATGGCCGGTGCGCCCTTCATGGCCTCCCTGCAGCCGGGAACCTTGCAGTCCATCACCCGCAGGGGATTGCGGTCTTTCCGGCGCAGACAATCACTGCACAGGGATGGGGCTGCCTCGGCCAGCAGCGTGGACAGGGCTTCCTTGAATCGTGGCCGGCAGGCGGGGCACCCCAACGAGTTGACCTGGGCCGTGGTGTCGGTCACGTTCAGGCGGTCGAACAGGGTCCGCAGCATAAATATCAACTCCACATCCGCGTAAGGCGCCGCCACACCGAAAATTTCCGCATCGATCTGGTAGAATTGGCGGTAGCGGCCTTTCTGGGGCCGTTCCCGGCGGAACATGGGGCCGATGGTGTAGAATTTGCGGACGGGATCCTGGGCATACATCTTGTGCTGGATATATGACCGGCATATGGATGCCGTGGCCTCGGGCCGAAGGGTCAATTGATCACCCTTGCGGTCGGCAAAGGTGTACATCTCCTTTTCCACGATATCCGTGTCCTCACCGATGCTCCGTGCGAACAGCTCGGTTTTTTCCATGATGGGAATGCGGATTTCCCGGTAGCCGAAATCTTCGAACAGGGCGATGGCGGTGCGTTCGATGTACTGCCACAGCCCGGTTTCACCGGGCAGGATGTCCTTGAATCCTCTTATCAGTTGTATGTTTGGTTGACTCATTGGTTAAGCAATACCTTTCGGTGGGCCGGCAATCCCATGATTAACGGTTGCTGGGGATGCCAGCGAACATTTACACGTAAACCTGAACATCTATCCCAGGCATTCCCGGATAGTCAACATTATTTTGCCGCAAATGGGTGGGTGTCATTGTTTACCGGCGAAATCGGCGAGGACGCAGGCCAGTAGAAGGGTGCGTTGGGGCAGGCTGGATTTGAGCATGTATTCGTCGGGGCTGTGGTCACTGCCGCCCATGGGGCCCATGCCGTCGACGACCGGGGTGCCAACCTGGGCAATCGTGTTGGCGTCGGACACACCCGGGCGTGATTCCGGGCTGAGGGCGATTCCTAAACGCCCGGCAATTTTTTCGACTCGGGCGTAAAGGCGCCGGTTGGCATCCCCGGCGGGCATGGGCGGCCGTCCGGAAGTGAATTCCAGGGTGGCCGCAGTGCCTGGCACTCGGGTTGCGACGGAGATCCGGGCCAGGCGGTTTTTCAGCATCTCGCCATCTTCAGGCCGGTTGAACCGGAAGTCCAGCCGGGCCTCGGCGTGATCGGCCACAGTGTTGGGGCCGATGCCGCCGGCCACCGTGCCCACATTGGCGGAGATTCCCCGGTCCGGGTCGTTGAGCGCCTCGATGGCCAGTGTTTTGTGGGCCAATTCCAGGATGGCGCTGGCCTTGTCATCCCCGGCAAAGGCGGCGTGACCGGACTGACCGATGATGGTCAGCCTGGCGGAGAGGTTTCCCTTTCTCGCGATAACAATCTCACCGTTGCGGCCACCGGCTTCCAGTACAAATGCGCAGGCGCTTTTGCGTGCTTCCTTTTGGATCAATGCCAGGGAACGTCCGGAGCCTACCTCTTCATCGCTGTTGAGTACAAACACGATCGGTATTCGGTTTAACAGGTCGATGGCGGAAAGGGCCTTGAGGGCGAAAATCCCGGCCACCAAACCCCCTTTCATATCGATGAGCCCCGGGCCGTATGCCCGGGTGTCGTCTTCCCGATAATCGGTAAACGCCGTGTCTGCGGGGAAGACCGTATCCATATGCCCGGCCAAGAGCACGCCACCGGTATCGGTCGATGGACATGGGGTGCGGACAACCAAATGGTTGCCGATAGCTTCCTCCGCGATCACCGTTACTGCCAGGCCACATCCGGCCAACGCGTCGGTGACCACGCGGCCAACCGCATCCACGCCGATCTTGTTATGGCTGCCGCTGTTGATGCAGACCATTTTTTTCAACAGGGCGAACATCCGAGGTCGATGGGTTGTCAAATACGTTCTAAGACGATCCTCCATGGCTGTCACTCTTCCGGCAGGCGATATCAGGGTTGGGATGATGTTCGGATTAACAGCCCTCAACGCAAATGGCAATCGTTTTGTAAATTGCCGAAATATGGGCGTTACGGCCATTTCGATTTGTTGACAGGGGTGCTTATTTTGGATACCGTACTTTTCTCTTTCATCGTGGCCAAAAACCAACAGTCAGGATTGCACCATGATCATCGGGTTGGATGTAGGCGGTACCCACACGGATGTGGTCCTTTTAGGACAAGAGGGACTGGTGCGGCAGATCAAGGTCCCCACCAATTCGTCGGACCTGTTTGCCACCGTGCTGACGGGCCTGGAAAAGATCACCGAAGGCATCGATCCCATCCATATCAGCCGGGCGGTACTGTCCACCACCCTGACCACCAACCGCATCGTGCAGGGTCGGATCCCCGAGGTGGGGATGATCGTTTCCGCCGGTCCGGGAATGGATCCCGAACTGTTTCGAACCGGCCCGCATTATCACACTGTCACCGGGGCCATCGATCACCGCGGGCGCGAGATTACGCCCATCGATGAGGACCAGGTGCTGAAGGTGGCTGACAGCCTGAAAAACAAAGGTATCCGATATGTGGGGGTGGTTTCCAAATTTTCCGTTAGAAATCCTGCCCACGAAGTGGCGATCGGTGATTTTCTCGGCGATCGCTTCGAAAAGGTGTTCCTGGGCCACCGCATCGCGGGTCAGCTCAACTTTCCGCGCCGCATTGCCACCACTTTTCTCAATGCCTCGGTCTACCCCGTTCACAAGGATTTTTTCGAGGCGGTGGTCAATTCACTGGCCACAAAGGGGCTCGGCATGCCCATCCGCATCCTTAAACCCGATGGCGGGAACATGCGTTTCGATGCCTCCATCGACCACCCGGCGCAGACCATCCTGTCCGGGCCGGCGGCCAGTGTCATGGGTTCCGTGGCCTTTGCGCCCAAGGATGAAGCCTGCCTGGTGCTGGACATCGGCGGCACTACGACAGATATGGCGGTGCTGGTCAACGGCGTACCGTTGCTGGACCCGATGGGAATCAGCATCGGAGACCACAAGACGCTGATCCGCTCCCTGGAAACGGTTTCCATCGGTGTCGGTGGAGACAGTGCGGTGCGGGTGATGGACGGAAACATACATATCGGTCCTGACCGGCTGGGCATGGCCATGGCCTACGGCGGGCCGGTGCCCACCCCCACGGACGCAATCTTTCTGCTGGGCATTGGCGATGGGGGCGATCCGGAAAAAGCCCGGGAGGCGATCCAGTCGGTGGCCGACGCCTTGGGAACCGATCTCCAGGATGCGGCCAATCGGATTTTTGAGCAGGCCTGCCGGACGATTTTGGATGAGGCAGGATCCATGATCGACCGGATCAACGCCAAACCGGTTTACACGGTCCACGAGTTGTGGGAGGGCCACCGCCTACAGCCCCGTCAGATTCTGGTGCTGGGCGGTCCGGCTCCCTGGTTTGCCACGGGTTTGGAACGCTTGAGCGAGAGTCGGGTGACAGTGGTTCCCCGGTGGACGGTGGCCAATGCCATCGGTGCCGGCTTGGCACGCACCACCTGCGAGGTGACCTTCTTTGCCGATACGGAGCGGGAAATCGCCACTGCGCCGGAGGAGAATTTCACCAAGGTGATTCCATCGGCCTACACCAAGGAAGACGCCATTAACGCGACTTTAGATCTCCTTCGCCGCAAGGCCATTGCCCGGGGCGCCAATTCCGAACACCTGGAACTGGAAGTCATCGAGGCCATGTCGTTCAATATGGTCCGCGGATTTTATACCGCCGGCAGGAACATCCGGGTTACCGCCCAGGTTAAACCCGGGCTGATCCACGGCTACGACCCGATTGCGGAAAAGATCATGGACAGCAGTTTTACCTGAATGTTCTTTTTGTGTATTGATTCAATCTATTGTTCGTCCACAAATGGTAGATTTCAGTTCAGGCCAAGGCCTCAGCGATGTTGAAATTGACGGCGTAGCCGTAGGAGCGGCAGCGTGCGTAGCCGGGCTACGGTGAGGATTTCGACTGAGCGAGAACGCCGGCCTGGGGCGAAAGATGCTTTTTGTGGATGGACGATCATGGAGTCCGCCATGCTGCGCGCCAGACACAAGACCGGCCTGGTCTTTTTCCCCGCTTTCGACTGGGCCATCAGCCCCACCCATCCGGAACGTGAAGAGCGGCTGCTGTACACCCAGGATCAGGTGTTCGAAGAGGGCCTGTTAGACATCGAGGGAATCATTGAATACAAACCCGACCTGGTTACCAAAAAGGATGTCCAGCGGGTCCACTTTTGCGTGCCAGACCTGTGGGCCGTGATGACCGAGTCCCATTTTATAAGTGCCGGCGGCGCCAAGACCATTGCCATGGCGGTGATGGACAAGCAGGTGGAACGCGGGTTCGCCCTGGTGCGGCCGCCGGGGCACCATGCCAACCGGGTGGTCCACGGTGCCAGAGGCTTCTGCAACGTCAACATCGAAGCCATCATGATCGAATATATCCGTAAGGCATACGGGGTCAACCGGGTCGCCATCGTGGACACCGACTGCCACCACGGCGACGGCACCCAGGACATCTACTGGCACGATCCGGACACCTTGTTCATCTCCATCCACCAGGACGGCCGTACCCTCTACCCCGGCTCTGGTTTTTTGAGCGAACTGGGCGGACCCAACGCCGTGGGCAAGACCATCAACATTCCGCTGCCGCCCAACACCTCCGGGGAGGGGATCCTGCATGCCATCCGGGAGGTGGTGCTTCCTATATTGAAGGAATTCCAGCCGGAGATCATCGTCAACTCTGCGGGGCAGGACAACCACTATTCGGACCCGATCACCAATATGAATTTTTCGGCCCAGGGGTATGCAGAGCTGACGACCCTGCTCAAACCCGACATCGCCGTTTTGGAAGGCGGGTATGCCATCGAGGGAGCGCTGCCTTATGTGAATGCCGGCATCATTCTGGCCATGGCCGGCATGGATTACAGCCACCTTCAAGAGCCCGATTTCGACCCCGTGAAGATCCGTCAGTCTCCAGAGGTTTCCCGCTGGGTGCACAAAACCTGTGACAAGGTGCTGGAGAACTGGCACCAGCGGCGGCAGCTGGCAGACGTCTACCGGGGGGATTACCAACTCATGAACCGGGATCGCGACATCTACTACGATACAGACAATATCCATGAGCACCAGCAGGAGACCATCCGGGTTTGCGACAGCTGCGGGGGCGCTCTGAAAATCGATTCTGCTGCCCGGGGGTTGAAACATGTCCTGGCGATGCACATCCCGAGAAACGCTTGTGAGCGTTGCCGTGAACAGGGCTACCAGTGGTATGATTCGGCCGACACGACCCACTACGATAAGGTTTATCTCCAGGATCGTCACGGTGATGTGATTACAGAAAAAAGCCAGGCGACCTAACCCGGAAAAACCGAAAACACAAAATATTAAATAACAAACTCTAAATTACAAATCTCAAATAAATTCCAAATTACAAAGTCCAAATCCCACAAAGGGAAAAAACTGACCGATGATTTTCACTTGAATTTACCAATATTGATGATTGGAATGTCTTTTCTTCAAGACCGTAAGGTTTGGGATTTAGAATTTGGTTATTGTGATTTATTTGTCATTTGGGTTTTGGTTATTGTAATTTAAAGTTCACCGCCTTTTCCCATCGACGAGATCCCATGTCTTACTCCCGACAAGCCGCCATTCGACCCAACTTGGAGCGCCGCGCCCGAGTGATCGATGCCGTTCGTGTTTTTTTTCGCGAAGCGGGATTTCTGGAAATCGAGACACCGTTGCGCATCCCGGCACCGGCGCCGGAGAGCCATATCGACGCCCAGGAAACGGGAGACTGGTTTTTGCAGACCTCGCCGGAGCTTTGCATGAAACGGCTCCTGGCCGCCGGCTATGAGAAGATTTTTCAGATCAGCCGGTGTTTCCGCAAAGGCGAGCGTGGTGGTCGTCATGTTCCGGAAATGACCCTGCTGGAGTGGTATGCGGCGGGCCTCGACTACATGGACCTGATGTTGCAGTGTGAGGATTTGATCGAATTTGTGGCCGCCCGAATGGACATCGGCCGGCGGCTCGTCTACCAGAGTCAAACGATTGACCTAACTCCGCCTTGGGATCGGTTGACGGTGGCCGAGGCCTTTGAGCGGTTCGGCGGGATGACGGCCCAAGAGGCACTGGATAGGGACTGTTTCGACGAGATCATGGGCATTGATATCGAACCGCAACTCGGAAAGGCGCGGCCACTGTTTCTCTATGACTACCCGGCCCGCTGTGGTGCCCTGGCCCGACTCAAGCCCGCTGATCCCTCAGTAGTCGAGCGTTTTGAACTCTATATCGCCGGCATGGAGCTTTGCAACGCCTTCAGCGAACTCACCGATCCGCTGGAGCAGCGCGCCCGTTTCGAGATCGAGAACCGCGCCCGAGGGTCACTCGGCAAAACCGTCTATCCCATTGCCGAACCATTTCTCCAGGCCCTGGAAAGTATGCCGGCGGCTGCAGGAAATGCGTTGGGACTCGATCGGCTGGTGATGCTCTTTACCGATGTGGCATCCATCGACGAGGTGGTTGCATTTATGCCGGAAGAGCTATAGCCCCCACATTATCTTGCCGGGAGAATGTCGTTTGACAATATTGTATCTATAGATTTACTTGATCTGACAAGCTCAGATCATAGTGTCTGTAATCTGGTTTGGCTGATGATGATCTCAACCTATCCCAACTCGTAAGAATTATCAGATACGTTAATTAATATTGTTCATGGAGGATAGATTCAACTTCCTGCCCGTAGCTGTAACTTTGAAGTAGTGGATTAATGAAGTTTTCTTGAACAGATCTCTAATCTCCCCAATCCTGCATCAAGAAATACTTTCGAAAGTATTTCCCCAAACGAGATCGACGTTTATCAAGATCGACCGGTTTTTGAACGGCAGAGTTCCCAATAGATTTACTGTATGCATCTAAAAAATCCCATTGTCGCCTACTCTTGGGTTCTGCCGGTGTATGGCTGAGCATCTCCAACGCATCATCCTGGGCGTATCCTTGTTTTAGCAGCCACGCGGTCACCAATGTGCCTGTACGCCCGATTCCAAAGCGGCAATGCACCAGAACTTTTTTATTTTGAGCCAATAATGAATCTAACCATTCCAGTGCTTTTTGTGCTTCAACAAACTCCGGTGCATCTTCATCAGCTATGGGCAACCAGTGAACCTCCAACCCTGCTGCCGCCTCTATCTCATGCAGGTCATAACATTCGGCGCATAAATTCAAGACGGCGCCAATGCCCTGGATTTTAATAGAATCAATATCTGCCTGGGAATGAGGGGCATATCCGATGGCGATCTGTTGGGTGATCCACCTGAGTGGATAGATATTTTCTTCCGTTGATCCCATAGCTAGTGTCCGTCCAGAAATGAGGGATTTTGGTTGAGATCAAGGCGTGCGAAAAATTTTACCGGAGGCGACCCGAAGGAAGTGCCCTTGGGGTGCATATAGTTGATATTCCGAGGATAAAATTTTTCTCGCAACGCAGAGATCGGGAAAAATAACCATTTATGGATGGACAATAGCTATATTCCTGTCAGTTTGTTTTTTTCGGCCTTGGCACATGCTATACAAGATAGCTCTGAAACATTGCTGCAAAGCCGAGAAAGGCAAAAAAAAAGCCAATGACGTCGGTTATGGTCGTTAAAATGATTTTTACGCTTTGTGCCAGATCTAAACCGATACGTTTCATTATAAGGGGTATTACAGCGTCCGATAATCCTGCAAAAAACAAATTGACCAGCATTCCTAAACCGATCACCAGCCCAAGAAGGGGTCTCCCACCCAAATCCAGGCCAGTGGCAATAAAAATGGCCGCTGCGATGACAAAAATAGAGGCTGCGAGGATACGCAGCTGTTCCAACCAAACTACGACAAGGATGCCGAATATCAGAAAAATTGTAATGTTACGGACTTGTACGATCCACTGCCGCTTGAATGTCGGTATAAATGTCTCTTTATTCTTGATCCAGTGGACTATGTAATTCCTAATGAAAAGAACGGCAACAATGAGGATCGTTGTGTTAGAAGTTCCCGACCCCTCGGGTATTTAGATTTGAAACCTTCTATTGCCTTATCGACCAGTTTATCTGTCGCTTTGCCTTTTCGTGGGCTTCCAACTACTGCGAGAAGGTTCATAATTACTGACCAGTATTGGGATTAATCGAAACCGGTTACAGATACATTGAGATAATTACCAGCCCAATTAAAGTGCAGATAACAAAACCGGTGTTGTCAGATCAAGCAAATATTAGGGTGACAAGATTGTCAGGCATCTTCATTTTTGCCAGTCGGCTACAGGGCATTATTCACCTGATTGGTGGGCTGGGTAGTTCTTTTGGCGGTACACTTTTATTTTCTTGAATATGTATCTCAATCCCTCAACGCCTTTGGTTTTTTCTCCCGAAATTTCCAAGTAGGTA
>JAQYWF010000300.1 GCA_030145105.1 Desulfosarcina sp.
ACCGAGACCCTCAAGGCACGTGAAATGGCCCGAAGTGCAGGGGCTGCCAAGTTCGAAAATGAATACCGTCGGGTGGAAAACAACTTTCTGGACCTGACCCGGGCCATTGAAAGGGACAATCTCAGTTATGCCCAAAATAACCGGAGCAAGGTGACCGAGCGCTACCGAGAATTGGAAGTTCGCGCCATCAAAGAGGAGACCATCGGCGAAGTCCGTGCGCTCATCACCCGGGCCGACGCGGCCGATGCACAAAAGATTGCTCCCCTCTCCTACGGCCAGGCCGTGGATCAGATCAACGCGACCGACGCATTCATTTCGGCCAATCCCTATGCCAAGGAAGAGATGCACGCCATGGCCCGGGAAGCACTGTTTAAGGCAAACCGCCTGGTGGTGGTCACCGAGCAGAGCCGCCGGATCAAAACCATGAGGCCCGAGGCGATCGTCCTGTTGATGGAAAAACACCTGCACACGATATCTGCCGCCATCGGTGCCCAGGACATGCGCGACCAGGCATACCAGACCCAACTGGACAATATCATCGGGTCGGTTAATTCCCTGAAAAGCGACCGTGCGTTCATGTCCGAGAAGAATCAGACCCTGCTGAGGGAGATGGAAATACTCAAGGCAGACTACCAGGCCCAAATCGACGCCCTCAATATACGCGTGGCCAGTCTGGAGGGCAAAACCAGGGAAGATCAGATGGCCAAGGAGCGCATGGCCAGAGAGCGCATGGCCGCAGAGCAGCGCCTGGCAGCGGAAAGGAAGTTCAACCAGCTCTACGTGGCCGTCCAGGATTATTTCGAAAAGGATGAAGCCGAGGTCTACAAACAGGAGAACCAGCTGGTGCTCCGCCTCAAGGCTATGCGGTTCCCTGTGGGGAAAAGCATCATCATGCCGGAGAACTACGCTCTGCTAAGCAAGGTGCAAAAGGCCATCCACACCTTCGATGACCCGCGGGTGATCATAGAGGGGCACACGGACACCACCGGTTCCGATGAAGTCAACATGCTGCTCTCCCAGCAGCGGGCCGAGGCCGTCCGCGAATACATGATCGCCAATCAGACGCTGCCCCCGGACAGCGTTTCCGCCGTGGGCTACGGCTCCGAGCGCCCCCTGGCCTCCAATGCCACGTCAGCGGGCCGGGCCATCAATCGACGTATCGACATCCTGATCATCCCTGAGGAAAAACTCATATAATCGGCTTATGTATGTATTCATCCGATCAACAATCCATCAATCCAAGGAGGTTTTATGAAAAAAGTACTGATCGCTTATGTCAGCCGGACGGGAAAGACCGAAGCCATGGCCAACTACATCGCCGAAGGTCTTCGGATCGGCGGACAGGAAGTGGATGTCAGGAAGATCGCATCCATTGAAAATGAAAAAGGCGTCGTCGGATACGACGGTTATGTGTTCGGCTGCCCCACCTATCACAAAGACATGACCAGTGGAATGAAACAATTCCTGTTCAAGGCGGAAAAAGCCAACCTGACAGGCAAAATCGGCGGTGCTTTCGGCTCCCACACCCATAGCGGTGAGAGCGCACCCATGATCTTCGACACCATGCAGCACGTTTTCAAGATGGATATGACCAACCTGGGCCCCTTGAACCTCACTGAAGCCATGGCCGAGGGCAGTGAAGGGATGAAGGCCTGCCAGGATTACGGCAAGGCGCTAGGCGAAAAACTGGGCTGATCGTATCATCGGTGCTTGAGAACGGCGGTAGGCTGGCAGGATCGGCACACCGCCGTTTTTTTGACCGATGCCACCCTCTTTCAGCGTGTGGCCACGATGCTGGGCAACCGGCTGGTGAACCTCTCCCCAGTATTGCCCGATGATCATTGATCTGCATGGTGAGCCCAACGATAGCACGGCTGAGGCACGCACAAGCGTTTGGCAACCGACAGGTTAAGGTTAAATCAAATGTTTGGTGGCCTTGTAGAGCGCTGGGCTGGTGCAAACTTCGTAGTATTTACGGTGGGTCACCTTCAGCTGGCTGAGATCCTTGGGGTTGACCGCGGGCACGTCGGCTGCGCGTAACACCAGGCGTTGGTATCGGCCGGACTTGGTGGGAAACTTGCCCGTGTAAAGACGGACCTTGTCGATCTGAAGGGCGGGAATGTTACCGTAAAACTGCTTCAGGTCGATCTCTTGAGCCAGCTTGCGGAACCCGGCCTCGTTCAACTCAATGCCGTTGACGTTGTAGCGCAGTAAAAGATCGTCCGCCGTCTTTTGCATTTCCGCATCCGAAGCCCCCTGAAAAACAAAAAGGTTGAAGGGGCTGCTGCTTTTGCGGATAATCCGCCGCACGGATTTGTGACATCCGGAAAGGCGGTCGGCCAGATTGATGGCCGGGGATATCATGATGCGGTTGTCACCGTCGAAAAGAAAGGTGGGCGCGTCTGCCCGATGGCAGATGCCGATGCCCAGTTCCAGAATCGGCAGCTGGTATTCCTGGCTCTTTTTGTTGTAGCGATTGATAATCATCAGCACGTTGATGGCCATACCACAGGACCGGGCCACGCTGTACCAGCCGCTGGGCGTATCCTCCCGCTCGAAGATGGAGAGGATGATGGCATCGCCTTCGATGAACACCTTGTGGGCGTCGTACTCCGAAAGAATCTCGGAAATGGGGTCAAAAAAATTGAGACTGAAGTAGGAGGCCGGATTGAGCCCACGTTCGTTCATCTGGTGGGTAATATCCGTCGATCCGCGCAGATCGGCCTTGATGATGGTGTGGTTCATGATGGGTTTTTCACCCATTTCCTGCTCATGGGGCAAAAGAAATTCATAGAGGGTGCGGTTGGCCTTGGAGAGCGCCAGAATTTTTTTATCGGTGACCAGATTGATCCGCTCCGCCGCATCACGATAAATATTGAAACAACAAAAATCGCGATGATAGCGGGAGAAGGCCCGGAGGAATCGGATCAGGTGTTCCTTTTTCCGGCGACTGCCCATCCGCTCCATCTGAACCACTTTGCGGTTGAGAGGCCACATGCGGAACGTCTTGCCATACAGCTGCTTTAGACGCTGAAGCCGGTTTCTCACCAGCTTTCGACTCTTGGGGTTGATCAGGTACTGTAGAATTTGCTGAGGGACAAGAGGGGGACAGTAGTCGCGATAAAGGGGCTGCATTTCGTATGAAGCCGTGATCCGTTCCATGAGGCCGGTTCGGGAAAACTGCCGGAAAAAATACCCCATCAACAATCGCTGATTTTTCATCCTCAACCGGTGGGCTCGGCGGGTCTCCTTGTCCGCCTTGGCCCGTTTCAAGGCTTTGTATTGTTTCTTGGCCAGCTTTCGATTCAACAGCAGGTCGATATTGTCAGGGCGTTTGATCCACTGATCCAGGCGCTGCAGTTGAAATTTTTTGGCTTCATCATTGCCCGGCAATTCGGCCGCGGATATCTCCCGGCGTCGCCGGTCCAGCGTCCAACTGATGGCAGCGGTTTCCTCTAAGTCAAGGAAACCGAAGATGCTGCGCATGAGACTGAGCATCATTTCGTATCGGTCCGGATCTTCGACCCGACGCCCCAGGCAGAGGTCATACTCTTCGATCATGAAGTGGTCGTTGAACGGATTGTCCATATGAACGATAGGATTGATGAGCAGATCGAAAAGAAATGGCAGATCCTGGCCAAACACCGCTTCGCGCATTTCCCGAATGTCGGTTTCCCGGATTACCCTGAAATACCCGCAAAGTTCCAGTCCCACCTTCTGCTGCACCGATTCCCGGCTCTGGAGGACATGGGCAAGATTATCTTTTAGTTTGAGTGCCTTCTTGTGATCCTCGTGGTGGGCCAAGTCTGACCGGCGGATAGCGCTCTTACAATGGCCGATCAAAATGTCGTACTGTTTACGGATTTCGTCGTGGACCATGGAAAGAATGGCGATCTGGGCCAGAAAATCAACCTGCATCTCTTTGGCTGCCCTGGCCTTGTTGACCGCATCACTCATAATCTGCCCGTAGAGTTGACGGTAGCCCTCCTGCTCTCTGGCGAGTATACTCAGCCGCTTTTTTTCAGAAGTGGTCCAGATTCCGGTTTCACGCTCGATGAGAAGCGCGGCCAGCTTGGCCGTGGCACTGCAGAACGAAGGACTCAGGCGCACATCGCAGCGGATGTTGTCCACACCCAAAACCAAGCGCTCCAGCGAGAAGTCGGTGGAGTAAGACTCCATGGGGAAATCTTTGAGCCCGGGCATTCTGGGTTGGAATTTTAGAAAATCGAGCATCCCTGCGCGTTCCGTCCGCTGTTTGAATGAAGAAAAGACCTGATCAACCCTTTGTTACCTTTACCATTTGGCTCTTGTGGTGTCCATAAAATTAACCCGCCAGGCACGGTCAGGTCTGGACAAGCTGACGGTCACCCGTTAAGGTAGGTTATATACAACACGCCACAATCGTGACCCTTGCCCATCGTGAAAGGGGGCATCCATGGCATCCATTCTTATCACAAATGCATTGACGGTAAATGAGGGCCGGTCGACCCATCAGGATCTGCTGATTCGTGATGGCCGCATTGACGCTATCGGCGGTGATCTGTCCGGCAGAGGCGCAGATCGGGTCATCGATGCCGACGGCCGGGCGCTGTTTCCAGGGATGATCGACGATCAGGTTCATTTCCGTGAGCCGGGCCTGACCCACAAGGGAGACATCCGTTCAGAATCCCGCGCGGCGGTGGCCGGCGGGATCACCAGCTACATGGAAATGCCCAACACATCACCGCCCACCACCACCATCGACCTGTTGGAGGAAAAGCACCGCATTGCGCGGAGCACCTCGTTTGCCAACTACAGTTTCTACCTGGGAGGCGCCAATGACAACATCGAGGCCATCAAGATGCTCGACCCGAAACAGGCCTGCGGTGTGAAGGTGTTCATGGGCGCCTCAACCGGCAACATGCTGGTTGACGACCCCGTTGCACTGGAACAAATCTTTACCCACAGCCCGACCCTCGTGGCCACCCACTGTGAGGACAGCCCCACCATCGAGGAAAACACCCGGCGGTTTCAGGCCATCCATGGTGAAGACATTCCCATCGCGCTTCACCCAGCCATCCGCAGCGAAGCGGCCTGCTTCCGGTCCACGACTCTGGCCGTGGAACTGGCTCGTCGGTGCAACACCCGGCTGCATGTCCTGCACCTGAGCACGGCCAAAGAACTGGCGCTTCTCTCTTCAATGCCGTTGGAAACGAAACGGATCACCGCCGAGGTCTGCGTTCATCACCTGCTCTTCTCGGGAACCGACTACAGAGACAAAGGCAACCTGATCAAATGCAACCCGGCGATCAAAACGGAGGCAGACCGCCGGGAACTCCTGGCGGCATTGCAGGCAGGAACGATCGACGTGGTGGGAACGGACCACGCGCCCCATACCCTGGCGGAAAAGCAGCAGTCGTATATAAAGGCACCATCGGGTCTGCCACTGGTCCAGCATGCCTTGGTCTGCCTGTTGGAGAACGTTCATGATCAGGTGCTCTCCTTGGAACAGGTGGCGGAAAAGACTGCCCATAACCCGGCGCGCCTATTCGCGATAAAAGAACGGGGGTATATTCGGGAGGGTTACTGGGCGGATCTGGTGCTGGTCGATTTGAAACGACCCACCGTCGTAGACGACCAGCCGGTGCACTACCATTGTGGATGGACACCCTTTGCCGGACGCACCTTCCGATCGAGTGTCGCGGCGACCCTTGTTTCCGGGCACATTGCCTTTATCGACGGAAAGCTCCATCCGAAACCCAAGGGCATGCGCCTGGAATTCGAGCGGTAAACCCTAACCCGGATAAACCAAAAATAACCAATCGCAAGCACCAAATTATAAATCTCAAAATAATTCCAGACTTACAATATCGAAATCTCAAACAAGATCTAAAACCAACCGTTAATTGTTATTCTGATCGCTCCAATAGTGATGATTGAAATGTCCTTTGTTCAAGATCCGGTTTGGAATTTGGTCATTGTTTTAGATTTGTCATTTGGCTTTTGGTTATTGTGATTTAATTGCTATGTGGCTTTTACCTTCTGACTTGAAAACACGAATTTCAAGAATAAAGTACTCTGTTAAAAAAGTAAAGCCAGCGCACCATGCTCTTTTAAGATATTTACGCCAATCGCCAGAAGGACGATCCCCCCCGTCATTTCCGCCCAGCGGCTCAGTTGCGCCATGTTACCAATCATTTTTCCCAGATGCATGCCAACCGTGGTAAAAACACCGGCGACCAATCCGATAATCAGCGCCGGCGTCCAGATGGAGACGTTGATCATGGATAGGCTCAGGCCCACGGCCAGAGCGTCGATACTGGTGGCCACGGAAAGCATCACCATCGTCATGCCTTTGGTAGGGTCCTTTGCGTCTGCCTCCACCGATTCTCCCTTGAATGCGGATCGAAGCATTCCCTGGGCCACGAAAACGAGCAGCGCGAAGGCAACCCAGTGGTCGTAGGCCTCGATGTGACTCCTGACAGT
>JAQYWF010000463.1 GCA_030145105.1 Desulfosarcina sp.
GGCTCACCTGAAAGTGGAAGATATCATGACCCGCAATCCCATGACCATCTCACCCATGTACACCATCCAGGACGCCTTGCTGATGATCCAAAAGGAAAAAGTGGGCGCCTTTCCCGTGGTGGACGACGCGGGCAAGCTCCAAGGGATTTTGTCCGTGAGGGATCTGCTGCGGGCGTTCATCAATGTCCTGGGCATCGGCCAGGCCGGAACGCTGGTGGGCATCGAAGTAGAAGAAAAAATCGGGCAGATGAAAATGATCGTGGATGCCGTCACCGAAGAGAACATCTCATTCGGCAGCATTCTGGTAGCCCGGACCTGGGATGAAGGAAAACGGGCGGTGTTTCCCTACCTGCTGACCAACAACGTGTCCAAGGTCAAGAAAAAGTTGTCCACGATGGGATGCAAGCTGATCAATCCCATGGACTGGTACCTGGACAAGCTGCCAAAAAAATAGTAGGCGATCAGCGAAAATGGAGCCCGCACCCGATAAGGCCAATCCTTACCAGGACCTTTACATCTACTACCTGTCCGGACGGTTCCGTCCGGGCCGGGCTTTCAATCCGGAACACTACATCGGTAGTTGGGAAGAGGGAGAATTCTCTTTTCTCTTTTTCACCAGGCCAAACATGGCCCTGGTGGAGGCGACCGTCAACCGTCTGGCGGGCCTGGACCTGCTCGACTACTACCACATGACCTATGAGCAATGGCAGGGCGGCGACATCGTGCCCCGTCGCATCGGCCGATTTGTCATCTCCCCCCCGTGGTTCGAGGTGGGCAAGAAGAACGCCGACACCACGATCGTTCTCGACCCGGGCGTCGTTTTCGGCACCGGCACCCACCCCACCACCCTGGACTGCCTGGAGGCCCTCCAGCTTGTTTTCGAAGACACCACCATCCAGAGCGCGGTGGACCTGGGTACGGGCACTGGCCTGCTTGCCCTGGCAGCGGCGCGGATGGGATGCTCGAAAGTCCTGGCTGTGGACCTGACCCTGCTGGCCGCCCGCACCGCACATAAGAACGTGAGGCTCAATGGCCTGTCAAAGCGAATACTCGTGGCACAAGGGGATGCCGAGAAATTTATGGACTTTACGAGCGATCTTGTGGTAACAAACATCCATTACGACGTTATGAAAAACCTGATTGGGACCTCGGGTTTTTTGAAGAAAAAGCGTTTCATTCTGTCCGGGCTGATGCGCAGTGAAGCCGCATGTATCGAATCGACGATGGCCAATCTTCCGGTTGAAATTATTCGCCGATGGAATCAAGATGGCATCTGGCACACCTTCTACGGTGCATCGTATTGACATGCGGAGATAAAAAGGACTGACCATGGTCATCACGTGCTGGGGCTCCAGAGGGTCCATCCCCGTCTCCGGAAAAGAGTACATCAAGTATGGCGGTGATACCACGTGCATGGACATCCACACGGACAGCGACGACATCATCATCGTGGATGCCGGCACCGGCATCCGGCGGCTGGGCAATCATCTCATCGATCAAGGCCGTTACCGCTATAATTTTATGCTCACCCACGGCCACTGGGATCACCTCATGGGGTTCCCTTTCTTTAAACCCCTGTTTCTCAGCCGCACCGAAATTCACATGCACCGGGCACCGTTTCACAAAAAGTTCATGGAGAGTATGTTTTTCAAGGTGATGGCACCGCCCAATTTCCCGGTCCGATATTCGGACCTCAAGGCGAAGATCGTCTGGGAAGAAGGCCATCCAGCGGAGTTTCAGATCGGGTCGGCAACTGTGGTGCCCATTCCCATCAGTCATCCCAATACCGGCAAGGGCTACAAGTTCATTGAAAACGGGAAGACCTTCGTATTCCTCACCGACAATGAACTGGGATTCGTTCATCCCGGCGGGCTGCCCTTTAAGAACTATGTGGAATTCTGCACCGGAGCGGATCTGCTGATCCACGACGGAGAGTACACCCAAACCGAGTACCGCAAACTCAACGAATGGGGGCACTCCTCCTACACCGACACCCTGCGGCTGGCATTTGAGGCAGGGGTCAAGCGCCTGGGCCTGTTTCACCTGAACCAGGAACGCACCGACGACCAGATGGATGCGATCGTGAAACACTGCCGGCAGATCATCACCGAAAAAGGCCGGACCCTGGAATGCTTCGCCGTGGGCACGGACATGACTTTTACGTTATAAACGTGTTACGTATTAAGTGTAAAGCCGATTCAGAACGCCCTCCCCTTAAACCTGCGACTTCAGACTTAGCACTGAATAATACCACCATGATCGAACCGATCGAACACGCCGCTGACATTCTGTCCAAAGCCAAATCCGCCGTGGCCCTGACCGGCGCCGGCATCTCCGTGGAGAGCGGGATTCCCCCCTTCCGCGGCAAAGGTGGCCTGTGGGAAAAGATCGACCCCATGAAAGTCGCCCATATCGATGCATTTCTGGATGATCCGGGGACCGTGTGGAAGCTGCTGATCAAGGACATGAAGACCCTACTGGACAC
>JAQYWF010000259.1 GCA_030145105.1 Desulfosarcina sp.
GATGAAGCGCACCTTGTCCATTGCCAATGCGTATTCGTCCTGTGTCCCGGGAAAAAGACGCCAGTTGCCGTAAGTGACCCGGGGGATGTCCTGCCCGGTGATGACACAGCGAACACCGGGCATGGCAGCCGCCCGGCGGGTGTCGATGCTAAGGATGCGGGCGTGGGGCAGCGGGCTTCTGAGCAGCTTGCCGTAAAGCATCCCGGGCAGTTTGATGTCGTCGGCATAAATAGCCTGGCCGGTGGCTTTGGCCCTGCCGTCGGTTCGGGGAATATCCTTTCCGATGATGCTGTGCGCGTTCATGGGACATCCTTTTTTGATGGGGTGAGTTGTCGTCTCTCGGGAAATTCAGCCGATCTTATCTTTACTGCCTGCGCAGGGCCATCTTCCGGGCATCGGTGAGGGCGCGGATGGTCAGTACCGAGACCATCTTCCAGCGATAGGGGGCGCTGGCCCGCACGTCGGTGATGGGCGATGTCTCTTCGGATGCCTTTTGGGCCGCCCGGCGAACCAGGGTGTCCGTGATCTGTTTCCCGATCAGCATCTTTTCGGCGGCCTGGGTGCGCATGGGCACCGGGGCGCAGGCGCCGACGATGATTCTCGCATTCGTGCAGTGATCGCCCTTCAAAACGACCATGGTCCCCACGCCCACCGCTGAACAGTCCAGTTTTCCCCGCTGGGAGAGGCTGTGGTAGGCCGTGCCCGATCCGGCAACGGGAGGAGGGACGCGAATGGCGGTGACGATTTCACCGGTTTTCAAGGCCGTGATTCCCGGTCCCTGAAAGAATTGGTCCAGGGGCATGCTCCGGATGCCCCTGGGGCCGGCGATGTCCACCGTCGCCGCCATGGCCATCAGGGTGGGGGCATTGTCCGCCGACGGTGAGGCATTGCACAGGTTGCCCACCACGGTACCCATGTTGCGTATTTGCACGTTGGCGGTGGCACCGGCCGCTTCGGCCACAGTGGGATAGTGCCGGCGGATGCCTTTATGGGCGGCCACGTCCGCCAACAGGGCGGTGGCGCCGATGGTCAGCCCGTTTTTTTTATCTGCAGTGATGGCATCTAGACCCGCGATCCGTTTGAGGTTCACGATGCATTTGGGAAACAGCATCCGATGGCGAATCTTGACAATCAGGTCGGTGCCGCCGGCCATGACCCGGGTATCCCTGCCGCCTTCGACGAGGGCGGCCACCGCCTCATCAACACTCGTTGGGGCGATATAGTCAAACTGGGCTGCTGGCATGGACGTTACCTCCTGGCTTTGGATTGGGGTTTCATGCGTCGACCGGCCTCGGCGATGGCATCCACGATTTTGTTGTAGCCGGTGCAGCGGCAAAGGTTGCCGGAGATGGCCGATCGGATCTGGGTGTCGTTGGGGCGCGGGTTGGTCTCGAGCAGGTTCAGGGCGGAGAGTTCCATGCCGGGGGTGCAGAATCCGCACTGGATGGCCCCTTTCTCGATGAAGGCCTCCTGGATGGGGTGCAGCGTCTCGCCGGAGGGGGCCAGCCCCTCCACGGTGAGGATCTGTCTGCCGTCCATTTCAACGGCCAGGGTGAGGCAGGAACTGACGCTTTTGCCATCCACGATCACCGTGCAGGCGCCGCAGTCTCCCGATCCGCAGCCCAGCTTGGTCCCCGTCAGATTCAGGTCCTCGCGAAGCACCTCGTTGAGGGTTTGCCATGCTTCCACGGCCAGGTTGTAGGTATCGCCGTTGACTGTCAGGCTGATGTCATATTTCATGTGTCGCTCCAGAAAGAAAATGGGGAATGCTGGAATTGTGGAATTCAGGAATTGTCGATCATCAAGGGATAGTGCCGGCAGCAAGCGGTATCTCAATCCCTTAATTCCAAAATGCCCAATTCCAGAATCCGGATTGTTGAAGCTATATCATAGCTGTTATGTATTTCGTCAAGGCCTAAACCGCAATCGAATACCCCGGACTTGATTTATCCGGCCTTGCCGCGCGGAAAAGATACGCATCGATTCAAAGAAGTCTTTTTTTTTCAACCCCTTGCCATGACATCGCCGGTGCCGTCGCTTGACAGGGCCGAGGTGCGTCTTTACCCTTATCCAACCATCATGGAATCGTTGTGTGATCAGGTACAGGAAGGAGACCATGGCTGTTGAAAAAAAGACAATACGAGCCCTTGGGCTTTGTTCCGGCGGACTGGACAGCATCCTCAGTGCGCTGGTGCTTCGGGAACAGGGGATCGATGCGCATTGGGTAACCTTCGAAACCCCCTTCTTTTCATCGGCCAAGGCCCAAAAAGCTGCGGAACACACCGGCATTCCGCTCATGGTACGCAATATCACCCCGGTATACATGCAGATGATGCGGTCGCCGTCGGTCATCTTGGGCAAGCATATGAACCCGTGCATGGACTGCCACAGCCTGATGTTCCGCCTTGCCGGCGAGATCATGACCGAAAAGGGTTTCGATTTTCTCTTTTCCGGCGAAGTGCTGGGGCAGCGGCCCATGAGCCAGACCCGCACCTCCCTTCGTTATGTGGAAAAACACTCCGGATATAGTGGTTCTATTGTAAGGCCGCTTTCGGCTAAAAGGCTGCCCGAGACCATCCCGGAACGGGATGGGCTGGTGGACCGGGAACGGCTGTTGGGCCTTACCGGCCGTTCCCGGAAACCGCAGTTGCAGCTGGCCGAAAAATTCGGGGTGACCGATTTTCCGGCACCGGCCGGCGGGTGTCTGCTGACGGACAAGATTTTCAGCCGCCGGCTCAAGGATCTGTTCGACCACCAGGCGACCTATCCGGAAAAGGACCTCGACCTGCTCAAATTCGGCCGGCACATGCGCCTGGATTCAAAAACCAAAATCGTGGTCGGCCGCACTCAGCAGGACAATGAGCAGATCAACCGTTGCATCGACCCGGAAACGGACATGGTATTGAAAGTGGTCGATTTCCCCGGTCCGCTGGTGGTAATTCCCGGCGGCGGCAGTGAGTCAACGGTAATGCTGGCCGCCGGCATCTGTGCCGGGTACAGCAAGGCGCCGAACCATGGTCCGGTGGCGGTAAATGTGCACGTGGGCGGTCATCGCCGGCAGGTGACGGTATCGGGGATCCCTCCTGCAGAGAATAAGAATATTTTGATATGAAACGTGGCGGGTCGCTCTGGCCCAATCTTCGTGCGATACGCCTAGCAACGCTTGATTAGGCACACTGAGCATTGACGATGCGACGAAACCATTATTGATTGATTCTTGACCACCGCAGCAGATCTATCATACATTTATATATAACAGCATTTGTTCGTTGTCCTCCCTTTCTCTCAAAGCAACACGAAAAATAGCGATAATCTGCATCTACAATCAGCGGCTGACAGTTCAATCGATTTCGATTGGGGTCTCATCCCAGAAGACGAAAAGGTAAATCAGGTTAAGGTATACGCACCTTCCAGGCCAAGCTAGGTTAACATTTTGAGATTAAAATTAGAGCTTATATTTTAAAAACCGGGTCGGTATCGTCGCTGATATTTCAGTATTAATTGCCGATCATGGATTGAACATCTTCTGCATGGAGGTCGTCAGAGAGGCGGATAAAGCGATTGTCTACGTTGAAACCGAAAACAATGCTGAAACGTCCAGACCTGAGCAGATCTTCGATATTATCGGCCGGATTCCGGATCTGATCGAACGCCGGTTCATCGACACACTTCCGCAAGAGGAGCGGGAAAATCGGTTTCGGGTCGTGTTGGATAATATCAGTGATGGGGTGGCCTCCATCGGGAAGGACGGTCAGGTGACCACCATCAATAAAATAGCGCTGAAGGCACTAAACCGGCAAACACAGGAGGTCATAGGCAATACCGTTAGGACGCTGAATCTTCCTGACCATACCATCCTCGAATGTCCTCAGGGGAAAACATTTAATAACGCAAAAAAATAACCTGATTACCGAAAACGCGCGCAAACATCATTCGATTCACAGCTGGCATGTTAATCTCAAGGAGGAATCGTCAATGTCACACATTAAAAAATATTTTCTTGCATTAGCGGCTTTAAGTGTTCTCATCGGATCGGGAACTGTCCTTGCCGATGTGAAAGTTGGATTTCTCGCCGGATTCACAGGCCCACTTAAAAGTTTGGCGCCGGGAATGTACAAGGGTGCCAAACTCGCGGCCAAGCATGTGAATGATCAGGGCGGCATTTTAGACGGCCAACAGATTATCATGCCGAGCGGCGATTCGACCTGCTCGGATGTCACTGCTGCTGCGGATGCCGCCGCCCACCTCGTTGAGGATGAAAACGTCCTGGCCATTGTCGGCCCGCTATGTTCGGGTGCGGCAATGGCCATCTATAAAAATGTGACGATACCCGCGGGCATTACGGTGGTGTCGCCATCCGCAACCTCTCCTGCGATCACATCGCTGGATGACGGTGATCTCGTGTTTCGCACATCGCCTTCCGATGTCTACCAGGGCCGCATCATGGCACGCTTGTTACTATCCAAAGGGATCAAACATATTGTCATCACTTACGTAGACAATGATTGGGGGAAGGGTATTTCCGCTGAACTTTCCAGCGCTTTTGAAGCCGCAGGTGGTAAGGTGGCCGGGAATATGGCCCACGAAGAGGGAAAAACGGACTACAATGATGTGATCCGATCACTGGCAGCCTCGGGCGTGGACACGTTGGTCGTGCTGGCATACGCAAACGGTTCCGGTCAGACCTTGCTGCGCCAGGCAGTGGAAAGCGGTGCTTTCGACCAGTTTGTCGGTGGAGACGGGATGGCTAGCAATACCCTTATCGCAGCCATAGGAAGTGACAAGCTCAGAGGAATGATTGTGACCAAGCCGGGTGCCCCGGACAGCACCGGAGCGAGAGTCTTCAACAAATATGCCTGGGGCAGCAATCTGAACCCAGCGGGAGCATTTGTCGGGCAGTCCTATGACGCCGCGTTTCTGCTTGCGTTGGCCATTGAAAAGCACGGCAACACTGAGCGTGCCGGGCTTGCCGAGGCATTGCGAGCCGTGGCGACGCCTCCCGGGGAGGTCATACTGCCGGGTGAGTGGGCCAAAGCCAAAACATTGATCAAGGCAGGTAAAGCGATCAACTATGAGGGCGCCACCGGCAGTCACGATTTTGATAAAGCGGGTGATGTATCCGGTGTGATTATTGAAATGGGCGTTAATGTAAGAGAAGGCTCATTCATTGAATTTGGCCAAATTAAGTAACCAGAGATTAAAATCGTGTAACCCGCCATCCAATTTCATTTGTGCAAAGGAGACCCAATGACTGATACAATTTTGATAGGCATTGACGGCAGTAAAGCCGGCGAACATGCGGTACGTTTTGCCGTCTCGCAAGCCACGTCCGGCAAGACACATCTGGTTCTCGCTTATGTGGTTGAATGGTCACCGTATACGTTCAACACCCCCGAAGAAAACGAACAACGTCATTTGCGTCGCAAGGAAGAAATCAAAACCGCCCAGGAGAGAGTGCTGGATCCGATACTGCAGTCGCTCGAAAGCCAAGGTGTCAAGGCTCTCGGCGTTGTCCGCCATGGTCAAGTGGCCGATGTCCTGCTCCAAATCGCCAAAGAGCGTGGGGCCGGACAAATTGTTGTCGGCAGGATCGGTCATTCGGGGATCACATCCTTGCTTTTTGGTAGTGTTGCCACAAAGCTGACCCAGCTTGCCCATATCCCGGTAACGATCGTCCCCTAGCAACATCGTAATCGGCCTTCCTCATGTGTGCTTATGCACATGAGGGTGTGAGAATTCACAAAAGTCCTCTGCACTATGTTGCTTTTCAGGAAAACTGCCATGGGTTTTTTGTGAAACTTATCCGACAACATGAAAAGGAAAAATAATCATGAAATATAAAGCCATTTCGATTTTAATAACGGCGTTTTCCTTTTGTGCGCCGGTGGTGGCCTTCTCTCAGGACGCCGCCGGGGGGGGCATCGATCAAAAGATCAGCGAAATTTTCAACACGGTGTTCGGGCCATTCGTTTCATTTATTTTCTATTCCGTGTCGATCAACGGTGTTAGTTTCCCACTGATCGTCGCCTGGCTGATCCTCTGCGCCTTGATTTTGACGGTATATATGGGGTTTGTCCAGTTCACGGGTATCCGGCATTCTATCGACCTGCTTCGCGGTGTCTATTCAAATCCCGAAGATGCCGGTGAAGTCTCGCACTTTCAGGCGCTGGCCACAGCCTTGTCCGGGACGGTGGGGCTGGGAAATATTGCCGGTGTTGCCGTTGCGGTCAGTTTAGGAGGACCCGGTGCCACTTTTTGGATGATCGTGGCAGGACTGGCCGGTATGGCCTCAAAATTTACCGAATGCACACTGGGTGTCAAATATCGTGAAACCTTCCCCGACGGACATGTCTCCGGCGGCCCGATGTATTATCTGAGCAAGGGGTTGGCAGAAAAAGGCAAGCCGGGGCTTGGCAAGGTGCTGGCCGTATTGTTCGCCATCATGTGTATCTTCGGCTCATTTGGTGGCGGTAATATGTTTCAGGGGAACCAGGCCCATCAAATGATTGCCAATACATTCGGAATTTTTACCGATACCGGCTGGCTGTTTGGAATTATCCTGGCTGTTATCGTCGGTGCTGTTATTATTGGTGGTATCAAATCCATTGCCAAGGTTACGGAGAAAATCGTGCCCTTGATGGCGATATTATATGTGGGCACCGCCGTTGTGATCCTTTTGGCAAACATCACCCAAATACCAGCCGCATTTTCGCTTGTTGTTCGAGGGGCTTTTGCGCCCGAAGCCATTGGTGGCGGGGTTATCGGTGTTTTGATACAGGGTCTCAAGCGTGCAGCCTTCTCGAATGAAGCCGGCATCGGCTCGGCAGCCATCGCGCATTCTGCCGTTCGAACCAACGAACCACTCACCGAAGGGTATGTGGCGCTTCTGGAACCGTTCATCGACACGGTGGTGATCTGTACCATGACCGCTCTGGTCATTGTCATCACCGGCGCCTACGCCGACGCAGGGGGAATGACCGGTGTGGCCTTGACCTCAGCCGCGTTCCAGTCTGTGTTCCCCTGGTTTGGCGTCGTACTCGCCATTGCCGTGCTCTTGTTCGCCTTCTCCACCATGATCTCCTGGTCTTACTATGGTTTGAAATGTTGGACCTATTTGTTCGGGGAAAGCCGCATTTCGGAGTTGACATTTAAACTGATCTTCTGTGTGTTTGTGGTTATCGGATGCAGCATGAGTCTGGGGCCGGTCATCGATTTTTCAGATGCGGCGATTTTTGCCATGTCCCTTGGCAATGTGCTTGGCTTATATTTGTTGATGGGAACCGTGAAAAAGGATCTGAAAGACTACCAAGCGCGATTAAAATCCGGCCTGATCTGTCAAAAATCGTCTACGGGTATTATTCGGGGGGCCAAGACGACCTCTGGGTGATGGGCGCCTCCGGGGGCAACGGTTATCAGGTCACCGCTACCC
>JAQYWF010000050.1 GCA_030145105.1 Desulfosarcina sp.
AGTTTTCCCGTGGGCAGCTGAATGGTCTCATCCAGGGAAATCTCTCCAATGGTCACATCCTCATTGTTCCATGGCATCCGACTGCGGATCGTCGTCTCAACCGCACGCTGGATGGGTTGGATGGGCAAGGTTGCCGACTGACGGGTAATCCGTACATCCGGGGGACCTTTAAAAGATATCGACGCCGTATCGACACCGGCCTGTTTGAGACGAATACGTATATAGTCGACACCCACGAACCGGGTCTGACCAGGCTGAGGGGCCCTGGCCACAATAGTTGCGCCTAAGGTCTTCAACTGGTTCTCCGATGGGCCGGTCAAGGTGGCAATGTCGGACAGACGTACCGATCCTTGCTCGACCAGGGACTCCGATTTGAGTGTGAGGCAGGTGCCATCAGAGGAAAAAGCGGCCGGGGCAAGCAGACACAGCACAACCATGACAATAAGGCCTGCACCTAGCTTTACCATATTGTCGGGTCGTTGGATTCCGTGAGTCATCATCGTTATCACCTTCTCAGGTTGGTTGCCGTCTGGAGCATTTCATCAGACGCCTGGATGGTTTTGCTGTTGGTTTCATAGGCCCGCTGGGCCACAATCATGTTGACCATTTCGTCTACTACGCTCACATTGGACGATTCCAGATACCCCTGGGCGATGTTTCCGAAAGCATCCGTACCTGGCGTTCCGGTGGTGGCATCTCCCGAAGCGGCAGAAGGCATGAACAAATTTCTACCGACACTCCTCAACCCCGCCGGGTTGACAAACTGGGCCAGTTCAATGTTGCCAATCTCGGTTGGCTGGTTTTCGCCGGCCAGCAGTACCGATACCGTTCCATCGATCCCGACGGATATGGCCAACGAATCTGCCGGAATGGTCAGTTCCGGTTCCATGGCAAACCCATCCGAGGTCACCACTCGCCCTTCATTGTCCAGTTTGAATGAACCGGCCCGAGAATAGGCGGTCTCTCCGCTGGGCTGAATCACCTGAAAAAACCCATCCCCTTCGATGGCCATGTCCAGTTCATTTTGGGTGTGTACGAATTCTCCCTGGGTAAACATCTTCTGTACGGCGGCAGGACGCACACCGGTTCCCACCTGTATGCCGGTCGGCACCTGTGTGTCGGCGGACGAGGCCACCCCCGGTGATCGCAGGGTCTGATAGAGCAGGTCCTGGAAATCGGCCCGGCTCTTTTTAAAACCGGTGGTAGCTACATTGGCCAGGTTGTTTGAAATCACATCGATGTTCATTGTCTGGGCCTGCATTCCGGTGGCCGCGGACCATAGACTTTTGATCATGAGTTCCTCCTCATCTGTTCACAGTTAGATGGTCTTGCCCACATCATTGATGCTCTTGGATGTGGCTTCGTCAGCGCTTTGGATCACTTTCTGATAAGCTTCAAAGGCCCGGGATGTTTCAATCATCTCGGTCATGGCCTGCACCGGGTTGATGTTGGCGGTCTCCAGATACCCCTGGCTCAAGGTTGTGTTTTCCGGGAACTCAGTCGAAATCGTCCCTTCCGATTCAACAAATCGGCCGTTACCGGCTTTTGTCAGCGTCTCAGGATTAGTAAAATCGGTAATCTGCAGTCGTCCCACTTCGTCACCATCCACGTATACACTTCCCTGCTGGTCGATCTCAACGGTTCCCGCTTCCAGGTTAATCTCACCACCGTCACCGAGGACCGGATAGCCCTCCGGGGTGACCAGCACCCCTTCGGAGTCCAGGGTTAAACTCCCTTGGCGCGTATACTGGACACCGCCGGGCGTCTGGATGGAAAAAAAGCCGTCGCCGTTGATTGCCACATCCAACGGGTTGCCGGTCTGTCGAATCGCACCCTGACTGAAGTCGGTGACGGTAGAAAAAGGCGGTGCATAGGGTGACAACGTTTGAATCCCTTCAATGGAGGTCTCGAATGTCTGGGGTTCGGTCTCCTCCGGAATCTGAAAGACGGATCGATCGCCTTTATAGGCGATGGTATTGATGTTAGCCACATTGTTGCTGAGCACCTCCAGTCGCAATTGCTGAACCAGGGCGCCGGCTGCGGCAAGGTACATTCCACCACTCATGGGGTTGACTCCTGATGGGTTGGGTTGGGTTTATTCATGGCTAACAGCGTTTTGTGCAACCTGTATGCCATAACCGCCGCATTCCGGTCCTTCTCTCCATTCGGCTGATTGCACGAGGCAAGGACTTGCGAAACCAGCTGAAAATCAAAAAACCGGTAGGCAACAAGTGCCCTACCGGTCTTTTTTTCCTATTCTATAAAATCGATGCCCAATCAGCGGTCAGGCAGCATTCAAGCGCATAACCATGGAGACTTCCGCTTCGGGCAGTCGCAATTGGCGAGAGATCGTCGTCACCGCCATCCCATCATCGACCATAGGCAGAATCTGGTCATAGGACGATGGACGACTGTTTGCGACAGGTATCGAGGCTGCCTGTAAGTCATCAATGGCCACGGTCATCGACGGTTTTCTGACGACAGCGCCCAGTTTTTGTCGTTCCTGCTCGATGGTACGAGCCAGCGCGACCAATACGGAATCGGTTTTCTGGGCCATCAGGAACATGAGCGCCCGATGCTCGACATCATGATCCCGGCAGGAAGAATCTAAAATCGCGCCATCCAACCCGATCGCCGATTCAGTGCTTTTCCGGGCAATGCCCCGTTTTATGATCCAGAATCCAATCAGCAGTACGGTAACGACGACGCCCCAAATTTCATAGCTGGCAAGTAACATGTTCACCTCTTTTCCTTTTCATCAACACGTCCGATCATGCAGGTCGATGCGTAAAGATTCCGGTCAATCCTCAAGCAATCCCTCTCGGCGCAGTTTGCTTCTCAAATGAATAATGGCCTGCGCATGGATCTGTGAAACCCGGGATTCGGTAATATCCATGACCTTACCGATCTCCTTCATGGTCAACTCATCGGAATAGTAAAGCGAGACGACAAGCTTTTCCTTTTCCGGCAGCAAATCGATATTTTGGGCGATGGTGGACTTGATCTCTTTCATGGTGGTCATTGACAGCGCGTCATCGGCATCGCCATAGGCCAGAGAACTGGCAATCGTCGCCGTATCGCTTCGCGATGCCTGCCCGACCTCCTCGAAGCTGACGAAAGAGATGCTGGACATCCGCTTTACCTTATAATATTGTTCTAGATCCATGTTCATTTCTTCGGCCACCTCCTCGTCGGCCACATCCCGCCCCAATTTTTGTTCCAGCTTCACATAGGCCTTTTCCAGATCCCGGATCTTTCTTCGCGTGGTACGACCCAGAAAATCGCGCGATCGCAGTTCGCTCAACACGGCGCCTTTGATGCGAAAGACGGCGTAGGTGATAAATTTATTGTCCCGGGTCGGGTCGTAACGCTCAATGGCCTGAATCAATCCAATAATTCCCACATTGATCAGGTCATCCACCTCGATGGTGGCCGGCAGATGAACCGCGATCCGATTCACGATACGCTTCACGTAGGGAAGGTATTCGTTGATAATCTGATTTCGCAGTAAATGGCTCTCTTTTCCGAAATTTTCTTCTCGTGATTGGGCCAGATCCATATTTTTACTCCACGTTTAGGAATTCTTCCGTTCTGCTTTTTGGTTTAAACGATATCTCGCCAGATCAGCGGTCGACTCTCCGGGCGGTCAATCATCGGTTGAGATCGAACGATTTTATGGGCCAGTTCGGCGAAGTTTCGGCTCGCCTGGGTCATGGGGGCCATTTCACTGACGACTTTCTGTTTGCGAACGCCGGCCTTCACCTTGTCGTCTACCAGCACATGCCCAAAATACTCGATGGAGACGTCCAGAAACCGATTTGCCACCAGACAGAGCTGTCGGCTCACGTCATCCGCTTCTTTTGCATTATTTGCCAGATTGACGATCAGCCGGAAATGCTTCTCCTGGTATTTGACAGAAAGGATTTTCATCAATGCATATGCATCGGTAATGGAAGTCGGCTCAGGGGTGACGACCACCATGATCTCGTTGGCGGAGGCATTGAAATAGAGTACGTTGGAGGAGATGCCGGCGGCCGTGTCGATCAACACGATATCAAATTCGCACAAGAGTGTGTTGAGTTCGTTGAATATCTCTAATTTCTGAGCGAAGGTTAACTTGGTCAACTCCTGAATCCCCGACGAGGCGGGCAGTATCTTTAAATTCCCCGGCCCGCTGATGATGATTTCCGACAATTTCTTCTTACCTTCGACCACATGGGATAGATTGAACTGGGGCGTCAAGCCCAAAAGCACATCCAGGTTTCCGAGTCCCAGGTCCGCATCGAAGATGAGCACCCGTTTGCCCGACTTGCACAGGGCGTAACCTAAATTGGCGACGATATTGGTTTTGCCAACGCCCCCTTTGCCGCTGGTGATGGCGATGACCCTGGCCGGTGACGATTTCGCGGCACCCTTTTTCATCATCGCGTGTCTCTGTCTTCTTTTCTGGTTCAGGCTGATGATCTGTCCGGTCAACTCATAATTTGGCATTGCAGTTAGTTCTCCCAGGTTACATGGAACGCGCATGCTGGTAGCCAAAGCCTTCCGTTACCGCTTTTCTGATCATGCCGATATCGCAGCATGCCCGGCACGGTTTGAAGCCTTCGTCCATGGCTTGTTCAATGCTGTTGAAGGCGGTGATATTCTCCGCGTTGATCCGTTTTACCGACTTGCAGGCGGGATGATGAAACAGCTCGGAATTTCGGTTGGCCAAATAGTGGACCGAATCACCAGTCCCATCGCTGTCGGCGGAATCGGTATTTATCTGACTTCGCTTTCTGGAAAAAAGCGTTACCTGTCCGGCAGCGCGCTCACGATGAGAAGAAGTCTCGGCCAGTTTGGCGGCTGTACATTCATGAAAGCCATCTGACAGATCTACCCCGTCACCAAAAAAAGAGGCCGGAAGCCCGCATTTCTTAACCCGATTAAATCCGGCGGCCTCACCGATATGCTCATCCAAATGGGTGAGGAGCAATCGATTCACCCCCAGGGGCGTGTAAGTTGCCACACTGGCTTCAAACACGTCATCCCGGACAGTTGCATTGGCCACCAGATGGGTCTCGTCCGGTTCGGCGATTCGAAGCAGTGAGCAGACCTCGATCATCATGGATGTGTCCGTGCCGCTCATACCCGGGGTGTCAATCAAGATCACATCGACGTCCGTCAGATCGGTTAACGCCGACTGCAGCTGCTCGGCGTCGTGGACGATGCGAAGCGGCAGTTTCATGATTCGCGCAACCGTTGCCAGCATTCCGTTTGCCCCGATTCGAAAGCGATCAAGGCTTATCAACCCGGTCGGTTTCTTTTCAATCACCCGACAATGCCAAGCCAGTTTGGCCACCGTGGTGGTTTTTCCTGCGCCGCACGGCCCCACCACCGCAATGACTTTCTGCGCTGCATTGTCGCGATAAAAAGGGTCGGCGATGGGTGGATTGCGTTGCGGGTCTATAAACGCTTCAGCCGCGGGTTCCTCCCCTGCCCCACCACTGCGCGTTGTCTCCGGGTCGGCATTCACTTCCTGCAAAATCAATTCCTGCGTCCGTGTCGGCTCGGTTCTATCGTATGACAAATGCTGCTTTTCCGATGCCGGTCGCGGATGCGAAATTGACTGCACGTTCCGGGCACATGGCATAGGGGGCTGGGGTGATGACGATAAAGAAACGCGATCCGTTTCCCCATCAGTGTTCAGATGTTTCGACAACAGGCCTGAAAAATCGTTGCTTTTTCGGGCTTCGTCCACCGGATAATCGGTGGCTGCGGCAATCTCGACACTCTTTTTTCTCAACGCACTGAAAAACCCACCCGGTCGTACTTCTTTAGCCGACAGAATCACGGCATCGTCGCCAAACTCACGTTTAACCAAACGAAGGGCTTCTGTCATATCGGCCGCTTCAAAGCGCTTAATCTGCATCTGAGGCCTCCACGGTTCCCACTATTTGTATCTTGGCGCTGCTGACGATCTCATCATAAGAAAGCACGGCCAGTCCGGGAATGAAACGGTCGGCCAGTTTTTTAAAATGGCTCCGGATCTGGGCCGAACAGACGAGCAGAGGTTGAACACCCAAGGATTTATAGTCCTCCATTTTAATGCTCAGGTCATCCATTATGCTCTTTGCTAAGGCCGGGTCGATGGCCAGAAAAGATCCCTGATCGGTTTGCTGAAGCGACTCGGCGACCTTTTTCTCAACCCGCTGATCCAACGTAAGCACATGCAGCTTGCCATCGTCAGACTGATAAAAATTGGTAATGGTTCTGGCAAGGGCCTGACGCACGTGTTCGGTCAGGATTTCTAGCTTCTTGGTGGTGGGGGTCCAGTCTGCCAGGGTCTCCAAAATAGTGAGCAAATCCCTCACGGGTACCTGTTCCTGCAGAAGATTCTGGATCACCCGGACCACACCCCCCAAGGACATAAGATTGGGAACCAGTTCTTCCACCACTTTGGGATGACTGCCCTTGATGCTATCGAGCATTTTCTGGATTTCCTGTCGCCCCACCAGCTCGTGCGCATGGAGGCGGATGACATCGGAAAGGTGAGTGGTCATGATCGTTGCCAGATCCACAACCGTATATCCTTTTGAATTGGCATCCTCGCGGGCCGCCGGGTTGATCCAGAAGGCCTCCAGGCCATAGGTCGGTTCCCGGGTGGCAATGCCGCTGATCTTCGCATCGGCTTTACCCGAATTCATGGCCAGGAGATGGTTGATCATCAGGTCGCCGCTGGCGACTTCGATGCCTTTCAAAAATATGGAATAGGCGCCCGGTTTGAGTTTCATGTTGTCCTGGATGTGAATGGACGGTACCACGATGCCAATTTCCTGGGCGATCTGCCGCCGGATGGATTTGATTCGCTCGAGCAGTTCACCTTCCTGTTCCACATCCACCAGCGGAATCAAACCATAACCGACTTCAAGGGCCAGCACATCGATGGGTGGTAGGGGTTTGAAGGCTTCCGGTGGTTTTTCTTCAGCCCTTTTCGTTTGCTGCAGGGCGATCTCACTCGCATTTTCTTGCTTGGCCCGCTCCGTTTGAAACACCAGATAGGCCACCAATCCAGCCGTAGCGGATAATATTAAGAACGGAAGGGTCGGCATTCCGGGAACCAGACCGAAACCAAATAGGATAATTGAAGCGACGACGAAGGCCCGGGGCTGAACCAGCAGTTGGCTTCCGATTTCGAGCCCCAGATTCTTTTCGGCACCGGCCCTGCTCACGACGATGCCGGCAGCGGTGGAGATAATCAGTGCAGGGATCTGGCTTACCAATCCGTCGCCTACGGTGAGCAAGGTGTAGGTCTGGGCGGCATCGACAAAGTTCATGTCTTTTTGGAATACACCAATGGCCAGACCGGCCAGGATATTGACAAAGGTGATAATAATACCGGCAATGGCATCGCCGCGGACAAACTTATTGGCACCATCCATGGCACCGTAGTATTCCGCCTCGCGGCTGATCTGACCGCGGCGCTCCCTGGCTTGGGCTTCATCGATGAGTCCTGCATTCAGGTCGGCATCGATGCTCATCTGCTTGCCGGGCATGGCGTCCAAGGTAAACCGGGCGGCCACTTCTGCGATTCTGCCGGCGCCTTTGGTGATCACCATGAAGTTGATTACCACCAGGATGATAAAAACGATAAATCCCACTAGATAGTTGCCGCCGACCACAAAGTTGCCGAAAGCCATGATCACCTTGCCGGCGGCATGGGTACCCTCGTTTCCATGAAGAAGAATCATTCTCGTCGAGGCCACGTTCAAGGAAAGCCGGAACAGGGTGGATAGCAACAACAGCGAAGGAAAGGAAGACAGATCCAGTGGTTTAAGGATGTACATCCCCACCAAAAGAATGATCAGTGACAAGGTGATATTGAAAGAGAGGAACAGATCGAGCAGGATTGCCGGAATGGGAATGACCATGACCATGAGAATGGACATGGCGGCAAACCCCATTAACACATCGGAATTGTTGGCGACAAAGGCGAAGCTGTTTAAATACTGTTTGCGTTCGGCAAGTTCCATGATGCGGTTTGGTGCTCCTTGATTACTAAATCGTGGTCATGCAACTTGGAAATAGCACATTCCATGCCTATTCCATGCTTATGGATACTTTCTGCCGGCACGACACCCAATCCAAATCAAAGCTTTCGTTTATATTATACATTTTACCTTTTTAATTTAGTGCGCGAAATATCCATCCTCGAATTTACCGATGGAAACCAGCATGCGGTTTAATAAAGCGTCAATTTATTGTCCCGGAAAGACGAAAGTATCCAAAGCGGATGAAATGGGATCCATCTCATGACAACGGCGACCATTGATGTCTGGCATCCATTGGTAATCAGGGGTTAACGAGACCTTTAAGGCGAAAGACATAGGCAAGGATTTCCGCGATGGCCCGGTAAAGTTCTGCAGGAATAAAGTCGCCGATCTCCGTTGATTTGAAAATGGTTCTGGCCAACGGTTTGTTCTCCACCAGGGGGACGTCATTTTCGATGGCAATGGTTTTAATCTTCTGGGCGACGAAACCGGCGCCCTTGGCCACGACGGTGGGAGCATGCATCCCTTCTTCATATTTCAGTGCGATGGCCAAATGGGTGGGGTTGGTAATGACCACGGTGGCTTCAGGCACCGCTTCCATCATCCGCCGTCTGGCCATTTCCCGTTGAACGGACCGGATCCTGGCCTTTACCGACGGATCACCCTCACGCTGTTTGTATTCGTCCTTGACCTCCTGTTTGGTCATTTTTAAATCCTGCTGGTGTTGCCATTTGGTGTAGGCAAAATCAAGCGCAGCCATAAGAAAAAGAACCATGCAGGTATAAAAACATATCTGAAATGACACCTGACCGATAAACCCGATGATATTTCCAATGCTTAATTGCATGAGGCCGGGAATCTGATCCAGATAGCGATGGATGACGATATAGGCGACCCCACTGATAATGACGAGTTTAATGATGGATTTGGCCAGCTCCACCAGCGACCTGAGGGAAATCAACTTCTTGAGACCGCTGATGGGGTTGAGTTTGGCCAGATTGGGTGATAGTTTTTCTCCAGTAATGAGAAAACCGAACTGAGCCACATTGCCAAGAACCGCGGCCGTCATGACCGCCAGCATAAGGGGGACAAGGACGACGATGCCATTGAGAAAAATATCCCAAAACAGGGTATGCATGGTTTCGGGCAACATGCTCAGGGTTCCTGCACGTTGATACATGGTGCGCATGACTTCTGTCAGCCGCCCAAGCATCCATGAACCGGCAAAAAAAAGAACGCCTATGCTGCCGGAGAGAATCAACACGGAAGGAATCTCCCGGCTTTGGGCCACATTTCCCTTTTGGCGGGCATCGGCAAGCTTCTTGCCGGTGGGTTGTTCGGTTTTATCCTGACTCTGTTCACCGGCCATGGGTCACCTTGCCAATGCCATCAACCGTATCAGATCAAACAAGGTCACCTGATAGGATGAAAACAAATCAATCAAATAAGCCGTGAGATAAGGGCTGACCATCAGCAAAAAAACCAGTCCGATGACGATTTTCAACGGCATGGCCACGATGAAAATGTGAATCTGGGGAACGGTTCTGGCCACCATGCCAAGGGCAACGCTGACCATCAGCATGACCGCGATCAGGGGGGCGCCGACTTTAACGGCCACGACAAACATGTTTGCGGCCAGCCGCATCATCATCCCCACCAGTTGCGGGCTGATATGCATGGACAGGGGAGGAAGGATCGTATAGCTGTCCACCAGCGCCGAAAAGAACAAATGGTGGGCGTTGATAGCTAAAAATACAAGCATTGCCGTCAAATTGTAAAATTGTGCCAGAATTGGGATCTGGGCGCTGGTGGCCGGGTCTACCACATTGGCCACGGCAAAGCCCATCTGATAACCGACGATCTGCCCGGCCAGTTGAATGCCGGCGAACAACAGCTTCACCGAAAGCCCGATGGTCACACCAATGGCAATTTCGGAGAAAACACCGATGACAAAGGTCATCAGGCTCAGATCCTTTACGGTAACGACCGTGTCCACCGCCGGGAGCAGCAGAATACTGACCGCAAGGGCGAGCCCCGCTTTGAAGACGGCCGGAATGGTGTTGGTATCCAGAACCGGGGCACTGAAAACGATGGCGGCAACCCTGAGGAAAATCAGCATCACCCCGTAGAAAGCGTCAACGGGGATATTAAGCGTCGCCATGGTTGTTTTCCATGTTCATCGGATGTAGGTGGGCAGATTGATGAACAGGTTCTGCGTATATCCTATGATTATTTTCAGCATCCAGGGGAAAAAAAACAGCAGGGCCAGCGCGACGCCTAACATTTTAGGTACAAACACCAGGGTCATTTCATTAATCTGGGTGGCGGCCTGGAACATGCTCACCAGTACGCCGGCAATCAGGCCCACCGCCAGCATGGGGGAGGCAAGATAGATGGCTGTTTTGATGGCCTGCATGAAAAAACCGGTTATAAATTCAGGGGTCATGGGAGAACACTCCTTCAGGCAAAGCTTTTTACAAGGGATCCGACGATCAGGTGCCAACCATCGGCAAGCACAAAAATCATCAGTTTAAAAGGCAAAGAGACCATTATAGGCGGCAGCATCATCATTCCCATGGACAACAGAACGCTGGCCACCACCATGTCAATGATCAAAAAGGGTACGTAAAGCATGAAACCGATCTGAAAAGCGGTCTTTAACTCACTGATGATAAAAGATGGGATCAACACCGTGGTGGGAACCTCGCCGACGTTGGCCGGGCGCTGCATCTTGGCCACGTTGACCAGCAGGGCCAGATCCTTTTCCCGGGTCTGGGAAATCATGAAATTGCGGATGGGCCCCAGCGCCCTGTCCAGGGCCTGCGTCTGATTGATCTCTTTGCTGATGAGCGGTTGGAGGGCATCCTGATTCACCTGCTGCCAGACCGGGGCCATCACGTAAAATGTCAGGAAGAGCGACAGGCCGATCACCACCTGGTTGGGCGGGAGTTGGTTGGTTCCCATGGCTTGGCGAAGCAGCGAGAAAACAATCGCAATGCGGGTAAACGAGGTAAGCATGATCAGGATCGATGGCGCCAGGGAGAGCACCGTCATGAGAAGAAACAATTGCATGACCACAGCCACCTGGCCCTGATCTCCCTCCTGGTCCAGACCGATGCTGATCAGCGGTGCGGGCGTCTGCCCCCATGCGCTGCCGGCCATGGTCGCAAAACCGATCAGCATGACAGCCAGCAGGCCAAGCAGGATCGCCTTATTTATTCTCTGGTGCCGTTTATGGACCTGCCGCCGGTTGTGCGCCTTTATCACACGCCTTCCTTTCTCTTGAACCCGTTGCCGATTTTTCTCAAACGATCGGATAGTAACGGACCGAAAGATGTCGACACACCAGGCGGCGTCTCCTGTTGGACGGTATCTTCGTCCAGCGTATCCAGTAGATTGATGCGATCACCGGAAATGCCCAGCACCAAAACCTTTCCCGGTACGCGAACCAGTGAAATGGTCTTTTTAACACCCATGTAATGACTTTCCAGCACCTGTATCCGTTTCCCGCCGGCAGCGCCCATTCGTTGGCTGCTAAGCTTCCTGATCCCGTATAAAAGGAAAAGAATCACCGCCAGCACCACGCCCAGCGAGGCGACCATTTTCAACCCGGCGGTAATCATGTCAGGTGTTCCATTCATCCTAATTTCTCCACCCGTTCGACCGAACTGATCACTTCGGTAAGACGAATGCCGTACTTTTTATTCACCACCACCACGTCGCCCTTGGCCACCAACCGGTTGTTGGCTAGAATTTCAAGCGTATCACCGGCCTCCTTGGGCAGGTCAATGACCGATCCCTGTCCCAGTTTGAGCAGATCATTGATCAACATTTTCGTTCGCCCCAGTTCGATGGTGATCTCTAAAGGGATGTCCAGCAACAGGTCCAGGTTGTCAACGACGCCTGCAGGTCCCTTGACACCGGTGCTGGAATGCTCAACCGTACCCGCCGTTGCTGCTGACGAACCCGCTGGGTTTCCGCCGCTGGCAAGCCCTGACGGAGCATGTTTCTTTTTATCTGCCATCGATTATCCCTTTCCCTGGTCCTGATCGATCACTTCGGTGATTTGGACGGCTTTGCTTCCCTTGACGACACCGGGCATCCCAAGATATTTGGGAACGCGCTCGATATTCACAATCACGTTGTTCTGGGGGCCGGTGTTCAATCGAAGAATGTCATCGACTTCGAAATTTAAAATATCCTCCACCGAATAGACCGTTTTCCCCAATTCTGCGACGATGTTCACCTCTGTGCGTCCCAGCAGTTTGCGGATCTCATCACCAAATGAACTGACCCGGTCTTTCTCCCTGAGGTAGCTGGAACTCAACTGCTCCTTGATGGGTTCGAGCATGAGATAGGGCAGGCACAGGTGAATATTGCCAGAAAACCCTTCCGTGCTGATCTCGAAGACAACGATGACAAGTTGGTCGCCGGGATTGATCAGATAAACGAACTCAGGTTTGGTTTCAATTTTTCGCAAGGCCAGACGGACGCGATACGCGTCTTCCCAGGCGGTTTCAAGATCTTTTAGCACGGCCGTGGCAATCCGCTGGAGCATCCGCCTTTCGATCATGGTGAATTCACGAATTTTATCCATCGGCTTTCCGTCACCGCCGAGCATGCAGTCGATCAGGGAGAAAACCAAGTTGGGTTCAAAGACCATGAGCGCAGATCCGATCAGCGGCTCCATGCCGAAAATAATAAATCCAGTGGGATTCGAAAACGCCTTAATGAATTCCCCGAATTTGACGGTTTCCCGTGAGATTGCCTTAACGGTGAATGTCCGTTGAAAGAGGCTGGACAGGGATCCTTGAAACAGATTGACAAACTTGTCGTAAACTTCTTCCAGTGCATCGAACTGGCCGTGCTGCATGATGTTCTGGGCGGTGAGGTCATACGAGCTAACATCGACGGCGTCTTCCTGCTTCTCTTCGGCGACATCTATCTCTCCGCTGTCCATTGCCGAAAGCAGCGCATCGATTTCCTCTTGTGACAGGATCTGGTCGGCCATGATCGATTCCTATTGTACGACAAACTCAGTGAAGTAAATGTTGTTTACCCGGCCCTTGGTCATCAGGGTATTGATTTTTTCCATGACCTGGTTCCGCAAGGCTATTTTACCGTTGGTAGTACTGACATCGTCATAGGTCTTGGTGGGCAGGATCATCAAAACAGCATCTCTAATTTGGGGCAGCCGGCTTTCAATCGTCTCCACCGATTCCGGATCGCTGAGTTCCAACGCCATGGTGACCCGGAGGTATCGCTTGCCTCCGTGGCCTGCCAGGTTCACGATCATGGTATCCAGCGGATATAGAGGGCCAATGATATTTTCATCTTCTTCTACAGGCATCTCAGCGGCCTGCGACGGATCCTGGGGGATCTGAGAAATCTTGTTCCAAAGGATAAAAAAGCCTGCACCCACCGTTCCCATGAAGAGAACGGCTACCGCAATGATGATGATCAACACTGTTTTCGACATTCGTGACCCTCCGCCGAATGGTTATAGATATCTTGATGATACTGAATGAAGGATTAATTATTACGGAAATAAGCATGTTGCATGCCATTTTATTTTATATCGTTAAGTATTTGGCAGGATCAAAGAAATACGGATCCACTGGGCGATGCACGCCGGCTGGAACGGCCGGTATGGCAAAAACGGCCTCAAAACCGATGCGTAAATCCCGCCGTGATAAAAAAGAAGAGGTGCTGAAAGGATCCTGAAGGGCAGATAAGGTGTCAATAATAGCAGGAAAGAGTCAAGGTGTTGACAGAAGCGTGTCGGCGTGATGAAACCGGGAAAATTAACCCGGATGCCCAAAAAAAGGAGGACCTCCGGCTATGGGCAATGCTGATCGAAGCCATTGTCCACAGCCGGCATGCTTATGTTTGACGGGTCTTAACGTTTGATATTCAGCAACTCGGCCAGGATCTCGTCACTGGCGGTAATCACCTTGGAATTGGCCTGAAAGGCCCGCTGGGTGGTGATCATCTCAACGAATTCGGTGCCCAGGTCCACGTTGGACATCTCGAGGGTGCTGGACGCAATGGTGCCCCTTCCGGCTGAGTTTGGCGGTCCGATAAGTGCTTGGCCGGAGGTCAGGGACTCCGCATACAGATTGCTGCCCTGCTTGCCCAGGCCCGAATAGCTGGCAAAATCTGCCAGGGCGAGCTGCGCAAAGGGGATCATCGACCCATTGGAATAGATGCCGGTAAAATAACCATCTTCGTCCACAGAAACCGATTGCAGGGTTCCGGAGGGATATCCGTCCTGGCTTTGGGCGGTCTTGCTGGATTCCGAGCTGTACCCGGTAATGCTGCCATCGGAAGCACCAGTAGCATCGAGATAGTTCCAGGTTATGCTTAAATCTGAGGCCGGGCCGATACCGGTTACCACAATCGGAGCATTCGAATTGGCAGGCGAGGAAGCAGCAGGATCCAGGTTACCGACCGCATCGAATACCAAGGCCCCGGTTGAGCCACTAGTTGCAGCAGGGTTCGTGTGATCAACAGCCGCCACGGCCCAGTCCCACCCAGCAGCCGAGCGTGTGAATTCGATGTCCAAAACCGCTTCCGAGCCCAGCGAATCGAAGGTGGTGATGGAGTTCGTAAACACATCCCCGACGGCCGCATCACTGTTCAGGTTCATGCCAAAAGAAATATTTTGTGTGGCATTGGGCGCGCTGGTGCCGTTGGGCAGGACAATGTCATCTATATTGCCGGGGGCGCCGGTCACCGGATCGAGCGTATACCCTTGGGCGATGAAGCCGTCCGGGGTGACCAGATTCCCATCCTTGTCCCACTCGAACTGGCCGGCCCGCGAGTAATAGGGGATGCCGTTGGTGGGGTCGTCAACCATGAAAAGGCCAGCACCGTTGATGGAAAGATCCGTCGCACTATTGGTGTTTTCCAGGGAACCCGCCTGCCACTGGGGATTCACATCGTTTAATGTCACACCACGCCCGATCTGAAGACTGCTCTGGCTCAAGGATGCGCTGAAGATGTTTGCAAAGGATACGCGTGATGCCTTGAACCCGGTGGTATCTACATTGGCGATGTTGTCGCCGATGACCGCCATGGCGCTAGTGTTGGCCTTCAATCCTGAAATACCTGAGTACAGTGAACCGATCATGGTTGTTCTCCTTTTTAGACGGTTTTGATGATTAACTATTCGCTTTGGTCCCCGGTTTCCTCGATGCGGATCACCGAGGAAATGGGAACTTCACGGTCATTGATTAATAAGTTCGTGGCACCGGTTTTATAATCGACACCCGTGACGATACCGGTGGTGTAGCTGTTGGAGCTGACGATAGCGCCATCGGTGTTCATGGCCATGACGGTAAACGTGTAGGAGCCATCGGCAACAGCCGCGCCGTTTGAATCCCGTCCATCCCACGCCACCTGCTGTTCCCCTGCTTGCCGGGCGCCCGCCTGGATATCGGTCACAAACCCTCCGAATTTGTCATAGACCTGGATGTATACACTGTCCGCGTCGTTAACCAGATCAAAGCGGATGGGGTCCGGGTTTCCGCCATTGACACCGAACATGCTGCCGGTGGCAGTAACCGTTTTGCCGATGAATTTGGAAGACTGGATGTTGTTCAATGTGGATTGATAGACTTCAAACCCGCTTAGCGTGCTCTCGATGTTCTGAAGCTGCTCGAGGGAACTGAACTGGGCCAGTTGCGCGGTGAACTCGGTACTCTCCGCTGGGTTCAACGGATCCTGGTGCTGCAGTTGGGCCACCAGCAGCGTCAGAAAATCGTCCTTCCCCATCACGCTGTTATCCTGCGTTTCAGGGGTGCTGGCTTGACTGTATACCTCGGATACACTCATGACTGTCATTGTCCTTCACCTCCGGGAAAAATAGTGTCGTCGCCAGGGTCTCCTAGACTTGGTTCAGGCAAAATAGTTGACCCCTTCACGGTTGGGCCGATCATCGTCGGATTGATTGCCGCCATCCCGATTCAAGGTTTCCGGATCCTGCTCATGGGGCTGCTGCCGGCCGTTTTGAGAAAAATGGTGCTTGAACATCTGGGCGAATTGATCGCGACTGTGCTGTTGATTCGCATCCGGGTTGACCATGACCTCGAATTTGTCGATGGCCAGACCCTGGTTCTGCAATTCCGTTTTCAACTGGTGCAGATGGGTTTCTATGATCTCCTTGACCACCGGCCGGTCCGTCATGATTCGCACCACCAGTTGTTCCTTGTCTGCAGCTATATTCATCTGCACGTTGCCGAGGAATTCGGGCTTCAGTCGGATCTGGATTTCCGAACGGCCATGGATGGAACGTATGGCGGCTTTATCTACGATTTGATCCATCACCGTGGTCTGGAAGATTTTTGCCGCCGTGTCTTCCGTTCGCGTCAATGTGGCTGCCTGGCCGGTGGCAGGCTTGACGGCCATGTTTGTCGGTGGGTCCCCTGCCATGCCTTTTGCCGTATCCTGAAATGAGGAGTGGGGTTTGGTTTGTTCGGCAGCCGTGCTTTTTACAGTCTCCGATGACTGACTTTTTTGCCACTCCTCTTCTTTGACATCTGATAGGTCGACTCGCTGTGCCGGGTGATGTGGGTCTTTGCCCCGGAAATTGGCCGTATCATCCTCTGAGTGAGTCGATCCTTGACCCGCTACATCCGTTAGCATGAATTCCGGGTCCTTGGTCTGGCCGGCAATGGCTTGTAACCGGGAGGTTGTAGGATCGCTCGCTTTTCCAGCAACTCCCGGCCCGGAGGGCAATCGCTCCTGAATCAATCGGTTGGTGCGCATTTGTCTGTCATCCCCGGCAGATACTACCGGTTTGGACAAGGCGCGTGCGTCTCCCTTTTCAATCCTTTCTTCTGGCCGGTTTTCCTTCATGTCCCCTTCAGGCAAACTTTCTTTATTCTGAATATCTTTGACTTGTCCGGCCTGGGTGGAAAGGCTTGGGGCTGTGGGTTTGTGTTGTCCAAAGGCCGGCATGTTCTCTTTAACTTGACGATCGTCGGCTTGTCCTGCCTGGGTGGGGAGGCCGGCGGTTCCCGCCCGAACCTGTGGGCCTTTGCCGGCGACTTGGTTGGTTTGTCCGACCGCCGGTATGTTCTCTTTAATCTGGCGCTCATCGGCTTGTCCGGACGGAGCTGGAATGCCCGAAACTGATGCCTGAAACTGTGGGCCTTTGCCAGTGTTTTGGGCTTGCCCAGCTGCCGGCGTGTTCTCTTTTGCGACCATCATTTCTGGAATATCGGGAAGCACTTCATGGGCGGAGATGTCGGCAACATGGCTGCGCTCATGATGGGCGAGAATGGCATTGATTGTCCCTTGTGGAAGCTGGACGTGTCCAACGTCGAGCATGTGGCCGTTCAATGCGTGCGCAACCAACTGATCTTCCGAGAATGGTTCTTTTGCATCGGCCAGCAGGGCCTGCAATTGATCGAGGGCAGGCAGATCCGGATCGAGGTCGCTGGGTTGAAAATTGAAGCCGCTGTCGCCGTCAGCGTTTACACCAGCATCGTTTTGCATAAAACCCTGCACCCATGCCAGGAACGAACCGGTGTTCTCATTGGCGGACAAAATGGTATCGCCATATACTAGTAGGCCTTGAATACCTTTTCCGATATTGACGTTGTTGTCCCCGCACCCGGGCACCAAAACGTTGACCGCCTGCATGAATCCGCTGAATGGGTTCATTGGCCCCCTCTGCTTTTTTGGATGGTTTTTCTGGCATACCGATTGATTGCCACCTCATCGATGAAGTTCATTTCTTTTTTCAGCATCATCTGATTATATCGATCGAGGCTTTGATCCTTGAGTTTTTCCAGAATCTGGCGCTTCTTCATGGCTTCGAGCAACGCATCCTGTTTTTTGGATTCCCGTTCCCTGATCTCGCTAATTACCGTCACCTGCCTGGCAATGCGGTCGGAAAGCCGTTTCAAATAGGCGTGGTAAGCCACCACCTGATCACTGGAAACGCCCTCTGCCTGTTCCTGTTTCAATGCGGTGCGTGTATCCATCTCTTTTCTTTTCAGTAATTTCATCTGCTGTTGGGCCGCCATCACCTGTTGACGGATCTCGGCAAGATCTTTTTTCAGTTGGTCTTCGATAAATTGCCGATGATCGAGAACCGTTTGCATGTTGAAGGTGTACATGGTTTTCCTGATGCCTGAGCCTGCATGTGTGAAGTCCAAACCGGTAGTCTTTCCGTCAGGTCAATCACATCTTTTTGCAACTTTATTAGCAACCACTATGCCAGTTATTATTTTTTAATATCTTCCTGATATTATACAAAATTTATAACATCGTTTCCTCGAAGATTGTTTGGCGCAAACCGTATAGTAGGCAACAATTACCACTGCTGGCGTTTTTTTCCCGGCACCGACAAATACTGCCGCCATTATAAGCCATGTAAAAGAAACCCATTATTCCATCATGCATTTCAATGCGTCGATACTCTCTTCAAAAGTCGACGCTTCGTGAATACCCTGTCGAAGATATTGATTGATGGGGTCGATCTTCTGGATGGCATTGTCGATTTTAGGATTGCTGCCCGCCGCATAAGCACCGATGTTGATGAGGTCTTCGGCCTTCCGGTAGGTCGCCAGCGCTTCCTTGATACGGCCGGCGTGGTGTTTGTGATCAAGGTCGGTGATGTCTTCCATCACACGGCTGATGCTCTTTAATATATCGATGGCCGGATAGTGGTTTTGGTTGGCCAGATCCCGGGTGAGCACGATGTGGCCGTCGAGAATGGACCTGGCTGCATCGGCAATCGGCTCGTTCATGTCGTCGCCTTCCACAAGAACGGTGTAGAGCCCGGTAATGGTGCCCCGATGCGACGAGGTACCTGCCCGCTCCAGCAACTTGGGAAGCAGTGAAAATACCGAGGGCGTATAACCCTTTGTGGTGGGGGGTTCACCCAGGGACAACCCGATTTCCCGTTGGGCCATGGCCAACCGGGTAACCGAATCCATCATCAGGTTGACGTGGTTGCCTTGATCCCGGAAGTACTCGGCAATGGTGGTGGCGATGAATCCCCCCCGCAGCCGTACCAACGGCAAATGATCTGAAGTGGCCACAACCACCACGGATTTCTTAAGTCCCTCCTCCCCAAGATCCTTCTGGATAAACTCGTTGAGTTCCCTGCCCCGCTCACCGATCAGTGCGATGATATTCACATCTGCCGAGGTTTGCCTGGCAATCATTCCCAGCAGGACACTTTTGCCGACCCCGGAACCCGAGAAAATCCCCATGCGCTGGCCACAGCCCACCGTCAGCAAACCATTGATCGCCCGGATACCCAGATCCAGTGGCTGCTGTATGCGGTTTCTGAGCAGGGGGTTCATCGGATTGGCGTATATGGGATACTCATCATAAGTCTCGATCGGCCCTTTCCCGTCGATGGGATTGCCCAACCCGTCGATCACCCTGCCGAGCAGCGCCTTGCCGACACCCACATGCGCCTTTTCTTTGCGTGCCTCTACCTTGCATCCAGGACCCAAGGTTCGAATATCTTCCAAAGGCATCAACAATACCGAGTCTTCCCTGAACCCACACACTTCAGCACTGATCGTGCCGGTTCCCCCTTCAGTGGCAATATCGCATACGCATCCGATCTGGGATGCCGGTCCGCTGGCTTCGATCACCAGACCGACGATTTTTTGCACACGTCCGTTGGCCCGTATGGGAACCACGGACGATAGCATGTCATGGTATCTGTCGATGCTAAATGGCTGGAACATGATGGGGGATCAGCCTTTGGTAGAGTGTTTGGGCAGTTGGTCCTGCAGCAGGTCTTCGATGATCTTGATCTGTTGATCGATCCGTGCATCCAGATCCCCGAGTTTGGTTTCGATCATGCAACCGCCCCGTTGAATCATTTCATCTGCTTCTAGCCGCAAAAGCGCACCAAAGTCATCGGTAAGGAGTAATTCCTGTTTAAAACCTTCGACCGTGTCGATATCCTTTGGGTTCAGTCTTATGGTCAGGTGACGTGGATCAACCACCTTTTTCATCGCCGCGTTGAGCACGTGGCAGATGACCGGGCCATGCTCGGTTTCATGGCCGATGACCTTTTTAGCGATCGCCAGCGCCAACCGAACTGTTTCCGTTTCCATCCGATCAACATCCTGCTGTCGGATGCGGGCCATCTCTTCTACCGCGTGCGTGAGCGCAGCTGCGCTATGATCGACCTTTTCCTGCTGCGCGGCAATCGTCTCGGCCCGGCCCTGATCCCTGCCTTTGTTGAAGGCCGCTTCAGCCAGTTGTTGAATCTGTTCTTTTTCCTGAGGTTGCCCACCCATGGCTGAACAGTCATCCCTTCGGTCAAGTGCGCCACCCACGTTATTCCCGCTCATCCATGTAGGGAGACCGTGGGTGGCTTTCTGGCTTATGCCCTATCCCAATGAGAGAGG
>JAQYWF010000192.1 GCA_030145105.1 Desulfosarcina sp.
AGAGCTCCCATACGGGTCAACGCCTCGGGAAGCACGCTGCGTGCCTCCATGGCACGTGGCAGCAGGACCCTGCTGCCCTTTACCGGCTTGGCGCTAAACGCCTCCACCACGGATTCGGCGCGGTAGCTTTCCGGGATGAGGTCGCTTTTCAACCCCCAGGTCCTGAGCCGGTCCGCCGTGGCAGGGCCGATGGCGGCGGTCTTTATGTGTCCCAGCACACGCACGTCCAGCCCATTTTCAAACAGACGCCGGAAGAAATAATCGACCCCATTGACGCTGGTGAAGACGATCCAGCTATACTGGTCTACTGTCTCGATCGCCCTGTCCAGCCCGGCCCAATCCGGCGGCGGTCCCACCTGAATGGTGGGGCACTGGATACATTCAGCACCATATTCGGTCAATCGTTGAACCAGGCCGCTGGCCTGCTCCCGGGCGCGGGTGACAACGATCCGGCGGCCCATCAGCGGTCGGTTTTCAAACCACTGCATGGTCTTTCGCAGGTTGACCACGCCGCCGACGATGATAATGGCCGGCGCTTTGATACCGGCGCTTCGGGTTTCGTCGACGATCGTGCCCAAGGTCGCGGTCACGGTTTTCTGTTTGGGGGTGGTTCCCCAGCGGATGACCGCCGCCGGGGTGTCCGCCGATCGGCCGTTGGCCACCAGGTTGGCGGCGATGGTCGGCAGGTTTTTGACCCCCATGAAGAAGACCAGCGTGCCGATGCCGGTTGCCAGCGCATGCCAGTCAACACTGGACTCAGCCTTGGTGGGATCCTCATGGCCGGTGACAAAGGCCACGTCCGATGTATAGTCCCGGTGGGTCAGTGGAATGCCTGCATACGCCGATGCGCCGATGGCGGCGGTTACGCCCGGGACGACCTCGAACGGGATGCCTGCGGCGATAAGGACTTCTGCCTCTTCACCACCACGGCCAAAAATAAAGGGGTCACCCCCTTTGAGCCGGGCCACCACATTTCCCTGTCTGGCCTTCTCTACGATCAGGGTGTTGATGCCGTCCTGGGGAAGGGTGTGATCGCCGCCCTTTTTGCCCACGTAGATCATTTCCGCATCCGGGTTGGCATGCGCCAGCAGGGTCGGCGATGCCAGATAGTCGTAGACGACGACATCGGCCCGGGCAATGCAATCGGCCCCCTTGACGGTGATCAAACCGGGGTCGCCGGGGCCGGCCCCCACCAGAAACACTTTGCCTGTTTCGTTGTCACTGTGCATTCGCGTTCAGTCTTTCCAGGATTTCTCCGGCGCCCATGGCCAGCAGCGCTTCGGCCAGTTGCAGGCCGATCTGTTCGCTTTGGGCTTCGGGACCGGTTCGTGACTGTTTGACTTGATGGGATCCATCCACATCGCAGACCAGCCCGGTGAGGGTGTATCCATTCTCGTCGATATGTCCGTGACCGGCAATGGGAACCTGGCAGCCACCTTCCAGCCGGTTTAAGAACATTCGTTCGCCCATCACCACCTGTCGGGTGGGCAAGTCGTCCAAGGCAGCTACCACGGGTGCAATGCGCGAGTCATCTTTCCTGATCTCGATGCACAGGGCGCCCTGGCCCACGGCCGGCAGCATGATTGATTCATCCAGGACCTGGGTGATACGGTCGGCCAGTCCCAGGCGGCGAACACCAGCGGCCGCCAGCACGATCGCATCCAAGGCCTCGCTCTCCAGTTTCTTCAGGCGGGTGTCCAGATTTCCCCTTAAGGCGACAATGCTGATGTCGGGTCGAAACCGAAGCAGCTGGGCGGAACGGCGAAGGCTGCTGGTGCCTATCCGCGCCCCTTGTTCCAGACGGTCCAGGGGCAGGCCGCTTCGGGTGATCAGGACGTCGCGGGGTTCTTCTCGCTCTGGGATCGCACCGATGCACAGACCGACGGGTATATCGGCGGGCATGTCCTTCATGCTGTGCACCGCCAGGTCGATTCGCCCATCCAGCAGGGCTTCTTCAATTTCCTTGACGAACAATCCTTTCCCACCCACTTTGGCCAGCGGAACATCAAGGATCTTGTCTCCCTTGGTTTTGATGATGACCAGCTCGACGGTGAGATCCGGATGGTGACGGCTGACGGCCTCCTTTACCCAATTGGCCTGCCACAGGGCCAGTTGGCTGCCCCGGGTGCCGATGGTGATGGTGCCGCTGGCCATCAGTGGCCACACCCGGAACAGCTGGATGCGCTGCAACCGGTGCATGACGACGATGAGGCGGACGTGCTCTCGGTTTGGCCGCCGCTGCCTTTGCTGACAAACCCACAGGTGGACATGAGTCGACAGACCGTATCGGCCTTGCAGGCCGGGCACTGATCCGGTTCGCTGCCGCCCAGCACCAGATATTCGAAATCTTGACCGCATCCCTTGCAGTGGTACTCATAGATGGGCATGGACCATTTGCTCCTTGTTCATGATTGTTTGAATCGATAAATTAAGCACGAAAGTGCCCTTAACAACCTCCAGCGATCAAGTTTGATGAAACCATCAGAACCCCATCGAGGGGGCGTTCCACGCATCCTTTCAAGAGGCCTTGGATGCCGTCATGCGGTCCTGCGTCTCTTCGATCTGCGGCTGGCTGTCATGACCCATGGCCGCGGCCAGTTCAAACTCGACAAGTGCATGGTTCAACTTTCCCTGATTCAGGAACACATGGCCCAGGCGGTGCCTGAAGAGGCCGTTGTCCGGGGCCAGTCGAACACTCTGCTCGCACAGCACCGACGCCACATCCAGGCTTTCTCCCCGCTCAGTGTAGAGCCGACCCAGCAGCGATAGCGATTCCGCATCACCGGGATTTATTTTTACCGCGCGCTTGTAGGCCTGGATGGCTTTTTTGGTTAACCCCAGTTTGTCCAGACAGGCCCCCAGGCTTTTAAATGCGGGGCCGGATCGATTGTTGGCAAGGGTGGCGGCTTCCAGGTAGGGCCGGGCTTTTTCATTCGCGCCCATCTCAACGAAGATCTGGCCGATGTGAAAAATTACTTCAAAAACGTTTGGTTCGCAGGTATCGGCTTTCAGGAAGCATCCCAGCGCCTGTTCCAGGTTCCCTTGGAGCAGAAGGATATAGGCCTTGTTATAAATGGCCATCACCTCTTGCGGGGATAACCAGATCGCATTTTCAAAGGCGCTCAGGGCGTTGTCGAAATCTTTCAACACCCCATGGCACACCCCCAGGCTGTTATGCAGGTTCGCGTCCGCAGGATCGAGCAGCAATCCTTTCTTATATTCACTGATGGCACCGGCGATATCACCTGTCTGGTAATAACGGTCCCCGCTAATGTTCAGGCTCACCGCATCGAAGCCGGAAATCGTGCCGGGACCGAAAAAAGAGGCATGTTCGAGCGCTTTTTCAGCATTCTCCACAATTTGCGTGCGGATGTAATTAATGGTCGGGTAGGCGGCGACGCCAACGGTAAATGTCTGATTTTCCGCATCCGGGAAAGCGTTTAAGAGATGTTGGGCCAGCACATGTCCGTCTGCAGCGGTAAGATGAGTAAACACGCAGATAAATCGATCCGGACCGATCCGCGCCCAGTTTCCTTGGTGCGTCCGGCAGAGCGTGGCGATGGCATCGACCGCATCTTCCGGAATGCCTTTTTCTTCCGGCCCTTCGATCTTGATCGCGATTGCACACAGCGCAGAAGCGGATGCCATGTGCGTGTCGATGGCATGGATCAGCCCCTGTCGGTCCTGCATGTCGGAAAAAAGGGGGTCAGAGGAGGGGGCCGCGGCGCTTTTCCGGCGGGTCAACACCGCCTGTGCATCACCCTCATCAATGATGTCATCGGAATGGGAAAAGAGGAATTCTTGTGTCGTGCTGCGATGCTTAAACAGATTCGGGGCGTGTCCTGCCATTCATTCACCTTCCATGGGTACCGACGGCCAGCATGTCTGCAAAGGCCTTTTCAATAATATCCAGCTCTTCTTCCTGAAGGGTCCGGGGATCCACGATGAATCGGTCGTTTTCGATTCTGCCGATAATGGGCGGATTGCTGTTGCGCATCCACCGCTCGACGGCATTGACGGACGTTCCGTCCACAGTAAGGCCCAGGCAACGGCTGGGCAGATCCAGCATGGGCAGTGAACCACCTCCGGCCTTTGAGGAAATTTCCAGCAATTCCACTTTTAGTCGTTCGCCGGGCACCCGCTCGAGACGGGATTTCAATTCTGCCGCCCGCCCGTGGATTACGTTCAACGGCAGCGTGAGCATTCTCAAGGTGGGAATCTGTTGCACCGCCTGAGGCTCGTCGCGGTAGAGCTGCAAGGTGGCTTCAAGGGCAGCCAGGGTCATTTTGTCGATACGCAGGGCACGGGTCAGCGAATTGGCTTTGATCCGGTCGATGTGTCGCTTGTCTCCCAGGATAATGCCCGCCTGGGGGCCGCCCAGCAGCTTGTCGCCGCTGAAGGTGACCACATCCACGCCGGCGGCCAGGGATTCCTGGACGGTGGGTTCCTTGATCAGGCCGTATTTGGAGAAATCCACCAGGGTGCCGCTGCCCAGGTCTTCCATGACAGGAAGGCCGTGGCGTCGTCCGATCGACACCAGATCAGGCAGGGAGACCGCAGCCGTGAAGCCAACGATGCTGTAGTTGCTGGTGTGGACTTTGAGCAGCAGTCCGGTCCGTTCACCGATGGCATTTTCGTAGTCGCGGGGGTGGGTTCGGTTGGTGGTCCCCACCTCTTTTAAAATTGCACCGCTTTTGGCCATCACATCCGGAATTCGGTAGGCGCCGCCGATTTCAACCAGTTCGCCGCGGGACACAATCACCTCTCGACCCGTGGCCAGGGTGTCCAGGCAGAGCAGTGTGGCCGCGGCATTGTTGTTCACGATCATGGCGGCCTGAGCCCCGCTCAATTCACACAGGATGCCTTCCACGGCGCTGTAGCGGGATCCGCGACGCCCCGCACTAAGGTCAAACTCCAAATTCGAATAGCGGCTGGAGATGGCTGTCAGATTTTCCATCACCATCGGGGAGAGCAGGGACCGGCCCAGGTTGGTGTGAACCACGACGCCGGTGGCGTTGACAGTGCGTTTCAGCTTCAGGGCCATGGTTCGTTCGGCCTGGTTTTTTACTTCCGCGACCAAGGCGCTGTGTGAGAAACAGTTGCTGTCCGGCGGGACGTCCGATTCTAAAATTTGGGCCCGCAGGGCATCGATGGCAGCGCGGATGGCTGGAATCAGCACCGATTTGGGTATCTGGTCAAAATGCCCGTCTTCTGCACCAAACTCCAGAATGCGGTCCACGCCGGGGAGCTGTTTCAGCTGGGCCTGTCTGTTTTTATCCATGGGCGGGGCTTTCAATAAGGCGTTGTGATTAGTGGTTTTCCGTCGTTTCCATGGCCGGTTCAAAGACTTTTCCCGGAATCAGGTCCACGAGGTCGTATAGCTGCCCGGCGGACAGGTCGAGCTGTGACAAGTGCTCGGTGAGGTAGTCCGTGCCCATGCGCTCCAGTTCGAGACCGGTGTGGAATCTGGACATGAGCAGGTCCGCCAGGTAAACGATGGTCGTCAGGGGATCGTTGTCTTTATCCTCCTCCGGCCGATGGTGAAATCGGATGGCATTGGCAAGGGAGGCGGGAAGGGACCATTTTTTTGCCAGTATTTCGCCCACTCGGGTGTGATCCATGCCGAGGATCCGGTTTTCCACATCGACAATTTCGGACTGGCGGTCCTGAAATTCGCGATAGAGCATCGGATAGGCGCCGGAGATATACTGGTCCAGCACCACCTTGCCGATATCGTGCAGCAGGCCGGCCGTATAGGCAACGCCGGGTACGGTTGTTTCGGTCTTGCCGGCGATTTTTTCGGCGATCATGGCCGTTCCGATGGCGTGGTGGTAGAGGCCGCCCTTGCACAGGCTGTAGCCATTGCCGCTCTGGCTGTAATAGCTCTGTACGGCTGCGGAAATAACCAGTTTGATGAACCGTTCCTGGCCGAGAAACACCAGGGAATGATCCAGGGATACCACATCGTGGCGTTTGGTGAACATGGCCGAGTTGCACAGCTGGATGGTTCTGGCGCTGATGACCTGGTCCTTTTTCACCTCTTCGGCTACTTTTCCGATGTCGTAAGCGCCTTCTTCGATGATCCGCAGCACTTTCAGGGCCACCTGGGGGATGGGACGGATGGTTTCGATGGCCTGCTGGACATCATCGGTGACGGGTTTTATTGAACCCGGTTCATGCAAGGAGATATCAAAAGCAGATGGTCTGATCTCGCAGATCCACCGCTGCATGTCCAATTCAAGGCAGCATGTGAAAAAACCGCCCGTTTCTGCGCGCTTGACGGCAATACCCTCGGTGTGGAGAGCGATATACGCTTTTTCAGCAGTTCTGCCACCGATATCCAGGCTCATGTCCTGGGGGGTCAACGGGCCCACCAAAGCGCCGCCGGCCACGATCGCTTGCATACTTTCGCGGGTCGCACCCAGGTTCAGCAATTGCCCAATAAATAATGGCATTCCTGTGGCGGCATATTTTTCGGGCTGGTCCACGCTCCAGGAACTGACCGGCTCCGGCAGCAACAGGTGGATGATCCCCCCGACACCGGCAGTCGCATCGAATACGGCCACACCCACGCAGGTGCCTAAAAATGCCTGAAGCAGCCGGGGTTGCGTATTGCCAACCTCGAAAGATCCGGAGGCCACATGATAACTTTTTAAGATCGCCATCGAGGGTTGCCTTTAATTTAGTGGAATTTCTAACCTTAAGACATACCACTATTATAGTGTTGTTTTCAACTACAGGATGACCTTTTATCAGCTAAGATTTATCTGGTCCGATATGCGGGCAATCGTGGCCGGAAAGGATCGATAGACACCGAAAAGAAAGAATTTATGGGGGCGGATGCTATGGCCGGGTTAAAAAAATACACTTCCGGCTCAATTATTTTTTGCCGCGGCGCTTATGCATTGACAGGGCCGGGGATTTAACCTACAAGCCAAGACAAAGGTGCGTTTCGCTTAATAGGGAATCCCGTGAAAACCGGGAGCGGTCCCGCCGCTGTAAACCTCGTTCCTTCTGAATGGAAGGAATCCGTTGAGCCACAGGCCACTGTTCCGGAGCACCGGTGTGGGAAGGCGCTCAACGGATCGGGGAAAGCCAGAAGACCTGCCTTGCATTTGTGCTGGAGAGCCCTTCTTGGAAAAGTGTTCTCGGCCATTCATATATTGAGGGCCAAGTAAAATGGGTGCGACCCTTCAAACCGATGGACAGGTTTGAAGGGTTTTTGTTTTGGGACTCGATATGACCGCCCGGTTGCCGGCAGAACGGTCGCGGCAGACAAAGGGTTACAGGAGACAGGTGATGGTAAAACGGGTTGTGTTCGTTATGCTGATCGGCGTGCTGTCTGTCCTAGTCGTGACTCCCCAGGCTAAGGCCAGCGGCAACAACTCAGCCCGCAAGGGCGCGGCGATTGTATTGGCCAGTTTCGGTACCACCGTGCCCGAGGCCGTCGGATCGATTATCAATATCAAAAAGCGGGTGGAACAAGGCTTTCCCGACGTGCTGGTAAAAATTACCTTTACCTCCAACATCATCCGCTCGGTGTGGCAAAAACGACAGGCCGACGCGCAACAATGGCTGGATCAGGGCATCCCCGAGGAAGTGCTTTATGTGAAAAACATCGTTGCCACCATCGGCGATCTCATGGAGTCGGGCTACAAAGACATCATTGTCCAGCCCACCCACATGTTTTACATGGAGCAGTCCTATGATTTGGAACAGTATATCAATGCCTTGAGCAGCATCCGTACCATGAAGGCCAAGTGGCAGCCCTTCGGCAGGCTGGTGATGGGACGTCCGGCATTGGGCCGGCCGGGGGTCGAGCACGATTATCACCACGACCTGGAACACACCGTTACCATTCTGGAAAGCGATGTGCGCCTGGCCCGCAAGGAAGGCGCCATGCTGGTCTACATGGGCCATGGAAATGAACACTGGTCCACAGGCATCTACGCGGAATTCGCCCACCAGATGCAACAGATGTATCCGGACGTGGTCACCTGTGTGGGGGTGGTGGAGGGATTCCCAGGGATCGACCAAGTGTCCGCCTGCCTAGATGCTTTCAAAAAAGGCAAAGTCGTCCTCAAACCGTTTATGATCGTCGCCGGTGACCATGCCATGAACGATATGGCCGGCGATGAGGCGGATTCCTGGAAAAGTATTCTCACCCAGGCGGGTTTCGAGGTAAAGCCGGTGCTCGAAGGCCTGGGCGCCAACGATGCCTTTGCGGACATCTTCGTGTCCCACATCAAGGATGCAGCCCAAGACGCCGGTATCTCGTTTAAGCCTTAACGCTGATTTAAAACGACCATCCCGTTGCGTTCTGGAAACCGCGTGCAGGGGGTGAGAACCGGAAATAGTAAAAAAAACGACCATGTTTAATGCCTCTTCCAACACGCCTATCCATCGCTTACAGAACCACAGCCTTCTCATAACCGGCCTGCTGGCACTGGCCCTGGCTGTGACCATCAGTCTGTCGGCCGGCATGGGGTATATGAAGATTGCCTGGGTGGATGTGTTGCGGGTGGTGGGCGGCAGCCTGACGGGTAACACGGGACTGATCGCCGATGTGGACGAGTTGACCAGGGTCATCGTCATGGAGGTTCGCCTGCCGCGCATCCTCACCGCTGCCGCCGTAGGCGGCGGGCTGGCCCTTTGTGGCGTGGTTTTCCAGGGCATCCTGCTCAACCCCCTGGCCGATCCATACACCTTGGGTGTCTCTGCCGGTGCCGCCTTCGGTGCCGCCCTAGCTTTGCTGCTGGACCTGACCGTTGCAGGGATTTACAGTGTGCCGGTGTGCGCATTCGTCGGTGCCACCGCCACGTTGATGCTTGTCGTCTACCTCTCCTCGTCAGCCGGTGGCGCCAATGCCAACAACCTGATCCTTTCGGGTATCATTGTTGCGGCCATTCTTTCCGCCGGTATCAGTTTTCTGAAATTCGTGGCCGATGAGCAGGTGTCGGTGATCATCTTCTGGCTCATGGGTAGTTTCGCGTCGAAAACCTGGATCGATGTGGGCCTGTCCAGCACCTTTCTTCTCGTTGGGCTGTTGGTCTTCGTCTTTTACGCCCGGGATCTGAACCTGTTGTGCCTGGGGCGGCGGGCAGCCGCTTCGCTGGGTGTGGATGACCGCCGGGTCCCCTGGATCCTGCTTGTTACAGCCTCGCTGGTGGCGGCAGCCTGCGTGTCCGTTTCGGGCATCATCGGTTTCGTCGGGCTGCTGGTGCCCCACATGATGCGTGCCCTGGTCGGTCCGGACAACCGCCGCCTGCTGCCCCTGTCTCTATTCAGCGGGGCGATCCTGCTCTTGTGCGCCGATACGGTAACCCGGGCCGGTCTGCCTCATGAAATCCCCATCGGGGTGCTCACGGCGCTGATCGGCGGTC
>JAQYWF010000151.1 GCA_030145105.1 Desulfosarcina sp.
ACAACTTTCCTATTAGCATCACTGTTGGCCGTGGCCCTGCTGGAAACGGCAGCCGCCTATTTGGGCACCTGGATGCAATTGCCACGTCTATGGCTGATCGCCGGCACCCGAACGGCGCAGATGCTCGTGGTAATAATCCTGGCCGTGGTCCAGGGCGGCGGCCCTCAGGTACTCGGACTGGACAGGCACACCCTGCAAAGCGGATTCCGAAAAGGGCTGGTCTGGTCCGCCGGATTTGCCGCTGCGGCCGGTTTGTTGTTTATGGGCCTGTTCATGGCCGGCCTGGACCCGTTCACGCTGGTTCGATCACCGCTGCCGCAAGGGGCATACCAACGGGTTCTGCTTTTTTTAGTGGGGGGAATCGTGGCCCCGGTCGCCGAGGAGATCGTCTTTAGGGGACTGATATTCGGCTACCTGCGCCGCTGGGGCATTCCTGCGGCGGTATTCATCTCAACCGCCTTGTTTGCCGCCCTTCACTTGCCGGCGTTACCGATCACCCAGATCGTTGGAGGGCTGGTTTTTGCCGTGGCCTACCACACGGGAAAGAGCCTGATGGTGCCTATCGTCATCCACGTGCTGGGCAACCTGGCCATCTTCACGCTCTCCCTGCCTTGGTTTCGCTGAAGTCTTGCCGGGTGAAAACGGTGGTGAGGCACCTCCGATCCGATGATCAGAATGTCAGGTATTAGATCGGTATTTTTGGATCCTTCGATTATTCACACCTTGACAGTTCCCGACTGTTTTTATAGATTTAGAACTTGCGGCATTTCGTTTTCGTTTCACTGGGCGGTAAACCGCTTATGTGCCAAAGGTCGAATATGGGTTCCCATCAGCAACGGGTACCTCACCTAAACCATTTTGTGAATTCAAATGAACCCTGATAAAAAAGACAATCACAACGGACTGGCCACCCTGTTTGACGGGGTGGAATTGAAAAGCTTTTTCATCAATTATCTCTGGTTCATCATTGCCGTGGAAATCGTAATCTTTCTAGTGAGCTTCCTGGGAAATCTAGGCCCGGACAAGGGGCCGTTTCCGTGGAAATTTTATTTTTACGTTTCCTTCGTCACCCCGGTGGCCATCACCTTCCTGTTGGGCGTGTTCATCCTGGCCTTTAATCAGTTCATCTTCGGCAACGCCCCGGCCGCCGGAGAGGATGGCGGAGCAGGTACGGATTCGGATGACAGCCGGTCAAAGCTCTTCCAGTTCAACCTCTTTCTCACCCACATGAAAAAGGTGCCTTTTCTGCCGATGCTGTTTGCCATCGTGGCCTGCACAGTGTTGTTTTACAAACTGGATGCCATCTTTCTCTTCATTTTCAATGCCGGAGAGAAGATGGTCACCTACAGCCTCATCGCAGGCGGTGTCCTGCTGGTGGCCGGAATGATTTTCGGCATTGCCTGGATCGTCAGCAACTACAAGTTGAGCAAGCGGCACATGGAACACGAGTACCGCTACCGCAACGACGTGATGGAAAAGCTCGGTTTTCTGATCATGGAAGACGATACGGTAATCGATAAGAATGGCAAACTGATCAGCCAGAGGCATCTGCTTCTGCCGGAATCCCAGAAGCAGTCCGAAGAACGGGAAACCCTGAAGATTCTGCCCCCATCCAATTGAAATAACGGCCAAATCATGGCAGCCGGCCAACCGACCACGTCCGGTGGACTCGGGACTCGATGCGTGCGCCCATGCCTTCAATCCGCCTATACCACAAACGAAGCCGCAGCGTGTCCGCAAACGAAAGCGGGGCCATCCTGAATCTGGTGGCTGCCACTATCTTTTTCGGGCTGGTCCTGACCATCGTAGTCTACTCTGCCCTGGATCTTACCGGTACCATGACTCGATTGGGGCCCTTTGGCCCGGTACTGCCCCTGATCGTCATCGTTTGGCTTATGATCGGTGTATACAGTGGTGTAAAACGACTCAAGCGGCGCGCCGTGCGTATCCGTATCAAAGGCCCGCTGTTCATGCGTTCACTGATGAATGACTGCATCGAGCGAACCTGCGGTATTTTGGAGACGCAGCTAAACTCCCCGACAATTCCTTCCTCGATGATATTGAACGACATCCTGCTGGACAAAATGCTGGACATCTGCGCAAGGGACTGCCTTCGTTTTTCGGACATCCGCAGGCAGATTGAAGGCAACCGGCTGAAGGGCACCGGCGATCTGGTGCTCGCCTGCTTTTTCCAGACATCGGTTGAATATCGCAAACAACCGTTGCCAGGTGAAATCAGGCAGGTGGCGGACACGGTATCACGAAGCCGACCGGATCTTAAACGCCTGCTGGAAGGGCTGAAAAAAGCCCACCACACCCTTTGCACAGGTACCGGAAACCTGCTGACGCTGTTGCCGCCGGATGCGAAAAAGGTCGAGAAGATCCGATCCACCTACCGCTATCGGCCGCCCACCCTCGAGCGCGCCCAACGCATGGTATTTGCCCTGCAAACCCTGGCCTACTTGAAGGCCACCCGCCACGAAAACGTCAATCCCATGGACCGCCGGCGCTATGATACGGTGGCCGACCAGGTGATCCCAAAACTGGCCGACGCCCTGAGTGCTTACAAACAGGCCTGGCAGGATCTGGTGGATGCCTACGAGGGGCCGAAAAAACAATAATCCCACCCGTGGCATCCTATGATTTGACAGTTACCATTGGGTTTGTGGCGTTTCATCACCTGTCAGGCTGCAATGCTGATGGTTTCATTGCTTTGTCTGTGCATCTTCAATCGCCACCTCTTCAAAGGTTCTGATGTCGCACAGCACCCGCGTGGCAGCATCCAGCAACTCCATGGCCACTGCCGCTCCAGTACCCTCGCCCAGCCGGAATTGGAGGTCCAGCAGGGGTTCGACACCCAGCCGTTCGTGCATAAACCGGTGGCCCACCTCCACACTTCGGTGGCTGGCAAACAGGTAGTCCTTAGCCGCCGGCGCCAGTTCACAGGCGATCAAGGCACCGGCGGTGGCGATGAGTCCGTCACACACCACGGGTATACCGGCAGTGGCGGCCCCGATGACCAGGCCGGCGAGCCCGCCGATCTCGAACCCCCCCACCTTGGCAAGCACGTCCAGCGGATCGCTGGCATCCGGCCGGTGCAGGGCCAGGGCTTGTTCGATGACCCGGATCTTGTTGGCCAGGGCAGCGTCACCGATACCTGTACCCCTTCCGGTAAGTTTATCCACGGCGATGCCGGAGAAGGCGGCGATGACGGCTGACGACGGTGTGGTGTTGCCGATCCCCATGTCGCCGGTGCCCAGCATGTCCACTGGCCCATCGGCCAACAGTTCGTTGACGATCTCAATGCCGGCCTCGACACTCCTGATCGCATCTTCGCGGCCCATGGCCGGCACCCGGGCAAAGTTTGCGGTGCCCTTGCCAACCTTCTTGTGAAAGATCGGCAAGTCCGGGTCGAAATCGAAATTGACGCCCAGATCGGCCACCTTCACCCGGGCCCCGGCGTGTTTGGCCAGTACGTTGATGGAAGCTCCCTGGCCTACGAAATTGAAAACCATCTGGGCGGTGACCTCCTGGGGAAACAGGCTCACCCCTTCGTCGGTGACGCCGTGGTCTCCGGCACAGGTGACGATGACCTTGTTGTCGAGGCGAACGTCCAGGGTGCCGAATATGGCCGCCAGCCGGGCCGACGTCGGTTCCAACATGCCCAGGCTGCCGGCGGGTCGGGCCTGGTTGGCCAGCCGCGCGTTGGCCTGCTCAAAAATCTCATCGTTGAGCGGTCTAATAGATGCAATGCTTTTTTCGATTGATTCCATGATACCTCACTTTTTGAACCGCGATAATCGATTTTTTTATCCTCACGGTGAACCCTCCCCGCGGCTTGCCGCGAGGAGGGTTCAATGTTCTGCGTGAGGCGGTAGATTTTGGTTTAGGTCAAGGCCGCAGGGAGTTTGGGACCGCAGGCGTAGCAGCGCTACGTCGAGGATCTCAACTTCTTGAGAACGAAGACCTGGGCCAAAAGATGCCGCCTCACACAGAACATTTATCTCCGGTTATATCTTGTTTGAACACTTCCATGCCCTTTTTCATGGCACAGAAATCGCCACACATGGTGCAAGTTTCCGATTGCTCTGGTTGCCGGCTGTCCCGGATGGATCGGGCCACCTCCGGGAAAAGCAGCAGTTCCTGAAGGTCGTCCCAACGCATGTCCCGCCGGGCCATGGCTGCCTGTTTGTCCCGGTCCCGCCGCTCGGGATATTTGCTCAAGTCGCCGATGTGGACGGCCAGACGAGTGACCCGCACCCCTTCTCTCACATCGCCCTCCGTGGGCAGGGCCAGGTGTTCGGCCGGGGTGATGTAACAGATCAAATCGGCCCCGTGCCGGGCGGATGTGGCCGCACCGATGGCCGCGGTCACGTGGTCGTAGCCGGCCCCAACGTCCGAGGGAATCGGCCCCAGCATATAGTACGGGGCGTTGCCGCTCATGCGCTTTTCCAGCATGATGTTGCCGGCAATTTCATCCATGGGCACATGGCCTGGACCTTCCACCATGGTCTGGCAGCCCATTTCCCGCCCGATCTCGGCCAGTTCGCAGTTGATGATCATCTCTGCCATCTGGGCCCGGTCATGGCTGTCATGGATGGCGCCGGCCCGGATGCCGTTGCCCAGGGAAAGCACCGCATCATACTTTTTCATCAGGTTGCAAACCCGTTCAAATTGTTCGTAAAGCGGGTTCTCTTTTTTATTCATGTCCATCCAGGCCACCATGAAGGTGCACCCTTTGGAGGCCAGGCCGCCGTATCTAAAACCCTGTTTTCTCAAGCGTCGGATGGTGTACTGGTTAATGCCGCAATGGATGGCCATGAAGCTGAGTCCATCGGCCAGTTGCTGTTCGATGAGGTCGAACAGGTACTCAGGATCCAGCTGGGCGGGGTTCTGATGTTTGCGGGTGGTCTCCTTGAAGGCCTGATAGAGGGGTACATTGCCCACCGGGCAGGTGGTGGCAGCCAGCACTGCCCGGCGTACGGCGTCCAGGTCGCCGCCGGCGGAAAGTTCCATGAGGGTGTCGGCACCCTCCTCCTCGGCGGCCAAGGCCTTTCTCACTTCCAAGTCGATGTCACAGATATCAGACGACGTGCCGATGGAGGCATTGACTTTGGTTCGCAATCCCCGACCGATTCCCACCACCTGTTGCCCCTTACGAAACGGGTTGTTGGGAATGACGATCTGCCCGTTGGCCACCCGGTCCCGGATAATCGCTGCCTCAATCTTCTCATCGCTCGCCACCGCCTGCATCTGTTCGGTAACGATGCCCTCCCTGGCCAGTTCAATCTGCGTTTTCATGGGCACTCCCTTTTGCACTGGAACGGGGCAAGCGGCCTTTGGCGCCAACTAAAAAACCCCGGACCGAAAAATAAATTTTCAGCCTGGGGTTTTACCATCACCACCAAGACACATTTCCTTGCGGCAGGTCTTCTGACTCGCGGATCGTCCTACCGGCCGCCCCTTCCCGCGCCGTTTCGTTTAGAATTCAGTGGCTGTCCAGAGACAAGGAATTTTGCTCGAGATCAAGGAGTGGGCAAAATAACCGTTTCTGGGTGGGCACTGGCACGGCACAGTGGTTTCGGCGGCCATCGTCCCCGCTCACAGCGACGGGTTCGCCCCGGAATCACACCGGGTTCCCTATTATCCCTTGCACCCCATTCGGAATGCGGGCACCGAAAGGTTCGACAGCCAATTTCCGTCCTGATGTAAAAGAAGCACCGCTGCCTGTCAACGGATTTCTTTGCCGCAAGCCAATTCGGTGCTATGATCAGCTTCAGAGTTGTTGCCCCCCACTTCCAAACCAAGGAGAAACCATGCCGAAAAAAACCAACCGGGACGTCGAGAAAACCTATACGGTAAAGCAAACGGTGGCTAAATTAAGGCGACTGGCCGATTGCCTGGAGACTGGCAAACCGTTTACCATCCAGGTGGTGGGTGAACGCATCGGCGTGCCGGCAACGGCCGTTTTCAACATCGAACATGAGCGGGAGGGCAAGGCGGAAGAACTCGAATTTCAGTTCAAGTGGACCAACTGACCGCCGGCACGAATCATTGTGTAAACACTGAACCTGGAAGATTGCGCATCGAGCGCAGCCGTCCGCATCGCCATGTATGCACAAGGTAAGCTGGCAACCCTGAAACTCGAGGGGGCGATTTGGGATTCTCGAAATAGGGGATCGTCGACAAGCCGTTATCCCAAGCAGGTAGGGACGAGGGAAGGTGCGCCCCCAGATGGCAGGTCTTCATGTAGACTTTCAGACAATGTTTTTGGCAAGGCCAGAGGGAGGAAGCTGTATGATCCATACCGCGACGACCGATAACGCGCGTAATCATTGTCTGGAAGTCTACAATACTTTGCGGATGCCCCTCACCGCCTGGCTGATGCGCATATTGTTTTCGATAAGGGCAAAGCGCACAAAATCGTCACCGTATTCACCGAAGCCAAGACCCGGCGATACGGCCACCTGGGCTTCGCGGATCAAAAACGTGGAAAACGCCACGGATCCCATCTTGCGGTACTGTTCGGGGATTCTGGCCCAGACGAACATGGTGCCCTTGGGGCTTTCTATCTCCCAGCCGACCCGAGACAGCCCCGATATCAGGGCGTCGCGCCGGGATTGATAGGTGTCGCGAATCTCGGCCACGCAGTCCTGGGGCCCATTCAAGGCGATGATGGAGGCGATCTGGATAGGCTGAAAAATGCCGTAGTCCAGGTAACTTTTGATCCGTTTCAAGGCAAAGATGGTTTCGGGGTTGCCCACGCAAAACCCCACCCGCCACCCGGCCATGGAGTAGCTTTTGGACATGGAAAAAAACTCCACACCCACCTCCTTGGCACCTTTGGCCTGCAGAAAACTGGGTGCCTGGTACCCGTCGTAGGTCAGGTCGGCGTAAGCGAAATCATGGATCACCATGATGTCGTTAGCCTTGGCAAAATCCACCACCCGCTGGAAAAAGTCCAGGTCCACCACCTCGGTGGTGGGGTTGTGGGGGTAGCTGAGCACCAGTACCTTGGGCCGGGGCCAGGTCTGCTTGGTGGCCTGGATCAGGTTTTCGAAAAAATCCTGGTCAGGCCCTGCTGGTATCCCCCGCACGTCACCGCCGGATATGATGGAAGAGTATGGATGGATGGGATAGGTGGGGTTGGGAGCAAACACCACATCGCCGGGCCGAATGGTCACCAGGATCAGGTGAGACATCCCCTCCTTCACACCGATGGTAACGATGGCCTCGCTGTCCGGATCGATGTCCACATCGTAGCGGCGCTTGTACCAGTCGCTTATGGCCATGCGCAGTTTGGTGATGCCCATGGAGGCCGAATAGCGATGGTTGCGTGGGTTCTGGGACGCCTCGGTGAGCTTGTCGACAATGTGCTGCGGTGTACCGATATCCGGATTGCCCATGCCCAGGTCGATGATGTCTTCCCCGGCGCGCCGGGCCTCCATCTTAATCTGGTTGACGGTGGCAAACACATAGGGTGGCAAACGGTCCAGCCTGGCAAATCGGGTCATGATTTATTCCTCTTTTTGAACCCTCCCCGCGGCAAGCCCGCGGGGAGGGTTCACCGTTGAGAATCGATTTTCAGTTCGCTCCCTGACCCCGCCGCAAGCGGCTGGGATTGCGCTCGCTATGGCGGTTCAACTACCTGTCAGAAAGTCCCTGAATTTTTAGAATAAGTATAATAGTCGGTCAAAATTGTCAAAAAATTGTTGGCGCTATGGGCAAGAACCAGCGGCACAGACCATCCGATGCGCTCATCCCAATGAACCCGCCACCCGTCAGCCTGATTTCCACAACGTCAGCCTGCCGGTATCTCCGGATTGGGTTTGACTTTTCGGTGGTATCAGATTAGTTTTACGCGTATTTTTTAACCAGCCGAATACACGCCAGGAGTGTTTAAATGAAGAAAAAGCTGACCTACGCCGATGCCGGCGTCGACATCGAAAAGGCGGACAGCCTCGTCGAGACCATAAAGAAAATAGCTAAAAAAACCCGAAGAACCGGTGTCATGGGTGAAATCGGGGGATTCGGCGGCCTGTTCTCTCTGAATACCGCCAATATGAAAAACCCGGTACTGGTCAGTTCCACGGATGGGGTGGGCACCAAGCTGAAGATCGCCTTTCTCATGAACCGCCACGATACGGTGGGCATCGACCTGGTGGCCATGTGCGTTAACGACATTGCCGTGCAGGGTGCCAGGCCCCTGTTTTTCCTGGACTACCTGGCCACGGGCAAACTGAAAACCGGCACGATCACCGACATTATCAAGGGTGTCGGCAAGGGATGCATTCAGGCTGATTGCGCCCTCATCGGCGGTGAGACCGCTGAGATGCCCGGTTTATATCGGGAGGACGAATACGACCTGGCAGGTTTCGCCGTAGGCATCGTGGACAACAACAAAATCGTCGACGGCTCTGAAATCCGACCCGGCCAACAAATTATCGGGATCGCCTCGAGCGGACTGCACAGCAACGGTTATTCCCTGGTGCGAAAGATCTGCTTTGAGGTGTTGGGGCTGAAAGTGGACAGTCACGTTCCCGAACTGGGTAAAACCCTTGGAGACGAATTGATCACCCCTACCCGGATTTACTCGGAAACCATCCAATCTCTGGTCAGGGACCTGCCCATCCAGGGACTGGCGCACATCACTGGCGGCGGCATCATGGACAACATCGTCCGGGTCATTCCCCAGGCCTGCGGCATCACCATAAAAAAAGGATCCTGGGACATCCCTCCCATTTTTCCGTTTTTGCAGGAAGCCGGCAATGTGGATGAAAAAGAGATGATGCGTACCTTCAACAATGGGATCGGGCTGGTGGCGGTGGTTCCCGAAGAAAATGTTCAGGAGGTGCTCAACCGCCTGACCGGCAGCGGTGAAAAGGCGTGGGCTATCGGCCAAGTGACCAAAACTCGCAAGAATGCACGTAGCCGGGTGCAATTGGTATGATAACTGAGGGCTGAGGACGGAAGTCAGATTCTGATCGATGTTGCGCTTCAGTCCGTTTTAAGGGGTTCAGCAATTGAAAAATTGGTTTAAAAAACTCGCCGCACCGTTGGTCCGAATGTTTCAATGGATCGCCGAGGGTCAGAAGAAACAGCCAATCTGCAAGACCTGAGCGCCCGGCACAAGACGCCCCAGTTCGGGGACGAACAAATCACAGAAGCCATGATTGTACTCGGTATAGAATCATCCTGCGACGAAACGGCAGCCGCGGTGGTATGTGACGGGCATCAAGTCCGCTCATCGGTGGTGGCCTCCCAAGTGGCCGTCCACCACCCGTACGGCGGTGTGGTGCCGGAATTGGCATCCCGGAAGCATATCGAGGCCATCGTTCCCGTTGTCAACGGCGCTGTCGCCAGGGCAGGCATCACGGCAGACCAAATCGACGGAGTCGCCGTAACCCAGGGTCCCGGCTTGGTCGGCTCGCTACTGGTTGGTTTCTCATTTGCCAAGGGATTTGCCTATGGACACAAAATCCCATGGATCGGCGTGGATCACCTGGAAGGACATATCCATTCCGTGTTCCTGGAGCCGGACCCGCCCGCTTTCCCCTTCGTGGCGCTGCTGGCTTCCGGGGGCCACACCAGCATCTACCATGTCACCTCCTATCGGGACTTTCACCCCCTGGGGCAAACCCGGGATGATGCGGCCGGTGAAGCCTACGACAAAGTGGCCAAGATGCTGGGCTTGGGCTATCCCGGCGGGGAGATAATCGACCGACTGGCAGCCCAGGGCGACCCGGAAAAGTTCTTTTTCACTCGGCCGTTTCTCGACAAAGACCAGTTTGATTTTTCATTCAGCGGAATCAAATCGGCGGTTAGCCGACACGTCCAGACCCACCCGGAAAGCTATCAGGAGGATCAGGCCCATATCGCCGCGGGCTTTCAGGCCGCAGTGGTTGAGGTGCTGTCATACAAGGTCATCCACGCGGCAAGAGAAAAAGGCTGCCGCCATCTGGCCGTGGTGGGCGGTGTAGCCGCCAACCAAGGACTGCGGACAGTCGTCACCCGCGATGCCGCCGAGGCAGGCATTACCGTTCACATTCCTTCCCTTGACCTGTGCGGGGACAACGCCGCCATGGTGGCTGCAGTGGGCTACCATCGGCTCAAGGCCGGTGAGCGCGCCGGCATGGATGACGATGTCTACTCACGCGTCAAATTCAGACCGGGCAACTGATGGGTGTTCAGACAAATTGGCCATTCGTGGATGGGCACTAACTACAAAGCCGTTTGGGCATTTATGGATAGGGGGAAGGTTATGGGCTTAGGGGCAGCTGACAGGCTTATCCGTATCAGGTGTTTTACCGTATCGACTAAAGCCTTCAAGGGAAATGGTTTGGGTAGAATCGCATCGCAATCAGCGCCTTCCAGCAACCAGGGTGTGCCGGAGATGCCAATAACGGGGGTAAGAGGGCGGCTGGAACGTCGAACGTGGCGAACGATACAGGCGCCATCCAGATCCGGCATACACATGTCGGTCAAAACCAGGTCGAAAGAGGCATCCTTTAGGCGCTGCACCCCCTGCCGCCCGTTTGACGCCGTTTCTATCGTGTAACCAACTTTCGTGAGGGCTTCGCGAATCAGGTCCAAAATACACGGCTCATCGTCAATGACCAAAATACGATTCATCACATCACTTTCTGCACAGAGAATCAGGGTTTTTGGGGAATTTACTGCGAGTTGCCCTGAACAGCAGCCCCTTTTCATAGGGGAACGGAAAACAATCGCTGCATTGGGGACGTTAGC
>JAQYWF010000285.1 GCA_030145105.1 Desulfosarcina sp.
AGGATCGCCGCCGCGATGCGGTTGAATTACAGCGACAACTCTCTCAGGGGCAAGCTGTTGTCGAACTACCATGCTCGGAATGACCTGGAATCGGCGATCTCGCAGATCGAGATTATCGAGCAAATCAGTCCCATGGACACGGCTGCCTTGCTCGACCACGCGCGTCTGTTAGCCGCCCGGGGCAAGTCTGTCGAGGCGATGAGACTGGTGGACCGCGCTCTGATGATTTGTCCGGAGGACGATCAGGCCCTGAAAGAAAAGGGCGAGCTGTTCCTCCGAAGAGAATCGCCGAACTTTTCACGTTTGGCGTACGACGTACTGGTCAGAAAACAAAGGGCCAGGGCGATGCAAAAAATGGTGGTTAACGCTTTTTTCATGACGGGTTCCTCCCTGCTGAATCGAATGGATTAAAAACATCTCAACTTGAAAACAGAAAAGTGATAACTTGCCGATAGGTTAGCCACTCACCTCCTTTCGCAGGCATTTGGATGGTCTTGTACTATGGTCCAATGTTTAATGATTTATTGGTCATACCAATAATAGGTTTGGATATTATAGAAGACGAACCATGTCAACAATAATTTTGGGATACAAAGGATGAATGACATTCATTTTAAAAAATATTTTAGTTACACACTCGCTGCGCTTAAGACAGGTTTTCAACCGATTGGGTGCAAGACATCGCCGGGCAGCGACAGATAGGAACCGGTAAGGTTATTCTATGATTGGCTCAAGCCATTGGTGGCAGCCATCATCGGATCAGAACCCAAAGCTTCAATAAATGTTTATAAATCGAGTCGAATATTGCGGGAATTACGCTCTGTATCCGCGACACCTGTGATGGAAACCATTCGTTCCGCAAGGAGAAAAGGCCCGACATCCATGGACCAGTTCGAAAATGGCGGTACCAATAACATGCATACCCTTTAGGCTTTGTAGGATTTGCAAATACAGGACCAAGTTAAAATAGCCAGACAATTAAATTGTTATCTACTTGATATCGCAACTTTAGCATCTTTTGATTGATTCTTGGGTATTTTTTTATTGGACGCAGACCCAACCAAAGTGTATTCATATAGATACATGACGCAATTTTGCGACATTATCGGTTCACATGTACTTAGATTTCATTTTTGAAGGCAAAGGATCACATTCGGATGGCGAAAAACCAACGTGTTACACAACCAGATGAATTTAAATGTTTAAAAGACCAACTCGAGCTGTTTCAACTGATATTCGACAGCATTTACAATGGTGCCATGGTAACGGATGCCAATGGACTCGTGACCCATTTGAACAAACCCTATGCGCAGTTTCTCGGCCTGGATGCCGGCGCTCACATTGGAAAACACTGCACGGAAGTCGTAGAAAACACCCGAATGCACATCGTGGCCAGAACGGGCATACCCGAAATCAACCAAACCCAGACCATTCGCGGCCAGAACATCGTGGTGCACCGTATTCCCATTAAAAAAGATGGCGCCGTCGTTGCCGTTCTCGGTCTGGTCATGTTTCAGGATGTGGGCGAAGTGGTTAAGCTGGCCAAAAAATTGCGCCACTTGGAGTCTCAGGTCAAACGCTATAGAAAACAACTGATGACCCTGCGATCCACGCGATACACGCTTGACAGCATTATTGGCCATAGCCGGCCAACCGCTGAACTGAAGCAGGAGGCACTGCTGGCGGCCACCAACACCTACCCAGTGTTGGTCGTTGGTGAAAGCGGGACAGGCAAGGAACTTTTTGCCCAAGGCATTCACCATGCCAGTTCGAGAAGGGGCCACCCCTTTGTGCAGATCAATTGCGCAGCCATTCCCAAAGACCTGCTCGAATCCGAGCTTTTCGGCTATGACGGGGGTGCATTTACCGGTGCCCGGTCGGCCGGCAAGCCGGGCAAATTCGAACTCGCCCATAAAGGAACCATCTTTTTGGACGAAATCGGGGACCTGCCGTTGGATATGCAGCCCAAGTTGCTGCGCGTGTTGGAAGAGAAAGTCTTTGAACGGGTGGGCGGCAATACCGTGATTCAATCCGATTTCAGGCTGATTACGGCAACCAACCAGAACTTGGATCGTCTAATTGGCCAGGGACGTTTCCGCAAGGATCTATTTTACCGGCTCAATGTGATTTCATTAAATATCCCCCCGCTGAAAGCACGAACGGAAGACATTATCCCCATTGCCCGGCATCTGCTGCGCCAGGCGATCCCGGCAAATGGTAACAAGGAAGTCAGACTCAGTCCGGAAGCGATAAATGCCTTACTGGCGCATGCGTGGCAGGGCAATGTTCGTGAACTGTCTAACGTACTGGACCGCGCCCTGTCCACCATGAACGGGGATGTGATCAATCTGACCGATCTGCCGTTGACCCTCAAGAAACAATCTGCAACACCCGATGCCGCCGGCGTTGCTCCCATTCGCGAGGTGCAGGCCGATGCGGAAAAATCAGCCATTGTCGCCGCGCTGAAAAAGACCGCCAACAACAAGGTTCGTGCAGCTTCCCTGCTGGGTATTCACCGGACCCTGCTTTACAAAAAAATGAAAAAGCACGGGGTGCCGCTAAGCGGTGGGGCGTAAGTGTATCAATATGGATACACGAATCCCAGTCAAGCGTCGAATGGTTTCCCTCTCCCCTTAAGGGCGAGCTTCGCCTCATCCCGGCTTTCATAGATGTGAGGCGCCATCTTTCGCTCTTTGAGCGCGTCACCGATTTTCATACGCAAAAAGGCGCTGGTGGTGTAGCGGGTGACGCCGGTGTAATAGCGATCCACCAGCGCTTTCACCATATCCGTATAGGGCCCCACCAGTTCCGGCAAGATGCTGAAATTGTCATAGTTGACCACCGCATATACACGGTGGCCCACAGTATCCAAGATTTTCCCGACGGCGGTCCGGACGTCCTCGATATCCTCGGCGCTGCGAACCGCGTATCCTTCGAAGTTGACGAAAAACAGGTTTTCGCGCTGGTCATAGACCAGGCGTTTTTCCAGGGAGACGGCAAACAGGTCCTCCTTTAACCCCATGGTGCCGGCACAGAAAATCCGTTCGTCCATGAGCGCCGGTGTGCCCTTAATCACTGGTTTGAAATCCATGTGCGCCAGGATGTCCTTTTCTATGTCAATCCCCGGAGCGACTTCGATCAGTTCCATCCCGTCAGGTGTCAGCCGGAAGACGCATCGTTCGGTGACATAACGCACGGGTTGGTTTTTGGATACGGCATAGGCACCGGAAAAGGTGACGTGCTCCACATGTTTAACGAACTTTCTCACCTTGCCTTCCCGGTCGATAATCAACTTGCCATCTTGGACGGAAATCTTCAGGCCACCGGCGGTAAACGTTCCGACGAAGACGACCTGCTTTGCGGACTGGCTGATGTTGATAAAACCGCCGGCACCGGCCAGCTTGGGTCCAAACTTGCTCACATTAAGATTGCCGGCTTCGTCGGCCTGCGCCAGGCCGAGAAACGCCAGGTCCAGCCCTCCGCCGTCGTAGAAATCGAACTGGGACGGCTGATCGATGAGGGCCTCCGTGTTGACGGCAGCACCGAAATTGAGGCCTCCCGCCGGCAGGCCGCCGATGACACCCGGCTCAGCCGTCAGGGTCATAAATTCGATGATCTTTTCCTCATTGGCCACATTGGACACGCCTTCGGGCATGCCGATCCCCAGATTCACCACACTGTTGGGCACCAGTTCGAAGGCCGCCCGCCGGGCGATTACCTTGCGGTCGCCCATCTCCATGGGCGGCAGTGATTGAATCGGCACCTTGATTTCACTGCTGAACGAAGGGTCATACTGGGTGCCGAAGGTCTGCCAGTGGTGCTCAGGCGTAGAGACCACCACGCAGTCCACCATGATTCCGGGAATCTTAACCTGACGGGCATTCAAGGTCCCCCTGCCGGCTACCCGTTCCACCTGGACGATGACGAAGCCGCCGGAATTACGGGCAGCCGTGGCGATGGCCAGCGCTTCTAACGTCAGGGCTTCCTTCTCCATGGTGATGTTGCCGTCGGTATCGGCGGTGGTGCCCCGAAGGATGGCCACGTTGATGGGAAACGTTTTGTAGGCCAGGTAGTCATTGCCATCGAACTGAATCCGTTCCACCAGTTCTTCGGTAGTGATGTCGTTAATTTTTCCACCGCCGTTTAGCGGATCGACGAAAGTACCCAGGCCGACCGTGGTGATGGTGCGTGGTTTGTGGGCGGCAATGTCCCGGTACATGTGGGAAATAACCCCTTGGGGCAGGTTGTATCCTTCGATTTTATTGTCCAGAGCCAGCCGCTGAAGCGTGGGAACCAATCCCCAGTGGCCGCCGACCACCCGCTTGACCAGGCCCACATGCCCAAGATGATTCAACCCCCGTTCCTTGCCGTCTCCCTGGCCGGCGGCATAAACCAGGGTGAGGTTCCGGGGACGATCGTGCTCCAGAAAATACGATTCCAGAGCTATGGCTATCTGTTCAGGAAACCCAATGCCCACGAAGCCTCCGGTGGCGATGGTATCTCCGTCCCGGATAATGCGAACGGCCTCTTCAGCGGACACTACCTTTCCTTTTTTGGCGCGATCCGGCGGCAGGTCGGAAAGCATGGGATGGGCGGTTGCGGACAATACAGCGTTCTTTTCCATCGTTACGCTCCTGGGATGTTTAATTTTGTATATCAATTCAATCGGTAAGAACTATTGCCAACCGTAACGCAGTCAAGGCCCGTCATTCGATCAACGCTGAAAAGTTTAGCAAGAAGAGTGCCGCAGAGAGTAAGGGAATCCGAAAAAAAGCGAAACGCTCAGATTTAGTTATATTAAATTGGAAAAGTGGCTTCCAGCAACAATTAAATGGTGCTGGAAGCCACTTCGCATTGAAAATGGCGTCTGCCATCAATATGGGATTCGTCCCCAATCCTAAGTGTTTGTTCACAGATGGTAGATTTTGGTTCGGGCCAAGGCCGCAGGGAGGTTGAAACCGGAGGCGTAGAAGCGCTACGTCGAGGATTTCAGCCGAGCGAGAACGCCGGCCTGGACCGAAAGATGCCGTTTGCGAACAGACACGCTATCAATCCCGCTGGCATAATTCCACCAGCACGCCGTTGGTGGCCTTGGGATGCAGAAATGCGATCTTGGCACCGCCGGCGCCGATTCTGGGCTGCTGGTCAATCAGCTGCACACCTTTTTCTTTCAACTCGGCCAAGGCGTCGTCAATGTTTTCGACACGGAAGGCCACATGCTGGATGCCCTGCCCCCGCTTTTCGATATACTTGGCCACCGGGCCATCCGGAGCGGTTGATTCCAGCAGCTCCACTTCACTTTCACCCACGGGGAAAAAGGCCGTGGTGACCTTTTGTTCGGAAACGGTTTCCGCGCCTTCGAAATCCAGTCCCAGAACATCTGACCAGAAGGCCTTGCCGTCGTCGATACTGTTCACCGCAATACCTAAATGATCGATCTTTAAAATTTTCATCAATTGCTCCTCTTTTTTATTGGCGTTGCCATAACAGGAGTTCACCCGTTATCTATCCGTGTCCTTTCAGAAAGGGTAGCTTATGGTTCAGGGCAAGGCCGCAGCGTTTTCACAACCGCAGGCGTAGCAGCGCTACGTCGAGGATTGCGGAAACGTGAGAACGCAGGCCTGGGCCGCAAGATGCCTTTTCTTAAAGGATACTATAAATATTTTTGCATGACTCGCCTAAACCCCGGCAAGGCATTGACGATGGTCTGATCATCAACGCAAAAGGCAATGCGAAAATGTCCCGGACCCGCAAAACCGCTGCCCGGAACCACCAGAATCAACTCCTGCTGCAGATCTCTGACAAAAGCCACGTCATCGGCAACGGGCGTTCGTGGAAACAGGTAAAACGCCCCCGGCGGTCTGGTGAAATCATAGCCGGCATCGGCAAGGCCGTCGCAGAGCAGGTCTCTTTTGCGTTTGTATTCGCCGATGTCCACACTCATCCCCTGCATGCAGGAAATCACCCGCTGCATCAGGGCCGGCGCATTGACGAAACCCAGAATCCGGTTGGTCAGCGCCATGCCGGCCATCAACTCTTTTTTATGGGTGGCGGCAGGATTCACCGCGGCAAAGCCGATGCGTTCACCGGGAATGGAGATGTCCTTGGAATAGGAGGTGGCAATGACGCTTTCGTTATAACTTTGGAAAATCGATGGCACCTGTGCATCGTCGAAGACGATCTTGCGGTAGGGCTCATCGGAGACCAGGTAGATGATGTGACCATAATCACGGCTCTTTTCAGCCAGCAGTTTCCCCAACGCATCCAAACTAGACTTGCTGTATATCTGACCGGTGGGGTTGTTGGGGGAATTGATCAGTACTACTTTGGTTTTTTCGGTCATGGCGTCACCCAGTGCTTCGAGATCGAGGGTAAAGTCCGGCCGGGTGCCCACCATTTTCAGTACGCCGCCATGATTGTCCGCATAAAACCGATATTCCACAAAGCACGGCGAGGGTGTCAACACTTCATCTCCCGGATCCAGCAGGGCCTTGAAGATGACGTTGAGTGCACCGGCAGCCCCGCAGGTCATGATGATTTCATCGCAGCTGATGGCAACGCCCTGCTCCTTGGTCAGGTAATCGGCAATGGAGACGCACACCTGGGGATAGCCGGCCTGGGGCATGTAGCAGTGGTCGCCCAGCCCGCATGAATCTACCGTGTCCCTGAGAATCTCATTGAATTTTTCCGGCGGCGGAAGGACGGGATTGCCCAGGCTGAAATCAAACACCTTTTCTGCACCGTGCTCAGCCTTGAGTCTGGCCCCTTCTTC
>JAQYWF010000424.1 GCA_030145105.1 Desulfosarcina sp.
GATCAATATCATCTGCGACCAGGCACTGTTGACCGGTTTTGTCAAAGAGAAGAGACATGTCGATGAAAAAATCGTGGCTGAATGTGCCGGTGAGCTGAAAATCGACCCTGGAAAATCGATAGAAGAAAGTGACGCAACCCCGGAAGCCCGAACTGAAGAGAAAGCGGATGAACCCCAACCAAAACCCCCGCTGGTTGCTTGGCCGCCCAATCTGCAATTGAAAACGCCCCTGGGCGTCGCCCTGGTTGTCGTTCTGATTATATGGATCGGTTTAGTGGTCACGTTTATCTTTAACCGGCAGTCATTAGACGCAACCAACAACACGATGAGCAAATCATCAGATACAACCAACAACACGATGAGCAAGAGATCTGTTGAAGAAACGACCCAGGCAGTAACAGCGGCGCCCGAGTCATCAGGCAATGCCCAGGAGCGGCAACCCGGAGAAAAGGGCACCCTCGATGGCGCGAAACAGCGCCCTGCCGCCAATGAAGAAACAGCGCCTGGGGTGACCGACGATCAACTCTCCGCAGCGCCCGTGGTTTCCCCGGTGGCCAACGAACCCGCGGGTGGACAAGGCGTGACCGACGAAACGCAGGCGCTGGAAACGAAGGCGTCGACGGATCAAGCGGCAGCTGAAGACCGAATCTCGCTGGATTTCATACGTAAAACGTATGGCCGGTATCCTGAAGTTTTTTTTGAATTGAACTCCAGTAATCTGGAGGGTGCGGCCTACGACACCCTTGGCGTGATTTCCAGGTTCTGTCTACAAAATCCGGAGGCCATTGTCATTTTAAGAGGCTATACCGACAAATCCGGTCTGCGGGCTTACAATTTAAAGCTATCTGAATTCCGGGCGGATATGGTCAAGACCTATCTGGTTGGCAAAGGGGTCAATGCTGAATCCATCACAACGATGGCGATCGGGCCTGATGCTGAAGGTCCCGCCGGCACCACGGTCCCTTATGATGGGGCGCGGCGCAAAGTCTTGATCGAGATCATCTCGCCGAGCAGTTGATTTATTGCCGTTCAGGGTTCAGCGTTCAGCGTTCAGGGTTCAGGGTTCAGGGTTCAAGGGGTCAGGGTTTAGGGGGCATCGAGGACCTCGGCCGAAGTAACCGTTTACGATAAACGCTGATCCGGTGAATGATTACATGCCGGAATCTACCATTTATGGACAAACACGAAAACGCATTCACTCAACTTGGTTTTGATAAGTTCTACCAGCGCCGGATATTTTTTCTGAACCCGCATGCCTTATATCTGCTAAACCATTTAAAGGCGATTGATGATGGAAAAAACGGATATACTGGACGATGAAGACAAATTGACCGAACGCCTGGTTCGGGGCGTTTCGAGGTTGACGCCACAGCGGAAGCAAATGCTGGACCAACTGCTCAAGGAGTGGGAGCGGCTGGATTATCGTGAAGATTCCAGAATACCCTGTTTCCTGCCGGTGGATTACTCGACGAATGATAGGGTTTATCAGGACTTTATCAACAACCTGAGCAAAGGCGGGGTGTTCATCGAGACCTTGTCGCCATTTCGTGCCGGGCAAGTGATTTCGCTGATCTTTAGCCTTCCTTCCGTGCAAAAAACATTCAAGATCTCCGGGAGTATCGTCAGAACGGAACAAGATGGTATCGGTGTCAAATTTACCAAAAACCTGACCGCCTATCAGAAGGAACTGATTCACAGCGTGATTAGTCGAAAGTAAGCAGTTATCCAAATCGCTATAAATTTTGTGAGGCATTGTTCGCAAGGGCAATGCCTCACGTTTTTTCGGCGGCCCGGCGATGGAACAGCGGCTTGGCGCGGAGAGGATAATAACAGGCTGTAGACTATGGGCTATGGGCTATAGGCGAGGAAAGACCGTTTAATTCGTTCGGTTAGCCTGGGGAAATCCGCTGCGCTCGTTCCTGTCAGAAATTTCACGGGTTAACGTTTGATTTGTTTGATTGTGTTGGGTTGTGTTCCACTTGACCCCTCGAATCCTCGAACCCTTATTTAAAAACATCGAACATCGAAATTAGGACACGGATTTGCACGGATGAACACGGATCAAAAACATTTAAATCAGTGGCCGTAGGCCAGATAAAGCCTTGCCCTATCCGCGTTCATCCGCGTGTATCCGTGTCCGGAAAACTCAGCGCTACTGTGTTCTCGAGCGAAGCGGGCGAGAGGAAAAAAGATGTATCTCGCAGAGTCGCAGAGAGAGCAAAAGGTTCAGTGGGCTTCGCCCAAGAAATGGAATTTGACCTGGTTTTAAATGCCCTTGGTTGGAGCAGCATCGAATTGATCATGGTAGCAATCTGAAAACCACTGCACGGTCTTTCTCAGGAAGCGCTCCTGGTGGGCTTTGCTGCTGATCCGATGATCGCCGTCTTTCAGGATTAGCTGTGCTTTCGGATCTCGTGCAAGGCGGTAAATCCTGTGGGCGTTTTCAATATCAACCGTCTCATCGTTGCTGCCGTGGACGATCAGGATATGATGCAGAGACCCGATGGCAGCGCTGACATTGAATATCAGCCGATTCTCAGCCAACTCCTTTTTCAAAGATCCCGGAGAATCATCAGGAAGTTGAATGGATCGGCTTTGAACCGGGGCGGCCAGAGTAACCATGGAAAATGGCGATATGTGGTGTGCCGCCGTGAGACATACGGTTCCTCCTAAACTGCTTCCAAACAGGCCGATTGGCATGTTTTTCTCCAGCGCGTGGCTGACCGCATCAACGGCGGCCATCAGATCAGACGTGCGGTTTTCCAAGGTGGTGACGTTTTCGAAAATTCCTTCACTGTCGCCACACCCCCGATGGTCGAACCGAAAATAGGCCATGCCGATGGCCGTGCAGCCTCGGGCCAATTCAATTTGTTTGGGGGACTTCTTGTCGGCCATGAGGCCGTGGCATCCGATGACCACAGCCAACGGTTCGTGGTCTGGCAGATGGAGTACGCCGGACAGTTGCAGGCCATCTGAAGTAAATGAAATCGAATGTTCCTTGTTTCTCAGCATGCGTTCATCTGATAAAATCATTTGCTTCAATAGTAAGTAAAAGTTCCTATCGATTTCAGTTGCGGCGTAATCTTTCTTAACCCCCGTCCACGAAAATTGGAAAGCTACACTATTTCTTGTGGTATTAAAAGGTGTTATTTGAGGGCTTTTTTCTTGACACAGAGAACCAATCATTCGATGAATATCGCATTTGTTAGATTCTATGGATGCACACCCTTTCAATATTGGACGACTGGGAGAACATGATGATTAAAATTTTAGAGAAAAAAACAATGCGGGGCGCCAATATTTACAGCTACCGTCCCGTAATTGTAATGACCATCGATTTGGGTGAGTATGATGAAGTTCCCACCAGCAATCTGGAAGGATTTGTTGACAAGCTGCTTGAAATGATTCCCAGCCTCGAAGATCATCGCTGCTCCGAGGGGGTCAAAGGCGGCCTGATCACGCGCATGCGGGAAGGGACGCTGTTGGGCCATGTGATCGAGCACATTGCCTTGGAACTCCAGTATATCGCTTACATGGATGTGGGCTTCGGCAAAACCATCGATGCCGATGCGCCGCGAACATTCAACGTGATTTTCAGCTACTGGGTGGAGGAGGCTGGCATCTACGCCGGAATGGAAGCGGTTGAGATCGTAAACAGCCTGTTGAGCGGAGAGGCGTATGACCTCGAAAGTACCATATACGAGCTAAAAGATATCCGGGACGATCACTACCTGGGCCCCTCCACCGCATCCATCGTCAGGGAAGCGGAGCTTCACGGCATCACCGTGCTTCGGCTAGATGACTACAATCTGGTGCAGCTTGGCGAGGGAAAATATCAGCAGCGCATCCAGGCGGCAATGACTTCCAATACCAGCCTGATC
>JAQYWF010000407.1 GCA_030145105.1 Desulfosarcina sp.
ATCAACGAAAGTGCCGATCCGGCCGTGGCACGGGACATCCTGATGGTGCTCAACAAAATTGTACCGTGGAAAGAAGCCTACCGCCACATGGAGGGCAACTCCCCCGCCCACCTGAAGACCTCAATCATCGGATCATCGGAAACCATAGCCATCGAAAATGGCCGCCTGGTGCTGGGTACCTGGCAGGGCATCTTTTTTTGTGAGTTTGACGGGCCCCGGACCCGCAAGTTGGACGTCCGGCTGCTTCGGGCATAATGAAAGATATCCGCATCGCGGCAGTGGTCTGCCGATGTCCGGTGGGTCAGGTCAAACACAATCTGGAGCGGACCCGATACTGGACCTCGCGAGCCAAAAAAAAGGGAGCCTCCCTGATCTGTTTCCCCGAACTCAATCTCACCGGTTACAGCAACCGGGAAGAAATCACCGACCACGCCATTTCTACCCATGGACCGGAGATCGATGGTCTGGTTCGTCTATCCGTTGATCAGCAGGTCGCTCTGCTTGTGGGGTTTGCTGAAAAAGCCCAAGATGGACGGATATTTGCCAGCCACATGGCGATCACCCCACAGGGCCGGGCCGGTGTCTACAGGAAACTCCACCTGGCCCCGCCGGAAGCAGATCAATTCAGCCCCGGTGAGACCCTGCCGGTATTCCACTGGTCAGGGGTTCGTTTCGGCATTCAGCTGTGCTACGATGCCCACTTCCCCGAGCTTTCCACACGCATGGCAGAAACCGATGCCGACATGATCTTCATGCCCCATGCCTCACCGCGTGGCCAGGCGATGGACAAGCATCAGTCGTGGATGCGTCACCTGCCCGCCCGGGCTTTTGACAACGGTCTCTTTGTGGTTGCCTGCAACCAGATCGGAAACAACGAAAACGGCCTGGTATTCCCAGGCAATGCCGTGGCCTTTTCCCCGTCCGGCGAGATCATCGAGACCCGCCTGTCAGGCGACTCAGGAATGTTGGTGGCCGATTTAACGGCCGATCAACTCCGCCATGTCCGCAGCCATCGGATGCGGTACTTCTTACCCAACCGGCGCCCAGGGATTTACAGCCAAACACCGACGATAACCGACCTTGACGAATGAGGACGGGTTGAACCTTTGGCAGGGCTGCGCAGCACCGTAAGGAAAAAGCTGGAGCTACTGAATGAAAAAAATAAGACTCTCCAACGGTGTACCGTCTTTGGAAAGTACTTCCACCATCCAATCACCCGTCCATTCCGGAAGCAGTGTTTTTGAACTCCAGGTCCGCCATTCACTGGTGCGCACCGGCAGCACCACAGACGCCTTCAGGGCACCCTTGTAATACCAATTGTGAGTGATCTCGGTCTCCCCTTGGGCTCCGTCGATCCGGGTAAAGCAAAAGACCCGCTCAGTCCCGACAGGGATCACGTCTCCGAACCCCACAGGCATCCGGTCCACGATCTCCTGACAGACCACGGCCTGGGAAACGGTGATCTCTTGAGCCAGGGCCCCGGTGAAAAAGACAGGTACCAGCATCAGGGCAATGATCAGGGTAAAAAGGTGCCTCGTGTTCATCTATCCCTCCTGTTCGAGCCAACCAGTTTAAGGTCAAACATCTTGATGGTATCGGCAAGCGGGCGCCCGAACATAAAGTCGAGCATCCGATTATCCAGCCCCCCTTTTTCCACTGCCAGCTGACGGACATGAGCATCAAATCTGAGAATTTCCAGGATCGTTTTTTCCTGTATCAACCGCCCCTCGTGCCTCCCTGCTTCCACTCGTGCGCGAAGTCCTGCATAGCTACAGTGCTGTTCATGGTCTTCGATCAGTTCCCAGAGGCCATTCATCCCCGACAACAAATCCTGCCGCGTCAACCGGGTGTTTTGGTAAAGCCCTTCGATCCGCCGGGTATCCTGGCAGCTTAAGGCCCGACATTCCAGCGGACGATGGTCATAGATTTTGCACCCTCGGGTCACTCGATCATAAAACAGGCACGTCCATCTGTCGGCGCACCCCTTGATTTTGATGATCTCTTGGGACAACGGAACCAGGACGCCTTTGACGTTGTCACGGACCAGTTCACCCCGCCGAATGGTAAACAGGCATCGTGCCGGAATGCGGCCGTCATCAATCATGGGCCGGTCCTCCCGGTGCAGGGATGGCCCGCCCTTTTCACAACAGGTGCCGCAACGATGGCATGGATGGGTGTTCTGGTTACGCATTTGTCACCTGTATAAAGAGTTGGCAATACCTTGCCCGATTACACCCATCACCCGTCATGTCAAGGCTTTGTTGGCTTCATCGCCCCCCCGCCACAACCACTTATCCGGCTCTGACCCCGGCCGATCTGAACAGCCGCAACACCTGCCGGCCGTCTTCTACGATCAAATAGAGGCATGGCACCAAAAACAGCGTGATCAAGGTAGCGAATAAAATCCCGAAGCCCAGGGAGACCGCCATGGGAATCAGAAAACGGGCTTGCCGGGAAGTCTCGAAGATCATGGGGGTCAGTCCGCCGAAGGTCGTGAGGGTGGTCAGCATAATGGGGCGGAAGCGGTTGATGGCCGAAATATGAATGGCATCATGGCGATCCAGCTTCTGAATCCGCTGCCGGTTGGCGAAATCGATCAGCACCAGCGAGTCGTTGATCACCACGCCCGAGAGGGCGACAACACCAAACATGCTCATCAGGCTGAGGCTGTAACCCATGACCAGGTGGCCGATCACCGCCCCGACGATGCCGAAGGGAATCACCACCATGATAATCAGGGGCTGAATGAAGCTGTTGAAGGGAATGGACAACATGCCATAGATAACCAGCATCGAAACCATCAAGCCCTTGACCAGACTCTGCATGCTCTCCCGGCGATCTGCCTGCCGGCCCTCGAAGCTGTATGTCAGCCCGGGATATTGCGTCTGAAGTGCGGGCAGGGTTTCCTCGGTAAGCGATTGAATCACCTGGCCGGCCTTGCTGCGCGGCCGCGCATCAGCGGTAACGGTAACCACCCGACGACCATTGCGCCGATTGATGGTCGTGTAGGCCCGTCCCCGCTCAATGCTCACTGCCTCCATCAGCGGAATTTCCGTACCGGTCGGTGTTCGCAGAATCATCTGCGCCAACTGCTCTTCGGAAATGCGCTCACTTTTAGGCAAACGCACCATCACCCGCACCTCATTGCGGCCCCGCTGTTGGCGCAGGGCTTCGGCACCGTAATAGGCATGGCGCACCTGCCGGGCCACATCCTGGGCGCGCAGCCCCAGACTGCGAGCCTCGGGACGTATGGTGAAATCGATCTGCCGCTTTCCGGGCGAGTACCCGTCGTCGATGTCCGTCGCATTGGGGAAGTAGCCCAGCGCCTGGGCTACTTCCGAACTTGCTTGGGCCAGTATGTCGACATTGCGATGACTCAACTCCACGGAAATAGAGGCACCACGGCCCGGTCCACCAGCATCCGATTCGAACTTCAAGGATTCAAGACCGGTAATCGACCCCACACGCGCCCGCCACTGGGCGGTCAGTTCGGCGGTAGAGACGGGACGAACATCCGGCGGGGTGAGATAGACCCGCACGCTGGTCTCGTTGCCATCGATTCTGGCAAAAATGCCCTCAACCAGTTTTTCCCCGCCATTTTCAGCAACTACCCTTTGGGCCGCTTCGACCAGTTTTTGTTGCACCGCCGACGTCCGCTGAACAGCCGTGCCGTATGGCAGTACAGCGCTGACCACGGCATAGTCCGACTCCACCTTGGGAAACAATTCGAACCCCATGCGGCCGCTCCTGACGAAGCTGATGGTCACCAGCAGCAGGGCAACGGCCAGGCTCACGGCGATGTAGCGGTTTTTCAAGACGATATCCAAAAAGGGACCATAGCGGGTACGCACCATGCGGGAAAACCAGTCGCTAAAACGGCGCTGCTGCCTGAACAGCCATCCGAAAAGACCGCTGGTGGGGGCGCTGCGGCGCTGGTGGCCAATGTGGGCCGGCAGGATAAGCAGGCTTTCAATCAGCGAGATGGCAAAAACGGCAATCACCACCACCGGGATCTGTTTGAACACCTTGCCCATGAACCCTGAAACGAAGAGCAAGGGGGCAAAGGCCACTATGTTGGTCAGCACGCTGAACGTCACCGGTGTGGCAATTTCGCGCGTTCCGTCCACCGCCGCCTTGAACCACGAAGCACCTTTCTGGCGATGATGGAACATGTTTTCACCGGCCACGATGGCATCGTCGACGACAATGCCCAGGGTGATGATGAAAGCGAACATGGAGATGATGTTGATGCTCACCCC
>JAQYWF010000062.1 GCA_030145105.1 Desulfosarcina sp.
ATGTAGCGCGCGCACAATTTTTCTTCCATTTTTACAAAATAATTATTCCAATATTGCGAGTACTTCTTCGAGGAGCATTTCTTTATTTGCTTCTTTGAATAACTGACCATATCTTTCGTTCGTGAATTTGAAAGGTATGTATTCGATCTTCTTCTTCCGTAGAAAACTGCCAATTTTTTTTGTCCTTACCCAAGCTTTGTGAACTGACACACCTTTAGCATTCCCTTTAAACAACAACCTTTTTTTCAGTTCCCTTGCACATATTTGACAATAAGGGAATCTGAAGATCCAATCCACAAGTGTACTATTTAGATAACCTTCATAATCTGCAGCTCTTTCTTCCAGATTTTGTATTTTAGATTTTTTCATATTTCCCGCCATTCTAAGGGTTTTGCAGAAATCGCAACAACTTGCATCTGAAACCAGCGGCTGACTGTTCTGTCAATTCGTATTGATGCTTCGACGTTACCACATGGGCATCGACGGTTTCAGATGAAATATCGTAGCCAAAATGAGAGTTGATGTTGTTGGCTCCACCAAAAACCGTTGGTGATAGTGAGCGGCAACCTGCCTGACAGTAGCGGTAGATAAAAAGCTAATTACCGCTTTTACTGACCCGCATAATAGCAGGGCTACCAGCCCAGAATTTCCCCGACAAAGGGGAGACGCATTACGGATGAAATTAAAATGCCTGCAAATTGTCCCCCAGTAGTAACAGCAAGACGATACGGTTCCGCTTTTTACGGCCCAAAAACGATTTTAACCCTTATACTATTGTTATTGAACGGAATTCCTCTGACTGTCCATGCAGATTGTGACGTGACCTTTCGATGGGATGCGAACAATTCGACCCCCGAAGGCTATCAATTGTATGGCCGTGAAGCGGGGCAATACTTCGACGACGATAACCCATGGTGGCAGGGTGATAGCACATTTACTCAATGTACTATCGACGGGTTAAGTGAAAACAAGATCTACTTTTTTATTGTGAGAGCTTTCATCGGTGACAATATGAGTGGTGATTCCAATGAAGTCCGCTATGCCTGTGGTGACAACGACAAGGTGAGTACGAAAGGTGGTGGATCTGGTTCCGGATGTTTCATTCAATTAATTTTTAGATAGCCTACTTGCGCCAAATGAGTTGTCATATCAGCAGGGATTGTCGATTGTATTTAGTACCATGATACATGACATTTAAGACAGAAAACGGAAACTACCAAATGTCAGCATCGCAAGCGACGGGGTATTTGACCCGCTGCTTCGCAACAAAAAAACCCGCAACCTGTTATAGGCGCGGGTTTTTTCAATTTCGAGGGCAAGGCATCGCCTCTCCCCAAGGTGGACAGGTCTACTTTTTGTCTTTCACCTCTTCGAAATCGGCATCCACCACATCGTCATCTGCACCCGCATCCCCGGCATCCGCACCGGCATCGGGCCCTGGACCATCCGCACCGCCAGCCCCCGCTTCGGAGGCCTGCTTGTACATGGCTTCGGCCACCTTGTGAGATGCCTGGGTCAGCTCTTCACTCAGCCGCTGAATCTCCTTGCTATCGTCGCCTTCCATGGCCTTCTTCAGGGCTGTCGAGGCGGTTTCGATTTTGTCGCGGGTCTCGGCATCCACCTTCTCCCCAAGATCCTTCAAGGATTTTTCAGTCGAGTATATAAGCGTGTCGGCGTGGTTTCTGGCCTCAACCAACTCCTTTTTCTTCTTGTCCTCATCCGCATGCAACTCGGCATCTTTAATCAGCTTGTCGATATCCTCTTTGGAAAGACCGCTGGAGGCCGTAATCTGAATGGACTGCTCTTTGCCCGTGGCCATGTCCTTGGCGGAAACATTGACAATGCCGTTGGCATCGATGTCAAACGTCACCTCGATCTGGGGAACCCCGCGGGGGGCGGGTGGAATGCCTACCAGTTCAAAACGTCCCAGGGTCTTGTTGGTGGTGGCCATCTCGCGTTCGCCCTGGAGCACATGGATGGAGACCGCCGGTTGGTTGTCCGCCGCCGTGGAGAAGACCTGGCTCTTGCGGGTCGGGATAGTGGTATTTTTCTCGATGAGCCGCGTCATGATACCCCCCAGGGTTTCGATTCCCAGGGATAGCGGTGTGACGTCCAGCAGAAGCACATCCTTGACATCACCCTTGAGCACACCACCCTGAATGGCCGCACCCAGCGCCACCACTTCGTCAGGGTTCACGCCCTTATGGGGTTCTTTTCCGAAAATTCGCTTCACCCGCTCATGGACCGCCGGCATACGCGTCATGCCACCCACCAGGATGACTTCGTCGATCTCCCCGGTGGACAGGCCGGCGTCTTTCAGCGCGGTCCGGCATGGCGGCTCCAGCTTGTCCAGCAGGTCGGCAACCAGGCCTTCCAGCTTGGCTCGGGTGATCTTGACATTCAGGTGTTTGGGCCCACTGGCGTCGGCGGTAATGAATGGCAGATTCACATCGGTCTCCATGGAGGAGGAGAGTTCCATCTTGGCCTTTTCCGCCGCCTCTTTGAGCCGTTGAAGGGCCATTTTGTCATTTCTCAGGTCGATGCCCTGGTCTTTCTTGAACTCGTCTGCCAAAAAATCGATGAGCCGCAGATCGAAGTCCTCGCCGCCCAGGTGGGTGTCACCGTTGGTGGCCTTGACTTCAAAAACCCCTTCACCGATCTCCAGGATGGAAATGTCGAAGGTGCCGCCACCCAGGTCGAATACGGCAATCTTTTCTTCCTTGCGCTTGTCCAGGCCATAGGCCAGTGAGGCGGCTGTGGGCTCGTTGATAATGCGCAGCACATTGAGGCCGGCAATCTTTCCGGCATCTTTGGTGGACTGGCGCTGGCTGTCGTTAAAGTAGGCCGGTACGGTGATCACCGCATCCGTCAGCGGTTCCCCCAGGTAGTCTTCGGCATATTTCTTGATGTGTGCCAGGATGAACGATGAAATTTCTGCCGGGCTGTGGAGTTTGCCCCTTAAATCGATGCGAACATCACCATTTTCGGCTTGTTTGACGTGGTAAGGGAGAATTTTGATGTCATTTTGAACCTCGGTAGATGAATACTTTCTGCCAATAAGCCGCTTGACCGCAAAAACCGTGTTCTCCGGATTGGTGATGGCCTGCCGCTTGGCGATCTGTCCCACCGTCCGCTCTCCGCTTTCGCTGACGGCCACAATTGAGGGTGTGGTGCGGCCACCTTCCGGGTTGGTGATCACTTTGGCGTCGCCGCCTTCCATAATGGCTACACAGGAGTTGGTGGTCCCGAGATCAATTCCGATAATCTTGCCCATCTGATGTTCCTCCTTACCTTCGACGATCCTTGAAATAGTATTTATTTAAGCGCTTGTGTTAACCGTATTTTCGTTTGCCTGCCCGTTTTGGGCTGCCTTTGAGACCACCACCATAGCGGGGCGAAGCAGCCGCTCATGAATCAGATATCCTTTTTGAAATTCCTGCACCACCGTGTTTGGCGGCTGATCGATGCTCTCTTCCTGGCACATGGCCTGGTGAAAGGCCGGATCAAAAGGCTCTCCCAATGCCTGAATCGGGCTGACGTAATGTTTTTCCAGAATTTTCATGATCTCTGCCAGTGTCAGGGCAACACCGTCAACCAGACGCTGATCACTTTCATTTTCAGAAGCAGCCGAGGCAATGGCCCGCTCCAGGTTGTCCACAACGGTAAGTAACTGCCGAATCAAGTTTTCGGTAGCGAATTTTTTAATATCGTCCAGGTCTCGGGCAGCCCGCTTTTTATAGTTGTCGAGTTCGGCAGCCATCCGGAGCAGGCGGTCACGGTTTTCAATGGCTTCAGCCTGCGCTGCGGATAGTTTTGCCTCAAGATCCTTCAGCGGATCGTCGGCTGCCACAGGTTCATCAGTTACACCGTTCGGGTCCGAAAGTGTTGGTGGGGCGTCTTGGGGTGTATTGTCGTTGTCGTCCTCAATCACAATTTTTTTCTTTTGTGCCATCAGCTCCTGTATCTCCTGGTTTCGCTAGATTTTCTCATCTTCACGGCCGGGGGGATCCCGGTCCGTCCGAAATGCTTGAAAATTAAGCTGTTGACAACGGCCGGGTCCGAAAAGTTGATAAAAAATAAGACCAGATGATAGCTTGTCAAGGACAATGCCAGTGTTCTCTAACTAATAATAATTGATTGTAAATCTGATAGGTTGAACCGAGAAAGCTGGGGTGAGATGGTTGTGCACCCCCCGTCGAGCTGATCCGAAAAATCTGGGCCAAAGCATGACCGGGATCGATCCACGACACAGACCGCATCCCTTATCGCTGCTTCCTTCCGGACCTGACGAGGTTCGAGACTGTCTGTTGCGCGGCGGCCGGCCAAAATGACCTGATTTTCTCGGGATTAACCCTAAGGGGGGGATTCAGCCCCGCATGAAGCGGATTTCGGGTATAGGGCACCGCTGGCTCCCCGCCTAGCACAACCGGTGCCCCTATAGTATGATCCCTACCCCTTTATCAAGAGATAAGTGCACTTCTTGTTTCAATTGATGGTCCGGGAAACCCAGTGCCATCGATCGCCTTGTGGAGCCTGCGGTATTGACTTCCCTTTGGCCATGCAATAAATCAAGGGCTGCAGCTTGTTGAGAATTCCCCCCACAAATGTGGAGGAAGCGAATTGGCACGAACCGTTGCTGCGATCACGTTACTGGTATCTCTGCTTTCTACGGCAGGCTGCACGGCCATCGTTGTTGGTGCCGGAGATAGAGCCGGTGTGTACACCTGGTTCAAGGGAGAATTGATCCGCTCCTGAGCCAAGGACGTTGCCCACACAGAAAACGCAACCATCCAGAGCCTGGAGTACCTGAAGGTCACCATCGATGAGAAAACCCAGTAGGGCAGTGAAACCGCCATCAAGACACGCCAGAGCGACGGTTCCCCGGTGACGGTATCCGTCTGGACAGTGCGCTACGATATGACCAAATGGCTGTCAAAAGTGGTTATGTCGGCTACTGGAATCGGAAAAACGCCGAACTGATCCATGCCACCATTCTCAACACCATCTGAGACGAAGGCCCTTTTGGCTACGGTTGAACAGACGCTGGCCGCCCATCATATGACGGCTCCGGGAGATCGGGTGCTGGTGGGGGTTTCCGGCGGACCGGATTCTATGGCACTGCTCCATCTGCTGAGCCGGCTGGCACCCGATTTGAAAATCCGGCTGGGTGTAGCCCATCTGAACCATTGCCTGCGGGGGGCATCGGCGGACAGGGATGCCGAAGTGGTGCGTCAAGCAGCCGAGGCATTGCATTATCCCTTCCATATCACCCGCTCACGAGTATTAAAGGTAAAAGAAAAACTGGGGCTCTCCCTGGAAGAGGCCGCCCGTCGGATTCGCTATGCGTTTTTTAGAAAGACCATGTCCAATGCCGGCTACAATAAGCTGGCGCTTGGCCACCAATCGAATGACAACGCCGAACAGATGCTCATGGCCCTGTTGCGTGGGGCCGGTCCGCGCGGGCTTTCGGGCATCAACCCGGTGCGACAAGCATGCATCATCCGTCCCCTGATCAATACCAGTCGCTCACAGATTGAAAATTTCGTTGCACAAGCGGGCATCGCCTGTGTCCTGGATGCATCAAACAACGATCTCCGGTTTGTGCGCAACCGCATCCGGCATCATTTGCTGCCGCTTATGGCATCCGATTACAACCCGCGCATTGAAGCGAACCTCAATCAATTGGCCGATGTGATGAGAACGGAGGAAGATTGGATTGAGGGGATAACGGATGCCGAGTACAAAAAAGCCCTGCTTACGCGTGTCAAGGGAACCATCGTGCTCTCTGCTGAAGCTTTCAGTCAGACGCACCCGGCCCTGGCCCGCCGCCTGGTTCGAAAAGCCTTGGCGGATCTCACAGGCACCCTGAGACGGATCACCTTCGCTCACGTCCAATCCGTGTTGCGCCTGTTAACGGACGGCTGCGGTGTAAAAGAACTTCATCTGCCCGGCGGTATCCGCGCACGTCGAGCTGATGATCGACTGACGCTAATAATGGCAGGCAGCTGTTGCCGGAGCGGTGTCGAATCGGCAGTTGAAAGAGGGTCGGATTCACCGACGGTAATTTCCACACCTTTTCCCGCAACCGTTAAAATCAAGGCCATGGGTATCGGTCTGCGGTTTTCCACCTGCCAGCCAAACCCGTTGCCACGTTGGACCGAGGTTGACCGGAACCAGGCCCATTTCGATTTAGGCCGGATAGCCCTTCCGTTGACGGTTCGCCCTGCGATTCCCGGTGACCGGTTTACCCCCCTGGGTGCCGGCGGCTCCCAAAAATTGAAAAAATTCTTCATCGATCACCGAATCCCTCGGCAGGCCCGGGCCATGGCACCGGTCCTGATGGACAGACAGCGCATCATCTGGCTGGTGGGGCATCGCATTGATGATCACGTTAAAGTGACGACGGCAACCACCCAGGTCCTGAGGGTTGAATTTTTCTTGCTTGACACCCGATGATGGTTAATATGATCCTAAAACAAAATAGGGAGACTGTTTCGCGTGCTTGAAACATTTCGAGGAGGAAACCGCTTTTGAATCCATTCTACAAAAACCTGGCCCTGTGGCTGGTCATCACCTTGATGATGGTCATGCTCTACAATCTGTTCAATCAGCAGCAGCTCGCGCAAAACGACATCAGCTACTCGGAATTCCTGGCTATGGTCGAGGCCGACCGGGTGTCGGAAGTCACCATTCAAGGCCAGGAGCTCCGTGTTACTGACCTCAACCGTAGCCAATTTAAAATTTTTGCACCACAGGATCCCGCCTTGATTCAGCGGTTAAAGGACAAGGGGGTAACCATCATTGCCAAACCGCCGACCGAATCTCCCTGGTACATGTCGGTTCTGGTTTCCTGGTTCCCCATGATCGTGCTCATCGGCGTGTGGATCTTTTTCATGCGCCAGATGCAAAGTGGTGGCGGGAAAGCCATGTCTTTCGGAAAAAGCAGAGCCCGCCTGCTTTCCGACCAACAGGAAAAAGTAACCTTCGAGGACGTCGCCGGTATCGATGAAGCCAAGGAGGAACTGGAGGAAATCGTCGCTTTCCTGAAAGACCCGAAAAAATTCACGCGATTGGGCGGGCGCATTCCCAAAGGTGTTCTGCTCATGGGTCCCCCGGGGACCGGCAAAACCCTGTTGGCCCGGGCCATCGCCGGCGAGGCGGGGGTTCCGTTCTTTAGCATCAGCGGCTCCGATTTTGTTGAAATGTTCGTCGGCGTAGGTGCCTCCCGGGTGAGGGATCTTTTCGTACAAGGCAAGAAAAACGCGCCATGCATTATTTTCATTGACGAAATCGATGCAGTGGGACGCCACCGCGGCGCAGGGCTGGGCGGCGGCCATGACGAGCGGGAACAAACCCTGAACCAGCTGCTGGTGGAGATGGACGGCTTCGAGTCCAACGAAGGCGTCATTCTCATCTCCGCCACCAACCGTCCTGATGTACTGGACCCGGCCCTGTTGCGCCCCGGGCGCTTCGACCGTCAGGTGGTGGTGTCGCTGCCGGACATCAAGGGGCGAGAGAAGATTCTGCGGGTACACATGAAACGCACCCCCATCGCTTCAGACGTGGATCCGGTGGTGCTGGCCAAAGGCACCCCCGGATTTTCCGGTGCGGACCTGGAGAATCTGGTCAACGAAACCGCCCTGCTGGCTGCCAAACGAGACAAGGAACGGCTGGACATGGTTGATTTCGAGGATTCCAAGGACAAGGTCTACATGGGTCTCGAAAGAAAGTCCAAGGTGATCAGGGAAGAAGACCGGCTGACCACGGCATACCATGAAGGCGGTCATGCCCTGGTGGCCCGATTCATTCCCGGCACCGACGTGGTCAACAAGATCACCATCATCCCCCGGGGGCGGGCCGCAGGCGTGACCTGGTTTCTGCCGGAAGAGCGTGACTTTCGATACAAGGATCAGCTGGAAGCCGAATTGGCTATCGCTTTCGGCGGACGGGTTGCAGAGGAGATCATTTTCAACCGCATCAGCACCGGTGCCTCCAACGACATCAAAAAAGCCACGGAACTGGCCCAGCAGATGATCCGCAGCTGGGGCATGAGTGACACCTTGGGGCCCCTCTCTTTTGCCAAAGATGAAGAACAGGTGTTTTTGGGCAGGGAGATCGCCCAGCACCGCGACTACTCGGAAGAGACCGCCCGGAAGATCGATTCGGAGGTCAACCGCCTGGTCATGCGCTCCTACGAGCGTGCCCAATCCGTATTGACCGAGCACATCGATGTACTGCACAAACTGGCCGAGCAACTGCTGGAAAAAGAGACCATCCTGGGCGCCGAGTTGGATGAGATCATCCGCCAGGTGCGGCCGGGCATTCAGCTTCCGGATAAACCCACTGACAAGGAAGACGCCCAGGATGACACTGCCCCGTCAGCGCCGGCGGCAAATCAAGCGAGGACGGCAGAAGACGCGGCTGCAGCGCAGGGGGCCCCTTCCCAAGACAACGCACCGCAGGAGACGGATTCGGACGGAAATAGTGAGCAGCCATAGCGCGCCAGATGGCGACCGGAATCATCACGGTGCCAAGGGAAATCACACTGCTGATACCCGACAACGCAAATGAGTGGTACGATGCCATCATACACAATCACCTGCGGCTCACGAACCCTGGCGCTGGGGCAGCGGACGCTGATCATGGGCGTTGTCAACGTCACCCCCGACTCTTTTTCGGATGGCGGCCGCTTTTTCTCACCAGACCGAGCCATCGCCCAGGCCAAGCAATTGGTTGAAGAGGGAGCGGATATCCTGGACATCGGCGGAGAATCCACACGCCCCTTTTCGGACCCTGTGGGCGAATTCGAAGAGACGGATCGTGTATTGCCGGTAATCGAAGGCCTGGCGGGCCAAGTAGCCATCCCCATCTCCATCGACACCACCAAAGCAACGGTTGCCCGGCAGGCCGTGGCGGCCGGGGCGACCATGATCAACGACGTCAGCGCCCTTCGATCGGATCCGGAGATGGCCGCCACGACTGCCCGATGCCGCGTGCCGATTATCCTCATGCACATGAAAGGCACACCCAAGAACATGCAGGTGAAACCGATCTACGAAGACCTTCTCACCGACATCATGACCTTTCTTTCCGATGCCATGGACCAGGCAGTGGTCGCCGGCGTGCAGCGTTCCGGCATTATCCTCGACCCGGGAATCGGGTTTGGTAAAACCATCGGCCACAACCTTCAACTCATCCGTGACCTCGACCGGTTTCACGGGCTTGACGCCCCGCTGCTGGTTGGCCCGTCACGCAAGATGTTCATCCGCCAACTGTTGAAAGATCCCTCTGAAAAAGACATGGATCCACTTTCTGTAGATGTGGCCCGGGGAACCCAGGCAGCCGTGGCGGCCGCAGCCATGAAAGGCGTCCATATTGTCCGGGTTCATGATGTTGCCCGAACCCGCGCCACCCTTGCGGTAGTCAACGCCATCACATCCGTGTGATCCCCATGACGTCATCTCCCGCTTCAAATGATAAACGCGTAAACGGTGCCTGGATCCGGTGGATGATCCTCTTTCTGCTTCTGGGTGTGGCGACCGTGGCACTGATTTCCCGGACCGAAAAACAGGAGCGGGAAATCGCCATTGCTTTGACTTTCAACAACCTTTCCGATGAATTGCTCTTGATGGACGCCCCACGCCACTCGGTTCGGCTGTTGGTATCAGGCACCGCGTCCACCCTCCAAACGATCGATGCTAAGGAGACCGCCTGCCGGGTGGATCTGTCCGGTCTGGGCGAAGGAACCCATACCCTAACGGTGCGTCCGGTGGATGTTGGCCTGCCCAAGGGGGTAACCCTTAAATCCCTGTTAACCCCGTCATTGACCATCAGACTGGAACCGTTGTCCCAAAAGTCGACGCGGGTTGTTGCGATACTGGAGGGACACCCAGCGCCGGGATTTACAGTGGCGGCCGTCTCCATTCAACCCAACCGCATCCTTCTCAAAGGAACGGCGACCATGCTGGCCGACATCGACACGGTCGAAACCCGATCCATCAACCTCAAGAATGCTTCGGAATCCTTTAAAAAAGAGGTGCCGCTGAACCTGCCGGAAGCCATTGCGGTAGACCCGCCCCTTCGCTTTGTGGTGGCACACGTCGAGATAAAGGAACGTATCATCACACGGGTGCTGGAAAGCATACCGGTCTCGGTCAAAGGGGCCTCCGCAGGTTTTGAGATCCTTCCCGACGCCATCACCTTGACGGTCAAAGGCCCGGAGGCCATTGTCAAAAAGATCGAAGCCAACCCGGCCTTCGCCGTCGCCGTGGATCTGAGCAATCTGACAACGGGAAGCCACTCCCTTAAGGCCGTTATTAATCTTCCAGTCAGAACCACACTGGTCAGCGTCAGTCCGGAACGTTTTTCGGTAACCATCAACCAATAGGGTAGAGGCGATCATGCTGCTTGTCATCGATGTGGGGAACACCAATACGGTCATGGGTATCTATCGGGATGAAATGCTGGTCAAGAACTGGCGAATCCGGACGGAACGAAAAACAACGGAAGACGAGTTCAACGTCATCGTCACCAGCTTGTTCACCACCGGCGGCATTGATGCCGGCGCCATCCGGCGAACCATCATCTCCTGTGTCGTGCCCCCTATGGTCACCATTCTGGACTCATTTTGCCGCAAATACCTGGGCCATGCACCTCGATGGGTGGATGCCCGTTCCTATGGCGGCATGCCCATTTTAATCAATAACCCCGCTGAGCTGGGAGCGGACCGTATCGTCAATGCAGTCGCCGCCTACCGCAAATACGGCAAAAGCCTCATTATCATCGATTTCGGTACGGCGACCACCTTCGACGTGATTTCGCAAAAGGGGGAATTTCTGGGCGGAGCCATCAGCCCGGGCATCATGATCGCATCCGAGGCCTTGTTTCGTGAAGCATCCAAGCTACCACGGGTCGAGATTTTTGAGCGGCCGGGCAACGTGGTGGGCAAGGATAGCGCCGCGTGTATTCAATCCGGGATCATTTTCGGATATGCCGGTCTGGTGGACGGGATTGTGAGCCGCATAAAGGCACAGATGAATACCGTGCCCATAGTGCTGGCCACGGGCGGTCTGGCGCCTCTGATGGCCGATGTGGCCGAGAGTATCGAAAAGGTGGAGTCTTCCCTTACCCTGGAGGGGCTGCGCATCATCAGCGACAGCCTGGAAGAGCAATTATGAATGCTTAGTTTTTAATTTTGAATGAAGGCATTCTATCGTTAAAAGGAAATAGACAGGATCCATTAATTCAAAATTCATCATTCAAAATTAGAAATTGGGTTCTCTTTCAGGCTGGCCAGATAACCGACAAAACCCTTGACGCTGTTGCACAGAAATTCCCGCTCCCTCACCTGAACCTCAGGCGCCAGTTGTGAAAAACCATTCAGCAGCGGATCTTCAGCCAGAAGCAGGTCAACCCACCGGTTCGCAAAATCAACTGAATCCATGCCCTGCCCGGCGGTTTCGACGGCCAACATCTTTTCCCAAAAAAGCAGCTGCTCCCGATGCATAGCCAGCATGTTCATGCCGTCTTCGCGCATGCCGAAGTGCCCGTAACACAGGGTCTCGGAACGGGTTGCCATGAGCCGGTCGATGCTCGACAATGAGGTTTCTAAAAAAAAGCGGGGTGGGGTTGCCGGACGCAGATAGATGTCATCCGAAGGCAATGGTAGGCATACACCACCGGCTTCTCCGGCAAACAAACAGCCGTTGGTGGAAATGGCATAGTGGTGCGGTGAATGGCCGGGCGTGTCCAACAGTTGAAAAGGCGCCGATGCCAGTTGGGATTCGGTGGCGATCCACGATGGATCCACCGGCAGCATCGGGCCATAGGCGCGGCCGGTCTCTCCCAGGGTCTTCAGCGTGCCCTGCCACAGGCGTTCAGGATCTACAATATGGGGGGTGCCTTTGGGGTGGCACACCACCGGTGTGCCTGGAAATTGTCTGGCCAGGTGCCCAACGGCGCCGGCATGATCCATATGGATGTGAGTCAGGCAGATGTAATCCAGGCGATCCACACCCAGAGCGGTAATTGCGTCGATAAGTGGGTCCGCCGTCGACGCCGGACCCACGTCCACCAGATAGACCGATTCCGGCCCGGCCACCAGCCAGGCGCCGATGAAATCCTGGAATCCGCTGATGGGGGGTGTTAAAACGATCAGGAAAAGATGAGTGTCAAATTGATGAACGGTGGCGGCCACAGGTCAATCCATCCCCATTTGCCGCTCCAGTTCACGAATTTTCTCGGCGACATGCACCCGTTGGGCGTCTGGCAGCACCGGGTCCTCCAGCTGGCGCTTCAAGCCAAGCAAAATCATCTCTTGACGGTATTCCGTGCAGGTATATCTTCCGGTGGGTTTCATTGGGTTCTGGGTTCGGGGTTCGGGGTTCACTGAAAAGCGCCAAACGAGCTAACGTTGAACCAGTGATGTTTATAGGCCGGACAACATCCACGGCGTCACTGGCATTAGCAAAAGGTTAACGAAAGAAAGCTAAGCCATAACGGTGAATCGGTTTACACATTAGGCGAGACAGTCCTTGTAGGCCTGATAGAAGATGCCGAAGTCGGCCATTCCCCGTCTCAGAATCTTATCGAAATCAGTGATGTTGTCCACATTCACAATCATGTTCACGCTCTTTTGGAAAGCCGCCATGTTGTCCATGGTTCGAAAGCGGCGAGTAATCAGGGTCACGAAGATATTTCGGCGGACGGACATATGGAGGCGTTCCAGGTATATCAACACTCCGTTGGCGTCCGGGTTCTTGGCATCGAAATACTCGTTGACCACGATAAGGTCGTAGCTGTGGTAACGCATGGTTTTTAAGGCTTCACGGCTGTTTTTTACTTCTGTGATATGGTATTCGAGAACATCCAGAACCGGCGTGATGGCCTTGGTAATCATGGGGTCGGACTCGCACAGAAGCGCAGTTTTGCCCTCTTCCTCCACAAAGTCAAAAGGCTTATCCGACGCGTCGTAGCCGTCGCCTTCATCCTCTTCGAACGAAAAGAAATCTTCGTCGACCTCCAGCTGGTCGGTACCATCCGGGTCCTTGGCCAACGGCGGCACACTGATCCGATTTTGGCATTTGGGGCATTTAAGGAATGCCGTTTTATCCTTGGGCAGCTTTTCATCGCCGATCCTGAATTTGCTCTGACAGCTTTCACAGATTATTTCCATGGTTTTCTAACCGATCCTTTCCGTCACGCAGGCGACAGACTTGCGGCAATCAGGCTTTATCGTAATGGCGGTCTATCTCTAGATTGTCGATATCCGTGGTGGACTCGCCACGGGCGCTTTTCACCTTGTCAATGCCGCGACCGGCCACACCCTTGTGGGACGCATAGGCCAGTGCGGTTTCCTGGGTAATCAGCCCCTGCTCGTATAACCCGACGATGTGATCGTCGAAGGTGGTCATGCCGAATGGCCGGCCCACTTCCATGATTTCATAAAAGGTCTTGCCTTCGGACTCACCGTTGAGGATGGCGTCTTTGACCCGCAGGTTGGTACCCAGGATTTCGAAAGCGGCCACCCGCCCCCCTCCGATTTTTGGCAGCAACCGCTGGCCGACGATCCAGCGAACGGTATCGGCCAGACGAATGCGGATCTGTTTCTCCTCTTCGTTGGGAAACATGCCCAGGATCCGGTTGATGGTCTGGCCGGCATCCACGGTGTGCAGGGTGGTCAACACCAGGTGGCCGGTTTCGGCGGCATTCAGGCCGATCTCCACCGTCTCACGGTCACGCATTTCGCCCACCAGAATGACCTTGGGGGCCTGTCTCAGGGCCGCCCTCAGGCCATTGGCAAACGTGTCGTAATCTGAACCCAGTTCCCGCTGGTTGAAGGTGGCCTTCTTGTGGGGGTGCTGGTATTCGATGGGATCCTCCAGGGTCACCACGTGAACGGATCGGGCTTCGTTGATCTCTTCCAGGATCGCCGCCAGGGAGGTGGTCTTACCCGAGCCGGTGGCACCGGTGACGAAAACAATGCCGTTTAGATCTTTGGCAATTTTGTAAAATGTATCTGGAAGGTTCAGGTCGCGGATCGTGGGGATTTTGGATTCCAGTTTCCGCAAAACGATGGAGTAGTGACCCGTTTGGGAGAAAACGTTCACACGGAACCGGGCCTTGCCTGGCAGCGAGTAGGAAAGATCGCAGGATCCGCTCCGAATCAGGGTCTCCGTAAGACGCCGGTCCTTGCCGAGCAGGTTCAAGGCGAAGGACTCGGTCTGGTAGGGGGTCAGTTCCTTGATGTCAGGCTTGATCTCAACGGGAACCAGTTCACCGGAGCTTTCCACCTGAAGTGGCTTTCCCACAGTGAGATTCAGGTCGGACACGTTGCTGTGGGAATCCAGCATTCGGGTCAGGATATGATCGACTTCCTGCTTTTTCATGTTCTCCCTCTATTTGCGGCCATCGGTGCCTGGGTCAGAATCGCTTTATGCCTCGGTGAAATCCGTCGGCGGCGCTTTGAGCAGCGGACGAAACCGCCCTTTGTCGTTGGCTTTGGTGTAGGCGTCCTCGGCCGTAATCCGTCCCTTGTTGTAAAGGTCCATAATGGCGTCGTCGAGAAGCTGCATGCCGTATTTTTTGCCCGTTTGCATCATTGAGGGCAGTTGATGTGACTTGGATTCTCGGATCAGGTTGCGCACGGCCGGCGTGGCGATAAGGATTTCCATGGCCGGTACCCGCCCTTTCTTGTCGATGCGCTTGAACAGCGTCTGGGAAATAATAGCCCGGATGCCGTCAGCCAAGGTCGAACGGATCTGAGCTTGTTCCTGGGCGGGAAAAACCTCTACAATTCTATCCACGGTTTTTGGGGCGCTGGTGGTATGAAGGGTGCCGAAAACCAGATGCCCGGTGGCACTCGCCTCGATGGCCAGGGAAATCGTCTCCAGGTCCCGCATTTCACCCACGAGGATGATGTCCGGATCCTCGCGGAGTGCGCCGCGAAGGGCCGCGGAAAAGGATTTTGTATGCAGCCCCACCTCCCGATGATTCACAAGGCAACTCCGGCTTTTGTGAACGAATTCGATCGGATCCTCGACGGTGATGATGTGGTCGCTGCGCGTTCGGTTGGCCACATCGATAATGGCGGCCAGGGTGGTGGATTTACCCGAACCGGTGGGTCCCGTAACGATGACCAGGCCCCTGGGAAGCGACGCCAGCTTGGAGATCACCGGGGGCAGGCCAAGCTGTTCAGCGGTCATGATGGTGCTGGGGATTTCTCGAAACACGGCTCCGATACCGTTCTTCTGCATGAAATAATTGGCTCGGTAGCGCGCCAGGCCGGGAATCTCGTAACCGAAGTCCACGTCGCCGGTCTCTTCAAAGGTCTTGACCTTTTCTTCGGAAGTGATCTCGTAAAGCATGGCGCGAAGGTCGTCGTTATCCAGCACCTTGTATTTCACTCGCTCGATGTCACCATGAATGCGCAAGGCAGGGGGTTGGCCGGAAATCAGATGAAGGTCGGAAGCATTCTGTTCGTGCATGAGCTTAAAAAAAGCATCGATCTTGGCCATGGACATCTCCTGATAGTTGTTGGGTGCAATGCCTAACAACTATTCGGCACCAAAAGGTTACGACTTTAGGAAAAATTGGGCTTCTGGTAGGAGTTAAGAACCTTCCGACACCGGTTAGGGGCCACCGAACTATTTGTTCAACACTTTAATTTTCGTGTCTTCCGCGTCCAGGACATCCATTCCCTCTATTCCGATCTCCAGCAGTTTGGTGTGGGCATCGATGATAGAACGGATCTGAACCTCGATCTGAACACGCTGGCGCTTGAGTTCGGCAATGTCTTCGTGAAGCTGCGAGAGGCGGCTGTGGGCCCGGTTGAGAATTTTTTCCGCCTTGACTTCGGCATCGGCAATGATGATCTCCGCCGATTTACGGGCATTGTCTTTCATCTGCTCGAGGACTTTCTGGGAATTGAGCATGGCGCGCTTGAACGTCTCTTCCCGCTCCTTGTAGCCTTGTTTTTCGAGCTTTAGCCGCCGAATCTCCTCTTCCTGGCGCTTCGTGGTATCCTGAATGGCGCTAAAGGCATCGGCGGTCTGTTCCAAAAACCGGTCCACCTCGCGTACATCGAATCCACGGAATCGAACTTTGAATTGCTGCTGCTGAATGTCCAGCGGTGTTAATTTCATAGCAGGGTTCCTGTCTTGGGAAATTTTTATATGAGCGAAGCAGCGATTCGCATCAGGCTGTTCACGACAAAGGTTCGCAGGAAAATAACGACGAGAAAGACGATGATGGGAGAGAAATCGATACCCCCAAAGTTAATCGGCAGTTTCGAACGGATAGGGTAAAGTACCGGTTCGGTGACATTGTTGATAAATCGAACAATGGCATTATAGGGATCCGGGTTGACCCAGGAGAGGATGGCCCGGGCAATGACCACCCACATGAAAAAAAGCAGAACAACATCCATGACCTTGGCCGCTGCCATCAGAAAGTAGCCGATGATATACATTGAAAAATAGTCCTCGACGATGAAGGGTTTGTCCCGCACGATCCTGGTCGGCTGGTCCGTGACATTGGAAAAATACGACCTTTTCCTCGGATAAGTCAAGGTTTTTCATGGGGTTGGAAGAACGTCGAGGAAAATTCCTAACGGGTTTTCGCCACAAAATAGACATGCCGCCAGCAGCCCGTTGAGCCACTGACGGCATTTTAGAAGACCGGATGCGCCCAGTCACAACAGGGTCTGTTACCCGCCGGCGATCATAGGGATGAGCACTACCTGGGCACCGTCGGGAACCGGGGTGGTCTTGAAATGAGGACGGGACACCAGCTTGCCATCCAGTTTCACCACGGCATACATGTGGCCGTCATCCAGTTGCGCGAGCAGCGAGGCCACGGTCAACCCTTCCTGCCAGTCACGCGCTTGCTCGTCTACGGTAACCATCTATTTCACGCCATTTTCGGCCAGCACCACCATGACTTCGGGAAAATCGATACCCAACCGTTTGACGGTTTCGACAGTGGGTATGCCATTGGCCGTCCATCCGCGTCGCTGGTAGACGGCGTCCTTTAAGGTTTCGTACTGGGCCTCGCGCAGTTTTCTGAGCTCAGCCAGCCGCCACGGCGTATCCTTGCCAGTAATGTCAACCTTGTATTTTTCCTTGAGTTCGGAGTCGTATCGCTCTTGCCGGGATGCGTACTCTTCCACGGTAACCGGGCCCATGGCACGGTAGGGCAGGGTGTCGTGGTCCCGGGTCCCGTAGCCCATCTTCAGATTAAAGACGCGCTGAAAATTATAGACCGTTTCGCTCATTGTAATCAGGTCCTCGGGTGCGGCCTTGTTGCCGGTCACGGCGGTGTAGTATTCGGCGTACCAGTTCACATGTTTCATCACTTTTGCCGGCTCTAAGGTATCCTTGTTGTCCTCGGGAACGATATCGTTCCAGGGCAGCTTGCATAGGCCGCACAGGCCGAACCAGGTGCGGAACATGGGAAACCAGTGCAGGGCCTCGGCCTTTTGCTCGAACGTGGGCATGAAGTTGTGGACCATGTCCAGAAAGATCAGCCAGGCTTCGTCGTGCTGGGGACCTTTGAGCGCCAGCCCGTACCCCCCCTGCTGGGCCAGGGATTCCTTGGTCATGTATTCCGAAAATTCCAGCCCCTTGGACTCCATGCCGATATCCTGCAGCATGGCCGGGTCGGCACCGAAACGTTCGGCAAATATGCCTTTCATGCGGCGGATACCCTGCCCGACAAGGGCGCCGAAGCCCTCCCCGGAGGCCATCTGGTGAATCAGTTCCAGCGAGTTGAGACGGTTGCCGAAAGAGAGGTCCATGCCGCCGGTGTGGTCGGCGTTGATCAGTCCGCGCTCGAAGCACTCCATGACGAAGGCGATGCCCGTGCCCACGCTGATGGTATCCAAGCCATAGGCATCGCAGTAGAAATTAATCTCCAGAATGGTGAAGGGATCGAAAATCCCCAGATTGGAACCGCAACCGGCAATGGTTTCATATTCGGGCCCGTCAACGAAGACCTTGCGTCCCTTGTAGGCACCGGTGTAAGGCACGAAGTCCTTGACGCCGTGGGCGCAGGCCACGGTACAGCCCTTCCAGCAGCCGTCATAACCCGGATCGAAGAGCTTTTCAAAAGCCTCCCGCCCGATAAGCGACGCCCCCGGATGGGAGCCGTACTGGAAATTATTGGTTGGCAGCAGATCAAAATCATTCATGATCGGTACCAGGTGGACGGTACCGAGGCGAGCCATTTCGTTCTGCTTGGGATCCAGTTCCACAATTTCTTTGGAGTGGCACCGGGCCACGGTCTTGAGGGCCTCCAGGTCGGCGGGATTGTTGGTTTTAAGGGAAACCTGCTCCCAGCGGGCCACCACGGCCCTGAGGCCCTTGTCGGCGAACACCGTTCCGATGCCCCCGCGCCCCGCCTGTTTGTAGCGTACCCGCTTGCGGGCATTGTCATACCAGGAAAAGTTCAGGCAGCCGATACGGGTATTGGCTGCGCCGGGGCCGGCTGAGATCACTGAGATACCAACTTTCTTGCCTTGGGAGAAGTGATCGGTCAGCACATCGGAAAGCGCATAGGCGTCGTCGGGCAACCCCGGGATCTGAAGGATTTCGATCTTTTCTTCGATGCCGTCGATGACCACCACCGTATCCCCTTTGGTTTTTCCGGTGATCCGAAGGGCATCGAATCCGGAAAACTTCAGATAAGGACCGAAATAGCCACCCACGTTGGAATCGATCACTGAACCGGTAAGGGGAGAAATGGAGGTCACGATGCTTTTGCCAGAACCGGGGTAGGCAGGCGTGCCCCCCATGGGACCCGAAGAGATGCAGATGGCATTTTCTGGATCGTCCCATTTGTTGTCGCCTTTCAGGGCATCCCACAACAGCCAGAGATCGAAGCCTTTACCGCCGATGAAGGTTTTCTTGATTTTCGCCTCGATGGGACCGGTGGCAATCGTGCCGGCGGAGAGGTCCACATCCAGATACTGGTCGGTATAGCCTTTATCGACATTGCGACGCGGATAGGTCAAGGTCTTGCGTGTGGTGGCTTTCATTGGGGTCATGGTCTCGCTCCTGTATGATATTGTTTTTTACGCTATTTAAGTTCTTCGCGGACTTCGGAGAACTGCCGGGCCGGCGAAAA
>JAQYWF010000278.1 GCA_030145105.1 Desulfosarcina sp.
CGGCGCTGCGGCTCTGAACCATGCGCCCCTGATGGAAATAGAGGGAACAGAAGTTGCACTCCCCGCTGCAGCCGCGATGGGTGACCAGGGAGTGCCGCACCGTCTCCAACCCGTGGACACCACCGGCGGCATCGTATATCGGATGCCAGCCCCGCCTGTAGTCGAGTTCGTAGATGGCGTCCAACTCAGTGGAGGAAAGAGGCACGGGCGGCGGATAGACCACCGCAAAGCGGTCGCCGTGGGCCTGAACCACCGGCCGGGCGGTGACGGGATTCTGCTCCTTGTAAAACAGCTTAAAGGCCCGGTTGAATTGCTCATCATCGTCGGCAACTGCCTCGCACGCGGGGATGGTGACGAATTCAGTTAAAAATTCCGGGGCCTTGCGGATGACCGCCGTACCGGGAATGTGATCGAGGTGGTCTACCGTCTCCCCATCGGAAAGGCGACGGGCGATCTCCACGGTCTGGCTTTCGCCCATGCCGTAGACAAGCATGTCGGCTCGGGCATCGAAGAGAATGGATCGCCGCACGCGATTTTCCCAGTAGTCATAGTGGGCCAGCCGGCGCATGCTGGCCTCGATCCCGCCGATCACCACGGGTATGTCCTTGAAGGCCTGGCGCACGCGGTTGGCATAAACGATCAACGCACGGTCAGGCCGCAGGCCGGCCTTCCCGCCCGGGGCGTAATCGTCCTTTTGGCGGGGTCGCTTGTTGGCCGTATAGTTGGCAACCATGGAATCCACGTTGCCCGATGTAATGCCGAAAAAGAGCCGGGGCCGCCCCAGGCGCTTGAAATCCGCGACCGTCCGCCAGTCCGGCTGGGCGATGACGCCCACCCGGTATCCGTGGGATTCCAGCACGCGGCCGATCAGGGCCACCCCGTAGGCCGGATGATCCACGTAGGCATCCCCGGTGATCAGGATGACATCCAGGTCATCCCATCCCCGTTGCTGCATGTCCGCTCGGGAAATTGGTAGAAAGTCGCCCATGGGGTTCATGTTCCTTGTCGGGTTTGTTGGCGCGAATAAATTTCTAGTTTGCCTCAATAACAACCAACAAGCACCAAATTCCAAATAAATTCCAAAACACAATATCCACATCTCAAATCGATTAAACTATTGAAGGTTTGGCATTTGGGATTTTGAATTTATGATTTCTTTGAGATTTGACCTTTGGGGATTGTGATTTCCTTAAATTGGAACGACCTGCAAGCAAAACGTCCCAACCACCAGAACCCAAACCGGAGTTACAATTGTTTCGCAAAAAACAAGGCTCCTCCGGCTTCCTCGGTATAGGTGGCCTGGGCAAAACCCGCCTCTGCATACATCTTCATTGCCGGGCGGTTGTTTTCCAGCACCTCCAGGGTCACCTTGCAGCAGCCCATGTCGCGTGCCTTGCGCTCTACGCCGGCAAGAAGCTGCCGGCCGACGCCGTTTCCCCGGTGGACGGGCAGGACGGCCAGGTCGTGGACATTGATCAGCGGCCGGGCGGCAAAGGTGGAAAAACCGATAAAGCACACGGCAATGCCGACGGCTTCGCCATTGATCATTCCCAGAAATATCAAGGTCGTCGGATGCTCTTTCAGCCCGGGTATCAACGTCCTCTTAACATCGCCCGGAAGGGCTCCGCCGTTTCCCATGGGGTCCATGGCATAGGCGTCGATCAGGTCGACCACTGCTTGTTGGTGATCCTCAAAATCCAGGTCCGCTTCTACAATTTCAACCGATTCCATTGGTACGTCGCTCTCTTTTTCCGTCTGATCAGTCTGTTCTGTTCACAATCCGCGCATTGCCATAACGCGATTCGCATAGACTTTCAAAATAAGCATGGTATCCAAAGAAACCATCATCCGTATCTTTTTTCCACTCGTTCCAGGATGATTCCGCTTATGCTCCAACCGCCGGCACTCGATTCGAACGCGTCCGGGTTTTGATGTTATCCCTTGAGCCCCTTATTCCAATGGTGTAACAGGAGAAGCACGCACCCGTTTTCTTGCAAACAGCCATGGGGAGGTTTAGGTGGCAATCTATTACATTGACGGTAATTTCGTACCGGCGAAAAAGGCGGTCATCCCGGTGGACGACCTGGCTATCCTGCGCGGCATCGGCGTATTCGACCTGCTCAGAACTTACGACGGCAGGCCCTATTTCCTGGATGCCCACATCGACCGGCTGGAGACGTCCGCCCAGAAAATCGGGCTCACCCTGCCCTGGTCCCACGACGACATCGTCAGAGTGGTGGAACAAACCCTGGCTAAAAACGATATCCCGGAAGCCAACATCCGCATCGTGGTCACCGGCGGTTCCAGCACGGATTTCATGACCCCGTCGGGCAGCCCGCGCCTGCTGGTGCTGGTGTCACCGGTACCGCGACTGCCCGATCACTGGTACACCAAGGGGATCAAGATCATCTCCTGGGAGGTGGAGCGCCCGATTCCCGGCGCCAAGAGCATTGACTATATTTCAGCCAGCCTGGCCCTGAAAAAGGCCGCCGCCGAAGGGGGTATCGAAGCCCTGTACATCGACCGCAATGGCCTGGCCATGGAGTGCACCACCTCCAACATCTTTGCCTTTGTCGGTGACAAGCTGGTGACGCCCGGAAGGGGCATTCTCTCCGGCGTGACCCGCAAGGTGGTGCTGGAACTGGCCCAGGGGCTCTTCGCCATTGACCTGCGCGACATCTCCCGCACCGAACTGCTGACCGCGGACGAAGTATTCATCACCGGGACCAGCAAGGGGCTCGTGCCGGTCGTCCAAGTGGATGACGGCGTCATTGCCGACGGGCGGCCGGGCCAGCGGACCCGGCAGCTCATGGCGGAGATGAAGCGTCATACGGAGAAAAGATAAAATTGGGGATTGAGGGGTGCTGGGCCATAGATTCCGAATTGGGAATTGAGGAATTCTGGAATTGGCATATCCCTCAATCCCTCAATTCCCAATCCCCCAATTTAAGTAAGGCATTCGCCTGCTGCCACACCGGGTTTTCAGACAGGTTGTGCTGCTGGTCCACCGCTTCCCGGACACGGGAAAAGATGCGCGCCAGCAGTCGCTCTTTTCCGGCCGCCAGGCGAATTACCGCCTGGAGCAGGAAAAAACTGAGGAAGAGGACGAGAACAATCGTCCAGAAGGCGTGCAGAAAAAAGTTGCTCGAAAGAATGCTGCCCGAGAAAAAATTAACCGCCGTCAGCCATCCCGCATAGCCCAACACACCCAGCACCGGCAGGTTGAAGACCAGCTGCAACAGCCCGCCGCTCAGCCGGCGGCCGGCCTTGGCCAATTCATCCTCAAAAGCATCGTTCCAGACGAGGGAAAGGCGCTGCCCGATCTCCTCCCCGTAACCCGGCGCATGGCGAGCCTCGCGCACCGAGGCGGCAAAACGGGCCTTGATCAGCGTCTCGGCGATATCGGGCCACGCACGGGCGATGGCGCTGTCGTAGCGCTGCAGGGCCATGCCGGCCCCGGACCCGCGATCCGCCGCATCCATGGCCTTTTTAGAATCCGCATAGTGCCTGACCGCGGAAACCGCCCCGACAATCTGCCGGACCGGATTGCCGAATCGCAATAGGGATGCGATGCCGGTGCCGAAAACCAGGATCCGGGTCCAAACCGCCACCAGCCATCCCACGGGCCCCAGCCAACGCTGAGCCAGCTGCTGGTAAAGGCGCACGTTGATGCCCGGCATCAGCGCGTGGCCATCGCCGCGGAAAGCGGTCACCGCCTGCCGCATGGCTTCGGCCTCCGAGGCGGCCATCTGGCCGATGGCCGCATCCAGGTCTTTTTTCTCCTTTTTCGCTTCGCTGCGAAGGGTTTGCCGAAGATACTCTCTCAGGCTCCTGGCGTTCTCCAGTCGGCGGTCCACGGAAAAGCCGGATCGGTTGAAGGTGCCGACAATCAGCTCCTGCAGTTGGTCGAACTGGTTCCGGTCGTGTTTGGGCACGGCCTCGCGATCCCAGCTCGGGTCCTTGAGATGGCTTCTGGCGGAGACACACAGAACGGCCGCCGGTTCTACGGACCAGGCGTCGCCGATATACCGGGAAAAGTCGGGCATGATGGTGCCGGTAAGCTCGGATTCCGCCAACCGGTCGCATTTGTTCACCGCCACCACCAGACTCTCTCCGTTGAACAACCTTACATAGGGGGCCAGAAAATCCGTGTGATCCCGCCGTTTGGGGTTCTCCCCGTCAAACACGCAGACAAGCACATCGGACAGGCGGATGGCCTTGTGGATGATGGGAACATGACGGTCCTGGTGGGTGCTGTCCGTGTCCGGCGTGTCAATGAGGATAACATTTTCAAGGGCCTCGGCCGCCTGGCTGGTTTGGATCCTGATGTTTTCCGGGCCCAGCTGGTCCATCAGCTGCCCGGCATCGGCGGATTGCCGGCAAAACGCCACCACCTGCTCAGTGGTGGGACGACGGTGGCCGGACGGCGAGAGGTTGTCTTCTCCGGCCAGGGCGTTGAGCAGCGTGGATTTTCCCGAACCGCTGGGGCCCACCAGCGTAACCACCAGTTTGCGATCGAAGCGCTCGACCAGACGGTCCAGCATAAGCAGGGATTCGTCGCAGGCTTTCCTCATGCCGACGGCGGGCCGCCACAGGGAGATGCCTTCCAGAGTCTCGGCCAGCCCCTGAATGTCTGTGCGAACGGTTTCCAGCTCTCCCATGGCCCGGAGTCTGGCCATCTGCGCATCCATCATGTTGTTTTCTCCAGTGCTCGGCCGCAGCGGGCCAGGCTTTCAGACATCGATTCGATCCGTTCGGCGGTATGTTCAGCCACGTCCCGGCCCCGTCGCAGCAGCGGCCCGGAGATCTTCTCTTCAAACAGCGCTTCGATGGCCGTCAACTTGTGCGTGAGCCAAGCCCGGGCCACCGGGCCCAGCAGGGCTTCGAGCTGCTTCAGGTCCGCCTTTTTCATGCCGGCGGTGGCCGGGATGGCCACCAGTGCATACAGGTCGTTGAGGCCGAACAGTCCGGCCAGCTTGACCTTGATGCCCACTGCTCCCACTGGATCCCCGGTGTGAAGGACATAGGTCACCGCGGCAGTGGCGGGGATGATGTTCAGCATGGCTGAAAAGGTTTGCCGAATCTGATCGACAGTTGTCATGCGGGAGCGCTGCTCGTTGGCCAGCCGCTGCAGGTCGGCTTCCAACTGGCTGGTCAGGCCCAGCAGGCGCTCCTGCCGGGCCAGCATGTCGTCGACGACGGCCGACCAGTTCTGGCTTCGAAGGTCGGCCTGGAGTGCCGCCAGGGCGGGGTGAAGGGGAACCTGAAGGGAAATCATGCCCGAGTCGGTGCGCTGGCCCGTGGCACCGGTTTTCTCCGCCAGTCCGCGGACCGATTCACGCAGCGGACCGGCTGCCGGATCCGTTTCAGACAGGTGAAGCACGACCGCCGGATCGACTGCCGCCTGGCGCAGGCGATTGGCCGCCCGGATGAGATCAGCCTCCACGGCCGCCGCCATGTCGCCGCCGTCCGGCAACCCGTTTTCCTTCGATTTTCTCCCGCCCAACCACTTGGCTGCCCGCAGAAGCAGACGCACCGGTGTCTCCACCACTCGTCCGGTTTTGCGCATGATCTTGACATGGGACGGATCGGTATCCTGCCAAATCTCTGAAAACCGACGAACCACCGCGTCCATAGGAAGATGTCCCAGCGCATCCTGGACGCTGCGTTGCTGGACCGTGCGCAAACACGCTAGGTAAAGTGCCAAATGTCCACTCGATTCGCGGGCCTCCTCGAGAAACCGCTGACCCTGCCGGGTCACATCTCTGAATATGGACCGGTGAAGTTCTCTTCGCACCTGCCGAGGATCCATCTGAGTCAACGCGGCCATGAGGCCGGGCTGGCCGCCTGCCACCGGAAGGATGGTCATGGCCTGCTGTCCGGCTGCCACCTGGTTGTCTTCACCGGCCCGGTAAACGCCCAGTACATGTTGCTGTGCCCGATCGCCGTATAGGTTTTTGGCCACCGTGCCGGCATGCTCGAGGATTTCGTCGTCAGTGAAGCCGGGATAGGCCCGGTAGACCAGAAAACAGTTACGGGTGCCCACGGCGGTAAGCATGCGGGCGACAAAATCAGTGTTGTCCCGGTTGTTGTAGTTGGCGTTGGTGAAGATGTAGACGAGCACGTCGGCGGCCCGAATGGACCGTTCGGCCATCTCCCGATTCTGGTAGCTGCCGCCCGCGCCGGTGTCAAAATCCGGTGTATCCATCAGCGCCAGGCCTGCCGGCAGGTCCGAAACGTAGTGCAGCAGCGGATCGCCGGGGGTGGTGAGTTCTGCCATGTCCGTCATTTGCCGCGGCGGGCACCCGAAGGGCTCGAAAAGGGCCTTGGCGATACCGGTGGTACTACGGTGGGAAGCGTTCAGCGAAATCAGAATTCGGCGGTTGATGCCTGCCCGGCCACCGGTGGGGGAAACCGCTGCACCAGCAAGAGTGTTGAACAGGGTGGATTTACCCGAGGAGCCCCCACCGCAGATGGCCGCCACCAGAGGAAATTCAGGCATCAAGTGGGGGAGCAGGCGGGTGTCCACCGCCTGTTTCCAGGCATCGATGGCCGCTCGTGAATCCAGGGCCATCAGGTCAGCCAGTGCCGCAGTGTCCTCTTTGAGCCTACGGACAGCGGTAATGGTGCCTTCATCGTATAGAGGGTCCACCTGAAAACGGTCTCCTTTCCCTAAGTGGTCGTATTTATGAGCACGACCACTTAAGGTATCCCTATCACACTTTTGAGTGGTGGTGAAACGGTTGACAAGTCGCAGCCCGTTCCCATCTTTGAATAATACAGATGGTTACAAAAGGAGGACAATGATGGCCTGGGTCAACGTCCCCGGCCTGGCCGGCAAAGTCTACGTGCCGGAAGATGCCGGCCAGGTGCAGAAAAAACATCCGTGCGA
>JAQYWF010000283.1 GCA_030145105.1 Desulfosarcina sp.
GGCAACGGTGCCGTTGCATCCGTCTGCGGCCGCTACTATGCCATGGATCGGGACAAACGATGGGATCGGGTGGAAAAAGCCTACCGGCTTTATTGCGAAGGCCATGGCCGGGTGGAAACCGATCCGGTGGCCGCCGTTAAATCAGCCTACAACCGTGATGAAACCGACGAATTCGTCCAGCCGGTGGTAATGGTCGACGAAAGCGGCAAACCGGTGGGCACGGTGACCGACGGCGACGGCATCATCTTTTTTAACTTCCGTGCGGACCGTGCCCGGGAGATTACCCGGGCGTTTACCGAAAAAAAATTCGATGGATTCGAGCGCCTGGTGGTTCCGGCGCTTTCCGGCTACACCACCATGACCCTATACGACGAAGGATTTGACCTCCCCATGGCCTTTGGCCCCGTTCACCTGGAGATGATTCTCGGAGAAGTCCTTAGCCGCCAGGGGCTATGCCAGCTGCGCATCGCCGAAACCGAGAAGTACGCCCATGTGACCTACTTTTTCAATGGCGGGGAAGAAACGCCTTTTGAAAACGAAGCGCGTTGCCTGATTCCCTCTCCTCGGGATGTGGCCACCTACGACCAGAAGCCTGAAATGAGCGCACCCCAGGTGGCCGACGAAGTGGTTGCCCGTCTGGATTCGGGTAGATACGATTTCATCGTGCTCAATTTCGCCAACATGGACATGGTGGGACACAGCGGTGTGATGGCCGCCGCCGTGAAGGCCTGCGAAACCGTGGACCGCTGTCTGGAAAAAGTAGTCAGCAAGCTCTGGGAGAAAGATGGCGTGGCCCTGGTAACCGCCGATCACGGCAACTCGGAAAAGATGGCTGGTCCTGATGGTAAACCGTTTACGGCCCACACCACCAATCCGGTTCGCCTGTTGCTGCTGGACGACAGCCGAAAGGGGGTTCGTCTGCGGGAAGGCCGTTTGGGCGATATCGCGCCGACACTTCTGGAACTGATGGGGCTGGAGAAACCGGCGCAGATGACCGGACAGAGTCTACTGCAGACCTAAAGCCCGTCACACAACCGTCGTCACGGCAGAGCCATGCGACGGCGGTTTTTATCCTGAGGATCCGTCGTCAGCGGCCCGACAACGTGATGTCAACGTTTAGTTTGTCGGCAACGGCACGCAATTCTTTTTCCACCAATTCCATGTCGGTATCATTGGGTATCTGAACCCGAATATCCATGACGTACATGGCCGTGCCGCTCTCCGGGGAGGCCTTGACCGTGGACTTGAGATCGACGATGTTGATGCGGTGGTCTGCCAGGAAACGGCTGACCTTGTAGACAATCCCTGCTTGGTCCAGACCTTCCACATGCAGGGTTCGAGTCTTCACCCGATCGCCGGGTTTGGCTGTTTCCTGTGGCTCCAGCGGGCGGAGGAACGCGGAGATCCCTTTTTCCTGTTCCAGTCTGCGGCATGCCTTGGACAACGGGGTGGCCACTTCTGCCGATCCGGCGGTGAACAGCAGGATCAGGGTGAATTCCCCGGCCATCAGGGTCATGGAAGTGTCCTCCAGATTGCAGCCGTTTTCATACAGAAGTCCAGTTACATCGGCGACGATGCCGGGTCGGTCCTTGCCGAAAGCGGTCATGATGAATCGTTGTCCCATGAAAACTCCTCTCTGATAATGTGATATTGGTGGTGGCCACGCCAACCCGATTAACCTTTTACGTGGTTGCCTGCGTTAGTCGCGGCCGTTTGTTGACGCCATGAAAAAAGATCATCACCGACAAATAGGCAGCGCGCCGGACAAGGTGCGCGCCAGCGCCCTGGACAGCGCCTTTCGGATCTTGTCCCGACGGGACCACACCCAAAAGGAGTTAGCGGTTAAACTTCGGCAGAAGGGGTTTGACCGTGCCGCCATTGCGGGTGCCCTGGCGCGATGCCGGGAACTGGGGTATCTGGACGATGCCAAAACCGCCGTGATCATCGCCGGGCATCTGGCCGAAAGCGGATACGGCCCCTTGCGGGTTCGCCAGGTCCTCAGGCAAAAGGGGCTCGACGATGCAGCCATCGAACAGGCGCTGGCCAGTTGCGGGGATGAGGAGGCCCAGGTGCTCAGTGCCCGTCGCCTGTTGGAAAAAAAAGCCTTTCGCCTGAACCGCGAGGGCGATCCATGGAAACGCCGCCAGAAGGCCTACCGCTTTTTAGCCGGCCGGGGGTTCGCGTCAACCGTCATCAAGTCGGCCATTGCCGACGTCTGAGACCCCTCCATTCAGTGGCGCAGGTAGCTAAAGTCAATGTCGGGCCGCCCCACGAAACAGGATTGGCTGAACCCGAAACGCCGGATAACGGCGAGAGCCTGTCGTGCTTCGGTCTGGCCTTGACCGAAATCGAACAGCCATCGGCGGCTGGATACGATTTTCCAGCGTCCCTGAATTTTGCTTACCGTGACTGTCTTCGGGTCGAAAGCCACGCAATCTTCACCGGCCATCCCGCCCGACGGGCTGCCGCCTTTTGCCAGCATATATGAAAATGACGGATCCGGCCGGCCGATAGAGCAGGCGCGGTCCATGCGATAGTGACGGATCACCTTCAGCGATTGACGGGCGGCGGCCTGGTTGGTTCCGAAATCGAACAGCCAGTGGTTACCGTCGACGATCTTCCATCTTCCTTTCACCTGGCGAACGCCAAGGGCGGCCGGGTTGAATCGAACGCAATCCGAATCTCCAGAGGGTTTCAACTGCATCAGCGGCCGGGTGACAGACGCGTCTGTCTTTATTCGTGTCCATCGGGAAGCGCTAAATCCGCCAGTTTTATTCACGACCCGCAATTCGTTCCCGTTCTTTTCAAGCACCAGTTCCAAGTTCCCTGCACCCGTTGTCCGCCCCTTGGGAACATCGGCCCAGTTGCCCTTGATGCGGGTTCCATAAATGCGCCCGGAAAATACGTTTGACCATGCCGGTTGTGCATCGGCGGCTTCACCGTACCAATGCACATGGCCGTCGGTCTGGCGCAGATAATAGGTGCCCCCGTCGTTGCCGGACCATCGACCGCTCAGATCGGCCCAGGCAACTGAGACCAGCACGGTATAGAGAAGTACACCTACAGCAAAAATGTTTTTCACGATGAATCCCCAACCTAAAAATGGCGAATGCGGGATGTCGAAACGGGATTGCAGATTTACGCCTCGATGTCACAGTCATTTTTTTTGACGCAGACGGATGGCCTATCGTTTTCTCACCTCCGAGGATAAAACCATCCCTTCCAATGCCGCGTAGGATTGAGTTCCCACCAGCCGCTGGCCGTTGAGGACAAAGGTGGGGACAGCGGTGATTCCCATCCGACGGGACCGTTGCCAGTCCTGGTCCACGGCATCACGATAGGATCTCTGATCCAGCACCGCCTCCGCCGCTACAGGATCCAGGCCGACCGCCGAGCATGTCTGGAGCAAAACCGTCTGGCGGGCTATATTTTCGCCGCGCTGGAAATAGGCCAGGAACACGGCGTGATGAAAGGCGTCGCCACGGCCCTGATCCTCGGCCCATTTGCCCAGTTCCTGGGCCAGCCGGCTATTGAAGGTCATTTTCCGCTCGCCGAAGGGCAGGTCCAGTTCCCGCGCCACCTGGCGCAGGCGGGCCAGCATGCCGGGAATATCCACCGGCTGACCGGCAAACAACGCTTCCAGGGTCTGCCCCGCTTGCGGTGTTTCCGGATGCAGGGGAAATGCCGTCCATTTGACGTGGATCTGAAATGCCGCTTTAAGCCGTTCAATACGCCCGGTACTGAAGTAGCACCACGGTCAGATGTAATCGGAAAAGATCTCCAGGGTGGCTGCTCCGGTTTGCTCGCTCATCTTTTTTCTCCGCTTTATGAATTCGCATCAACTCCCCACACGACTGCCGCTAACTCGGTCGATGGATATGTACGCTGTAATCCTTGCACGCCTGTTCATAGATGGTGTTGAAACTTGGGCTGGAGATCAAAAAATCTGCCGTGGACCGGTTACAGGCGGTCAGGATATTGTAGAGAACGGACATTCTCAGGAGGGCTTTTACGTCCACGTCGTGGGGCTGGGCTGACATAGGGTCCCAGAAAAAGATGAGCACGTCAAGTTCCCCTTGGGCGATCATGGCGCCGAGCATCTGGTCTCCGCCCAACGGACCGCTTTTCATGCGGGTGATGGAGAGGCCGCATTGATCGGTCAACAGCTTGCCGGTAGTCCCGGTGGCGTATAGCTGATGCCTGGCCAGGGTGGCGGTGTTGCGACGGGTCCACACCAGAAGATCCGCTTTGCGTTCATCGTGGGCCACCAGGGCGATTCGTTTGGTTGCCTTCATCTTATCTATCCACCGAGTGGACTATCGGGATGGGTGTTCCCAATTGGGTTGCTGTCAGAAAGCGATCAACGCCGTTGATGATCCCCGGAGCGGTCAAGGTCAGTTTAGCCGCGCAGCAAGAGGGATTTGACGATGCTGGTGACAATCTTTGGGTTTTCCTTGAGGCGCCGGGTGGAGTATCCGAACCAGTGGCGGCCGTAAGGGACATAAACCCGCATGGTGTGTCCGGCATCGATCAGTGTGCGTCGCAGCTCCGGGGTGACACCGTATAACATCTGAAATTCGTACCTGTCTAATGGTACGTCGTACCGGTCGAGAAGCGCCAGGGCTCCGTCCACCAGGGCCCGGTCGTGGGTGGCGATGCCAGGATAAAGGCCGTTTTGAAACATGAATTCGAGATCTTCCAAAAAATGGGTGTTGATTTCATCGTGGTGCTGGAAGGCGATACGTCGCGGCTCTGCGTAGATGCCTTTACAAAGCCGAAAATTCAACGGAAGCGTCGGTGTGTGAAGATCCATGAGGTCCTTCAAATCGTCCAGGGTACGACGCAGGTAAGCCTGCACAACCAGCCCCACGCTTTCGGGAAATTCGGCTTTTAGCCGGCGAAACAGGTGCATCTCCAGATCCACACAATTCGAATCTTCCATGTCTATTCGGATGAAATTGCCGTAACCTGCAGCCTTGGCGACGATTTCACGGATATGTCTGTAGCAGGCCTCGGCATCGATGAGCAGACCGAACATGGTGGGCTTCACCGAATAGTTGCCGTCAATGCGGCTGCGTTGAGCGATGTCGATGAGGGCCAGGTATTCGTCGCGGTTCTTTTCTGCCTCATCCAGGCTCTTGATAAACTCACCCAGAATATCGATGGTGGTTTTAATGCCCCCTGCGTTCAGGCCTTGACACGCACGCATGGCACTATCCACCGTCTCCCCGGCAATGTATGAACGCGAAAAAAGCCAGACAAAACGTTTGGGAAACAGGGGCAGGGTGTTGGCGATCAGTCGGTTAATCATTGCGGAACCACATGCCTGGGGGTTGTTTGCGGTTCGGTGTGCGTTTCTGAATATCGCGCCTGAATGATGCGAATCAGAGCGATCCGTTCCAGAAAAATTTCAACCAGTTCGGGATCAAAATGGGAGTTGGCACCCTGGCTGATGATTTCGATGCTTCGTGATTCATCCCACGGCTCCTTGTAGCTTCGTTTGGAGGAGAGTGCATCGTAGACATCGGCAATGGCGACGATTCTGCCGAGAAGGGGGATTTCCTCATGTTTTTTGCCAGGTAGCGGTCGACCATCCCGGCCTTCGTGGCCGGGCAACGGCTTGCCTGAAATCGGATCCACGTGGCCTGGGTAGCCCGTGCCGTCCCACTTTTCGTGGTGGTTCATTGCGATGATGGCAGCCGCTTCATCGTAATCCGACTGGGGGTTGGAAAAAAGCCGAGCCCCATGAATGGTGTGCTGCTTCATAATCTCAAATTCTTCGAAGCTAAGCTGCGCCGGTTTTTTCAAAATCAGATCGGATGTGGCCACTTTGCCCACGTCGTGGAGCATGGCCCCCATGCGAAGTACGTCCCGGGTCTTGTCGATCTCCTTCTGGTCGATATCGCGCCGCTTGGCCCAGTGTTCGTAAATCTCCAATGAAAAGCCGGCCACCCGGTTGACGTGGGCGCCGGTTTCCTTGGGGTCCCGCATTTCCGCCATTCGAATCATCCTCAGGATCATGGAACGGGTCATCTGGGCCCGTTCCAGCGCCACGGCAGCGATGCCGGCGAAGTGCAACATCACCTTTTCGTCGGTCTGGCTGAAGGTTCGGATTTGTTTGTCCTGGTCCTGGGCGTTGATGATCTGGAGAATGCCCATTACATCCTTTTTGGAGCTCATCAACCATGAACGGGTGCAGGATGAATTTCCTTCACGCCGACCATTTGTTGGATGATCTCCAATTTATTAGCTGGTATACGGACAAGTATTCCGTTAAAGGCTTTCGTGTATCGATCAATGACATCTCCTCCCATTGATTCAATATCCGACGCTACCGCTTCTTGTACCCTATTCAGAGAATCCACATACACTGTTTGAAGGTCAGCTGTCATAGTTGTCGATCCAGCAAGTTTTCCAGCATATACCTCTACTAATGGATCTTGTTCCATTTCAAGGATCACTACAACTGAATCGGCTATCTTGTCATCTGACAATGATCGAACTAAACCGTTGGGTAGAGACTTTAACTCTTGCTCACTAAGACCATCTCCAAAAAAATCCAGTACTTCCTGAGATACTTCTTTCGGTTTAGCAAATTCTGGTTTGTTTAGCCTATCAGTATTTTTTAACTCTTCAAATGATTGAGCCATACTTGGCGTTATGAATAAACATAACAACGCCCCAATAATTAAAAAACGAACACTTGAGCCACCATGTCTTTTGAACATCTCTTTTCCTCCATTATCAACCATCTAATTGTTAGTTGATTTGGCCTCAACCTATAAAATATTCATTCAGTTGTATTCATTTTCGATGTCATCTCTCA
>JAQYWF010000292.1 GCA_030145105.1 Desulfosarcina sp.
GGTGACCAACCCGTCGGCCGTATTCCTGTCCGAACGGCCGGAAAACGCCCCCGGATCCGTGGTGGCGGCCAGCATGGAAGGCACCCGCCCCATCCTGGTGGAGCTTCAGGCCCTGGTGTCGAGCACCAGCTTCGGCACCCCTCGACGCACGATCCTGGGCCTGGACCATAACCGGGTGGCCCTGCTGGTGGCCGTGATGGAAAAGCAGCTGGGCATGCACCTGATGGGCCACGACATTTTCATGAACGTGGCCGGCGGCGTGAAAATCATGGAGCCGGCCGTAGACATGGGCATCGTATCGGCCATCGCCTCCAGTTTTCTGAATCGGCCCATTCGCAAGGACACCATGGTGGTCGGCGAGGTCGGACTGGCCGGTGAGGTACGGGCCGTGGGCAACGTGGACATCCGCATCTCCGAGGCGCGCAAGATGGGCTTCACCCGGATTGTCGCCCCGGCGAGCAGCCTGAAGCGGCTGCGGCGGCCCAAAGACGTTACCCTTGAAGGGGTGGACACCGTAAGTGCGGCCGTCGAGCTGCTGTTCTGACGTCGCCTTGCACTCACGCCCGGCCGAGTGGGATGACAACACACTCATTATATTGGGTATTGAGTTCTCCTCACGCCCATGGTTTGACTTGACTTGAAATGGGCGAAAAGATATGAAGCGAACCAATCGAAATAAGAACCCGTGGGCGGATCATTACACCCGCCAGGCCCAAAAGGATAACTTCGCGGCCCGTTCGGTTTACAAACTTCAGGAAATCCAGAAAAAGTACCGGATTCTAAAACGGGGCACGCGGGTTCTGGACTTGGGATGTGCGCCGGGGTCGTGGCTGCAGTTTGCCGCCCAGACGGCCGGCCCGGAAGGCCGGCTGGTAGGCATCGACCTGACACCGGTCACCATCGTATTGCCTGACCACGTAACCGTGATCACGGGTGACGTGGCTGATCTCGAGGGGCACCTGACCCAGTTGGGACAGACCCGCTTCGATACCGTGCTCAGCGACATGGCGCCGGCCACCACCGGCAACCGCCACGTTGACGAAGCCCGATCCATGGGCCTGTGCGAAGCGGCCCTGGACATTGCCGAAAAGACCCTGGTTCCAGGCGGCGGCTTTGTCTGCAAAATTTTCCAGGGAAGCGATTTCAAGGCCTTTACGGATGCCGTGAAAAGCAGGTTTGACCGGCAGGCTGCGTTCAGGCCCCAGAGCACACGCAAAGCCAGCCGTGAGGTGTACGTCATCGGGCTGGGAAAACGATAACAGGAGGTTTACATGTCAGGACATAACAAGTGGTCTTCCATCAAGCACCGCAAAGGCGCTCAGGACGCCAAACGGGGGAAGATCTTCACCAAATTGATCAAGGAAATTACCGTGGCCGCCCGGACGGGCGGGGGCGATCTGGACGCCAACCCGAGGCTGCGCACTGCCGTGGCCGCAGCCAAGGTTGAAAACATGCCCAAGGACAACATCGAGCGGGCCATTAAAAAAGGCACCGGCGAACTGGAAGGGGTCAGCTACGAGGAAAACTCCTATGAAGGCTACGGCCCCGGCGGTGCGGCCATCCTGGTCGAGTCCTTGACGGACAACAAAAACCGTGCCGTGGCCGAAATCCGCCATATCTTCAATAAATACGGCGGCAATATGGGCGAAAATGGCTGCGTGGCCTGGATGTTCGACAACAAAGGCTATTTCAATGTGGACAAGGCAGCCGTCAGCGAAGACAAGCTGATGGAAGTCGCCCTGGAAGCCGGTGCCGAGGATGTCCGCGAAGAAGACGACAGCTTCGAAGTGATCACCGCACCCGAAGACTTCGATGCGGTCAAGGATGCCCTCGAGGCGGCGGCCATCGCTTTCAGCGACGCCGAGGTGACCATGCTGCCCCAGAACATGAGCCCGTTGGAGGGAAAAGAGGCCGAACGCATGCTCAAACTGATGGACGCCATGGACGACTGCGACGATGTCCAGAAAGTTTACACCAACGCCGACATTCCCGACGACATGGTGGATGCCATGTAACGCATCAACATAGGCCTACAAAAAAACGGCCGGCGCCGCTGACGATGCGGTTGCCAGCCGTTTTTATTTCCTGTAGACGTGCTGTTCTGTGTGGCTCCATCGGGAGTTTTTCGCGTTGAACAAGCGTCTATTGAACCCGAACCGCACCTTCTGCCTTCAGCGCCCCTCCTACCGTGATAGATCGAGCATCCGGGTCACCGCAGCCAGAGCCGGGATACGGATATCCTCGGGGACCTTCACCTGGCCGGACAGGTTCTCCAGGCAGAGGGCCACGTCCGACATACCGATCCGTTTCATGTTGCGGCAGACCATCTTCTTCGAGGCCGGATAGAAGGTCTTGTCTGGATTCTGCTTTTGCATGGGATGCAGCAGTCCGGTTTCCGTGCCGACGATGAAGGCCTTGTGCGGTGACTGGCTGGCGTAGCGCAACATGCCCGACGTGCTTTCCACCACATCCGCCAGAACCAGAACATCCGGCCGGCATTCCGGATGGGCCATGAAGACGGCTTCGGGATGGTCGGCCTTGGCCTTGGCTGCATCGGCGGCCGTCAGCCACTCATGGGTCGGGCAGTACCCGTCCCACACGTGGATGGTCTTGTTGGTTTTTGACGCCGCGTACATGGCCAGATTGCGGTCGGGGGCCAGCAGCATCTCCTTTTCCGGCAGGCTGTTGACCACCTTGACCACGTTGGCCGAGGTGCAGCAGATGGTCGACAGGGCCTTGACTTCGGCCGTGGAGTTGACGTAGGTGACCACGGGCATGGGGGCCATGCCGGCTTTCTTGGCTTCCAGCGATTCGGCATCGATCATGTCGGCCATCAGACAGCCGGCATCGTGGCGCGGCAACAGAACGGTCTTGTCCGGCGAGATGATGGAAGCCGTTTCGGCCATGAAATGGACCCCGCAGAAGACGATCACTTCCGCATCGGTGTTGCCGGCCCGGATGCTCAGTTCCAGCGAATCGCCGCACATGTCCGCCAGGTCTTGGATCTCGGGAGGCTGATAGTTGTGCGCCAGCATGATGGCATTTTTTTCCTTGAGCAGCTTTTTAATGGCGTCTCGCATGATCATTTCCTTTTTCAGGCTTCCCCTATTTTAGTTCTTCTTAGAATAAATGCATCCATAGGCCTCTGCTGTCAGGACGGTTTTGTACAAAGCCCGAGATCAAGGCTTGCGAGCCGCGAAAGCGAGCGTACTTCGCGAGCGAACTGTTAATCGATCGTCATCTATACGGCGAAGATTCCTGCGTGGAATCTTCAATCCCGAGGAACGAGTCGTACATGAAGTACGTCGCAGAAACGAGGGATGAAGCATAACGCAGATATCGGGCTTTGTACGAAACCGTCCGCATTAAGGGTTCATCTGCAAAACGTCGGCCCCCTCCGGCACGTCGAAACGAAACAGCCCCTCCGGCGGCGGGTCGTCGAAGCTGACGTTTTTGAGTTCGATGCGGGTTTCGTCCCCGTATACGTTAAAGGTGGTGATCCGAACCAGGTCGTAGGTCTTTTTGACAATATCCAGCTCAACCGCCATCAGCTCCACCGAAGATTTATTGGGCAACAGCTCGAGGCGGTAAAGATTGGGGTCGGTGGACGGCTCCAGGGACAACTGGAAACTTTTTCGAACCGTTTTGATGTTGGAGAGAAAACCGGCGCCCTTGCCCTCTCCGAAAAACGACGGGGCTTTGCCGACCAGCACCTGGTTTTCCTGGGGCCGGTAAACCCACAGCTCCTTGCCGTCGGTGATGATGGTCTGGGGATCCGGCACCAAATATTCCCAGCGCATTTTCCCAGGCTGCCGGACCATCAGCCTGCCGGAAGCCGTATCGGTCACCGCCATGGCCTTGAGGATCGATTCCTGGTCGAAATCCGCCGTAAAACCGGGGACATTATAGCGGGCCTCCACACCGGCGATAATCGTGTCGATCGTCGGGTCGCCCGCAGCCGCCGACGAGGGTCGCGTCAGACCGCAAGCGATCGCCAGTATCATCATGGCCATGATCATGAAGATGAGTTTGGGTCTATCGGTTTTCAATCTGTCCATAACGCCCCTCTCCTTTGCGGTCTCGGATATGCCGCCAGCTGGGCGGCACCGGTTAAGCGATGACCTGAGTATCCCATTTTATCCGGTATGTAAATATACATGGACGCACGGTACCTTAACGCAGCAACGACAATATGGCCGCCGCGGCCGTATCCCTGTCCGACACCTGCCGGACCGGCACTTCCACGGGAAGATCGATGGATTCGGTGTTTCCGAAAATCCTTAGGCAAATCAGATCGATCAGGCGCATGTGGTGCATCAGGGCGTCCGGCGAAACATGGGGGGCTCGCACGCCCTGAAGCATGAGGGTTTCCATGTTGGATCGGTTCAGCAGGGCTTCGAACCGCCTGGCCTGCTGCAGACTGCGAAAAAGGGACCGTTTGTGTTCGACCAGCAGATCGTAAACCTCAACGCCCTTGCCGGGTCTCTCCAGAAGGGACAGCACCAAATCCAGGCAGGCCAGGTAATCGGGGTCACTGTGCGTCATTCGCTGGAAAAATCGGCAAAGGAAATCCCACCGGCCGGATGCCGTGCCGATGCCGGCATTTCTGAGCCGCACCTTGACCATGGGCTTGATGGAAGCAGGCAGTCCCTTTTCGATGGCCCTCGCCACGTGGGGATCCATCTGCCAGGAAATATTCAGCCGCACCAGGTACTGGGACTTGATAAAATCAGGCACCCGGATGCGGACCAGCTGTCTGCCGTCAGGCATGCTGACCCGGGCATGGACCGCCCGGGCCATCAGCCGGTCGTGCATTTGCTTTTCATCCTGCGCAGAAAATTGGGCGGCTTCCAACAGTGGTTCCAGATCAATCTGAGCGGCCTGATCCGGATAAAAGATCAGGTCCAGCAGGCTGTCCCGCTGGCTGTCCGTATCACCGGACAAAAACGCCGCCAGCCGGTCGGGTTCAGGAAAGAAAAGGACCGCGTCGATGTAATCGAGAATGGCATGGGTGAGGCACCCACCATTTTCCAGCGACCCGATGATCTGGGCAAGGCCATCCCGTTGCGAGGGATTGAATGGTTGCGTCATGGCCCGACTATATCAGTTTTGGGAAGAAAGAAACAGACGTGAGCTATGCCTGAACGAATCGGGCAACCTCGTCGAACAGCCCTTTGAGGCTTTCTACTTCGCCGGCAACGGAATCCAAATGGTTTTCACCGGCCGCCAGCTCGATTCGTTTGGCCACTTCGTAGATGTTCATGATTCCCATGTTGCCGGCAGCGCCCTGGATGGTGTGGGCACTGCGGACCACCTGCTGGGCGTTGCCCGCTTCAATTGCACCCTTCAAACGGTCAAAATCTGCCATGCCTGTTTCCATAAACAGCTCGACCAACTCGCGGTCTTCATCTTCTTCCAAACCGATTTTTTCTCCCAATGTTTTAAAATTCATCCTGACTCCTTATTGAAAACACCCTTTTCGTTGCTTGCCATGGGTATGGTACCGGACAAACAGGCTTACGCCGGGCAACATGGTTCATTGCGATCAGGTTGAACACGGGTTTGATCATTATAGGGACAGGTCGAATTTTTTCAACTTTTCCCGCAATGTTTTACGCGTAATTCCTAACCGCCTGGCAGCCTCGCTCTTGTTGCCGTCGGCGGACGCCAGGGTATTGACGATGGCCTCCCGCTCGATCCGTTCCAAGGGGATGTTGGCAGGAAAAGCGCTGCTGGACAGGGCTGCATCGATTTCGCGCAGCCGCGCAGTCAACGCGGCAAAGTCGCTCTCGTCCAGGCAGGCCGACCGGGCCAGCACAACAGCGCGCTCGATGGTGTTCATCAATTCACGAACATTTCCCGGCCAAGGGTGGCGGATCAACAGATCCATGGCCCGGGGAGAGAACCGCTCCACTTCTTTGCGGTTTTTTTCGGCAAAGTGCGTCAGGAAATAGGCGGCCAGCAAAGGGATGTCTTCACGGCGCTCCCGCAGAGGCGGGGTTTTCAGCTCCACCACGTTAAGCCGATAATAAAGGTCCTCCCTGAACGTGCCGGCATTGATCATCTGCGCCAGATCCTGGTTGGTGGCCACGATGAGCCGAACATCCACGGGGATGGTCTGTTCCCCACCCACCCGTGTCAGTTCCCGCTCCTGAATCACGCGCAGCAGCTTCACCTGCATGGAAACAGACATCTCGCCGACTTCATCCAGAAACAGGCTACCTAGATCGGCCTGGACAAACCGCCCTTCTTTGCGACGGTCCGCGCCGGTGAACGCCCCCTTTTCATGACCGAAAAGCTCCGACTCGAGCAGGGTTTCGGTAATGGCGGCGCAGTTGACCTTGACGAATGGACCTGCCTTTCTCGGGCTGTTGTGGTGAATGGCGGCGGCCACGAGTTCCTTACCCGTTCCTGATTCGCCGGTCACCATCACCGTGGCCTCGGAGACGGCCACCTGGGCCACAGTCTCCATCAGGCGAACCATTGCAGGACTGCTGCCGATGATGTCCGGAGACTGAAACCTGTCTTCCAGCTGCCTTTTGAGCTGACGGTTCTCAGCGGTGAGACGGACATGCTCCAGGGCCCGTTCAAGTGTCAGCCGAAGTTTGTCGAAATCCAGAGGTTTGATCAGATAGTCGTAAGCGCCCTTTTTGAGCGCATCCACAGCCATCTCCAC
>JAQYWF010000091.1 GCA_030145105.1 Desulfosarcina sp.
ACTGGCTTGTGAGCCGGACCTGATTATCGCCGACGAACCCACCACCGCCCTGGACGTCACCGTGCAAGCCCAGATTCTGAGTCTGCTGAAAAGCCTGAAGCAGGATAAAAACATGGCCATTCAATACATCACCCACGACCTGGGCGTGGTGGCAGCCATTGCCGATCGGGTCTACGTGATGTATGCCGGCGTGGTGGTTGAACAAGGCCCGACCGGCATCATCTTCGGACATGCCAGGCACCCTTATACCATAGCGCTTCTGAATGCACTGCCCACCAAAAAAAAGCGGGGCCTGCGCCTATACAACATTCCGGGCAATGTCCCCCATCCGGCATACCGGCCCAAGGGGTGTCCGTTCCATCCCCGTTGCCAATACCGTGAACCATCCTGCGAAAACGCGTTTCCCGCCCTTTGCAGCTACGGTGAGGGGCACTACGCCCGCTGCCCAATCCTTTTTGCCGCCAACGGCCAGAACGAGGAGGTGCGCGCATGACCGCATCCGCCACACCGCTTCTTCGAATATCGGCGCTGAAAAAATACTTTCCGGTTCGACGCGGCTTGCTTCAGCGGGTGGGCGGCTATGTAAAGGCTGTGGATGGTGTGGACCTGGAAATTCTACCTCGCCGGACGCTGGGCTTGGTGGGTGAAAGCGGTTGCGGCAAATCCACAGTGGCGCGTCTGATCCTCAGGCTGCTGGATCCCGACGGCGGCACCGTTCAGTTCGACGGCCGGGAGATTACCGCGCTGAACGAACGCGAATTCAAGCCGCTGCGCAAACAGATTCAAATGATTTTTCAGGACCCGTATAGTTCTCTCAATCCGCGCATGACCGTGGCTCAATCCATATGCGATGGTGTTCGCATGGCAGGCATCAAGGACAAATCCGACCAGCGAAAACGGATTCAACAGTTGCTGGATATGGTGGGCATGCCGGCGGCCAGCGCCGGTCGCTATCCCCATGAATTCAGCGGCGGCCAGCGCCAACGGGTTGGCATTGCCCGCGCGCTGAGCGTCTCTCCCCAACTGATCCTTTGCGACGAGCCCATCTCGGCGCTGGATGTCTCCATCCAGGCGCAAATCATCAACCTGCTCAAAGATCTTCAGGAAGAGCTGGGGTTAAGCTACCTCTTCATCTCCCATGACCTCAACGTGGTCAGTTACATTTGTGACCACGTCTGTGTGATGTATCGAGGCCGTATTGTGGAATCGGCTCCTGCAATTGCGCTTTTCGATCATCCCTGCCACCCCTATACCCTCAACCTGTTGGCTGCGGTTCCCGAAACCACGGAAGTTGGGTGGTCACCCCAGGTGGGGGCTGAATGGGAGCGAGCACCGCTGCCCGATGGGTGTGCCTTTGGCCATCAATGCCCCGACTACGACGATGATTGCAAGAGAGAGCCGTCCGACATGGTCAAGGTGGGCGATGGTCATTTTGTGCGCTGTTGGTATGCGGCTTGACAGCATTTATTGGCTTCAGGGCGTTGCGATGCGAAATTAAAGTGGGAAGGATCGTTTTTAATTCTGATAAATTCACCGATGCTATCGTTTTTTTCTTAAGAAGATTCCCCTCATCAAGTAACTCTCCACTTTGGTAGAATGTCTTTTGGTTGCCTGGGGATTGTAAATCGGATCCATGGCAAACTTGATTCCAAATTCCGTCTTTAATGGTTTTCCGTTTTGTGTCAGTCGGTTATCAGGGTATCTCACCAACCATTCGCGTATTATGTTCACCTTCAAATGACATGCTCACACTCACCTATTGCCGGAAAAGTTATGTAAATAATTTCTATATTTTCTTTCTATTCCCGGATCGTGTTACCTCAATTACATATACGTCAAATCGGCTAAATTTATATAACATTTTGTAAATAAACATATAATTACTATGGCACGTTATATGCTCCAGGTAGCTTTTAACACGATCTTGTTAGCTTTCTCTCAAGCCGGCATGGGGACATGTAGCGATATATTTCTTTTTTCCACCTCAATCAGGAAAAGGAGTGATCCCAATGGCACATGGCAAAATGAAAGATGAAACACGGCGTGAGTTTATGATCAAGGCCGGTAAAATAGCGGTTTACACCCCACCGGCCCTAATGATGCTTATGCATCCATCTAAAACGAAGGCATGTTCGTCAGCCGGAGGCAAAAGACCCCACCGTGGTGGTGACTTTGACCAAATGCCCTACCGCGGTGGAGGAAGACGATCATAGGGATTTACAGCGACGGTTGGATGTTTTGAGGCAGCACCATGCCTGCTGCCTCAAACTTATTTCGTAGTTAGCTCCAAAGGACACAAATGGATTCCTACAACAATCATCATAGCCAATCCAATCCAGTCGAGTTGCCGGCATCTCCTCATTTTCGCAATGATGTCAGGGGGTTTTTCCTTGTTGATGAGTTGTTGCTATTTTCCGGTGCTTCCGGCAGTCTTTTTCGGGCCAACCCGACGTCCGCATTGATTTGGAATGGTCTGAATGACGGGTTGGAATGGAAAGAGCTGATTGATCTTCTCTGTGAGGCTTTTGAAAAGCCTGTAGAGCAGATAGCTACGGATGTGGAACAGTTGATTTCTCAGTGGCAAGCACATGGCTTCCTTGAGACATATCAAGAATCGTCAGATGTTCGCTTTGGACAAAATGATAAATCTACCCCTTCTTTGGAACATCGTGAACCGATACCCGTGCGTGAACCGAACAGCATAGAAACCCGCTATCGTTTGCTGGACAACCGAATTCACTTGCGTCTTCCCAGTGCTGAAGTGGCCTTTCGCGTCCATCCCATGTTAGCCCACCTTGAAGCATCCCAATCACGTGACTGCAATTTGTACCTAGAAGTGCGTCGGGGTCGGAAACAGTACCTTCTGCTGTGTGATGGCGCTCTCCTTGACTGGTGTGCGGATGATTGGGGCGTGGCGCCCATGGTTCATGCCAATATCCATTTGCTTGCTTATGAAAGGTGCGATCATCTTATTGGCATGCACGCCGCAGCAGTGGTTAAAAAAAAGAACTGCATTTTACTACCGGCCAGTTGCGGAAGCGGAAAAAGTACACTGACTGCCGCCTTAGTGGGCAGCGGATTTCGGTACTGCTCTGATGATATGGTGTTTTTAACCCCTAAACCGATAATGATGCGTCCGGCACCCTTGGCCATGGGGATTAAAAGCGGTTCATGGGAATTAGTCGAAAAATATCACCCACAATTGTCCTCGCTCTCATCCCACGAACGTGCAGACGGAAAAGTCATCCGCTATCTGTCGCCACCAGCGCATGCTGCCTTGAAAACACCGACTGAACCGTTAAAAGTTACCCACATCCTTTTCCCAGGATACCGAGAAGGAGAAAAAGCAGCGCTTTCCTTTCTTACTCCTGCCCAGGGTCTGTGCCGTATCGCTCAGGCGGGGTATGACGTACAAGACGGAATGATCGAAGCGTGTTTAGAACAATTGGTAGCCTGGATTGCTGATATTCCCTGCTATGAATTCCGCTATGGGGATCTTGGCGAAGCCGTCGACTTCCTGAAGGTCTTCTTCCAATGAATCTTAACACTGCCAGCTATGATTTTCTATGTCGGATATTATCTCCTTTTACCGGACCCGCGAGTGTATTTCGGCTGCGCCAACAAATCGCCAGCGGTTTCGTTGCATGGGCATCCGTGATCGGCATCGCCAATTGTCATCTGGTTACGCCCACGCTGTGGGTGAGGCTCCGCGAAAAGAATCTGGACCAGATAGTTGAACCGGACGTTCGGGACTATCTTCAAGGACTGTACGCGCTGAATCTAAAACGAAATCAGGGGTTGAAGCGTCAAGCGGTGGAAGTCATCGGTACCTTGAATAAAAAAAATATCCATCCCTTGTTGATTAAAGGGGCCAGTCAACTGTTTCAACCCATCCACGGTGATATGGGATCGCGAATAATGACTGACCTTGATATGTGGGTACCTGCGGACCAAATTTCCGCTGCCGTGGATGCATTGACAGAAATTGGCTACAGCGATGGCGGTAAGTGCCTGAAGACCTATCACCACTTGGCACCCCTATTTCGAGAGGGGGCGTTTGGTGCGATAGAATTGCATCGTGAAGTTTTGCCTGAGCCCATCGCCCATGTGTTGAATGCATCGCTAATCTGTAAAAAATCGAAGCATCGAACGGTTGAAGGCGTGAGGTACTGTACCCCAACCCTTAACCATGCCATACTGCTGTGCATGCTGCACAGTCAGGTCAAAGACCGTTTCCACGACGAATGGGTCATCGGCCTGAGATCACTAAATGATATGACTGCGATGGTGGCGCATCGACGTGCAGACATGGATTGGCGCGAGATAGCGTCTCGCATGATCCGTCACGATCTGGGTCCGGTTTTACGGGCCTTCCTGTGGCACGCTCACCGTCTGTTTAAACTGCCTTGGCCAACCAGCGTTCGACCATCCTTCAGGGCCATCGTTCACCATGAGCTTTGTATGTCGGCAATCCGGTGGCAAATCATGGAGAGGTTAACGATCAAGGTTGATTGTTACAGCCGCTTCATCCATCGTTGTTTTGGTAGGTTTCAACGTTTTTTTCGATATGCTGCTGATCAGCTTAGTCCCGGCTGATCTGATATCGGATTTGAATGTCGATGGAACCGCATCCGGTGGTAAATCTCACATGTGATGGTATTGGTTGTCCTTCCCATTCCCGCTGCCGGATTGAATCGCAGATACTGGGATACTGGAGCCATTAGGCGTCATCAGAGCCCGGCCACAGGGTTGCCTGCCACTTCGACGGGTGGCTCCGTGGAGGCGGCGATGCGTGTGGAAGCATCTGCCAAGGCGCCAGGATCGGTTGGCAATGGCGGACAAACCGCCGTCAGGTTGTTTCTCGTCGCATCAGTGCCGCAAACGATCAGGTCGGTATCGCGATTGTTAAGGGCGATCAGCAGCTTCCGGTCCCGATCGTAAATATCCTCCCGGAAATTCACCGTGCCATCCGTATCCACCCAGGCGGTAAAATAAACCAGGTGTACCGGGATGGGGTTGTTGAGCACCACGGTTTGCCGCCGTCCACTCATCATGGCGGTCTCCAGCCGAGCGCGGTTCCAACCCTGGTCGTCCAGAAGGTATTGGGCCAGGTCCAGGGGTGCTTCCACCCGAACGCATCCGGAGGAAAAATGCCGCGCTTGCCTGCTGAAGAGGGCTTTTCCGGGGGTGTCGTGGATGTAGACGCTCTGAGCGTTGGGAAACATGAATTTGATGCGCCCCAGTGCGTTCACATCCGAGGGATCCTGCCTGAGACGGTAAGGAAAATAGCCTGCCGACAGATTATCCCACATGATGCCTGTCGGATCCAGCTCAGGCGCCTGATGGTCCCAGCTGTCAAATACCCGGATACCCTGTCGGGTCAGGTACTCCGGGTCGTTGACGACCTTGGGCAGGATATCTCTGCGGGCAATTTTTCGAGGGATATTCCAATAGGGATTGAATTCGAGATAAGTCATCCGGCCGGACAAGGCAGGTGTCTGGCGGCGTGACTTGCCGACGATGGCACGCATGCGCCTGACCGTCCAGTCCCCCTCCACCACGTTCAACTTGTAATCGGGGACATTGACCAGCAGGTACCGCTTACCGAAACTGTCCGGATACCATCGCCATCGCTCCATGTTGAGCTGCAGTTGAAGAATGCGTTCTTCAACGGGAACGGTCAGGGCGGCCAGCGTTTTCCTGCCGACAACGCCGTCTGAAACGAGTCCATGACGATACTGAAACCGCATGACCGACGTTTCCAGCCCGTGGTCGAATCTGTCACCGTCAACCGGCAGGTCGACGGTCAGGTCGTCAGAAAGGGCCAGGCGGCTGCGTAGTGCCGACACACGGGGTCCCTGGTCTCCCAACCGCAGCGAGGGGCCCGGCGTGATTGCCGGCCATCCCCCGCTTCTCCGGATTTGCTTATATTGTTTCAAAGTGGATCTCAGGCGTCGATAGGCTTTTTGCCTGGGCCGCAATGCTTCAATAAATGCGGTCAGTCGATCTTCCTTCACGGCAGCGGCCAGCTCGGCAGGCAGATCCCGGTTCTGCGTTTGTTGACTGGTAAACCCCATGTGGGTAAGTGTTTCCGATGCAATGCGGCCCTGCCACAAATCGGTTGCGAAGTTGAGTATCACGCTGGTCAGGGCCACATCCATCTGGATATACCGTTTCAGGAAGGAAAGACGGATCGCCTCGGAGAATGAAACCGAATCGTTCCACGGATGCGACAGCGCAGGGAAAAGGTAGTCGTCCGGCCGGAGGCCGTCACTGGAGGAGGCCATAATGGCCGTCCAGAGGATTTGCCCTTGCGATCGCAGTCCGTTTGCATTCACCCATACCGGTCGGTAGTCGACCATGCGATAGAATCGCGCCACTGGCGTCAGCGGGTTGCCGCCTGCCGCGTCGGACGATTTATCATCTAAACGCGCAATTGACGACAGCCATGCCAGCAGCTCATGCTCAACGGCCGCGTGGGGCGCCTCTGCCGCTGCCATGCTCGGTGCTTGACAGAGAGCGACCATCATTAATAGGAGTCTTATGACAGCGTCGATCTTCATTTGTTGTTTTAGCGCTTGTTATCAGTTTGCCGGCGGTGTCACGGTACGGTTGGCTGTAAGGCAAACCCGCCAACGCAGAATCCAAATATTGCGGTACGCAAGATGAATGGCCTTTTGCAGCGCCGTTGGCCGGCGGATCGAGCAATTGATAGATACTCTTCAAGAAACGGACCAATCGGATGATATTGTTTGCTGCCTAGATTTTAAAATGAATTACGGAAGGTTACAAAATTGACCAATCGTATCCGGCCTCCGACGAGGGCTTAATTGTGAATAAATTTTCCTTTTTTTTATGAATTAAAAACCAGTTTGAACACTCCCCGCGGCAAGCCGCGGGGAGTGTTCACCGGAAGGATAGAAAAAGCGATTTCCAGATCGCTCGTGAACCCCGCCGCAGGCGGCGGGAAATGCGCTCACTACCGCGGTTCATCGGGAATTGAAAAGGTGTCCCTGGGCCTGGTTCACCACCGGAGGCAGATAGACGCGCCATTGCGACCCGGTTTCACGGTTTCAGTTTTTAAAAAATACTTGACATCCCATTGAAGATTCTTCATATAATCACAATATAGCTACAATATAGTTACATTGTGGTTTTTGATTGTTAATGATTAGGAGGACAAGTTGAAAATTCTCACAACCATTAAAAAAGTAGTCGATGTGGAATTGACCATCAGGGTGGAGAACGGAGCGATTGTTGAAGAAGGACTTCAGTACGTCATGAACGCCTGGGATGAAAATGCGGTGGAAGTCGCTGTGCAACTCAAGGAAAACAACCAGGCGGAAACAACCCTGGTCAGTATCGGCGGTGGTGAAGACAATACCAAAATCATCCGCAGAGGATTCGCCATGGGGATTGAAAACGGTATTCAAATCGATGACCCGGCACTGGCCGCAGCGGATTCGTTTGTCTATGCCAACGTATTGCAAAAGGTTTACGAAAAGGGAAGCTACGATCTGGTTATCACCGGTAAACAGGCCCAGGACACGGATCATGGTCAAACCGGAATCATCCTGGCTGAGCGTCTGGGATTGCCTTGTGTCAGCAATGTGATCGCCATCGACGTGATTGACGACCAGCACCTAAACGTCTCTCGTTTGGGTGACGCCGGAACCGAAATCGTTGAACTGACCTTGCCCGCCGTGATCACGGTTACCGACAGTATAAACGAGCCGCGCCTGCCCCAGATGCGCGGCCTCATGATGGCCAAGAAGAAGAAAATCGAAGTGATGGATCTGGCGGCCCTGGGGACATCGTATGATGAAGTCGGCGGCACCACGCCTAAATCGCAAATTGCTGAATTCATGAAATCGGAAACGCGCACCGCCGGGCAGAAATTTGAAGGCGACCCTGCCGAGATCACCACCCGGGTGGTCGCTCTTTTGGCCAATGAAGCGAAGGTGTTATAACCTGTTTTAATAGCATGGTTCACGATTCCATTTGGACCTTAAACGGATTCATACAAGGAAGACATCATCATGGCTAACGTACTCGTTGTTGCAGACATCAAACAAGGTGTATTAAAAGGCAGCACCGCCGAACTTTTATCGAAGGCCAAGGCCCTCGGCGCAGAAACCGCCGTGGTGGCGATTGGCAGCGGTCTGGAATCGTTGATCGCCGACCTGGTAAATGCGGGCTCCGATACCCAATATATCGCCGATGATTCGAAGCTGGAGCTGTTTTCAGCCGGTCCATACGCATCCTGCATCGTTGACGCCGCCAATCAATTTGGTGCCGATCTGGTCTGGTTCGGTTTTTCCGAAAGTGGCAAAGCCGCCGCTCCAAGAGTTGCCGCGCAACTGGACGCCGCCTGTGCGACGGAAATTACCGATGTGATGCTTGACGGCGATCAAATCGAAATCGTCAGACCCGCCATTGCCAATAAAGTGATGCAGCGGGTGAAAATCAATACGAAACATCTGGTGGCGGTTGTCAGAGCCGGTGCGTTCGAGGCAGCGGAAGCAATCACAGGGACCGAAAACGTCGTCCAGCTTTCCGCTCCGGAACCTGATCTGAAGGCCGTGATCAAGGAGCTTTTGTCGGATGCGAGCGGTGAGATCGATCTTGCCGATGCCGACGTCGTCGTTTCTGTGGGTCGAGGCGCCAAGGATCAAGCCGGCGTCGATCTGGTAAAAGAGCTGGCCAGCGACCTGAAAGCGGGTTTTGGTTCTTCCCGCGCCATGGTAGACGGCGGGTTCATGGCCCATAACAAGCAGGTCGGGCAAACCGGCAAGATTGTCGCACCGACCCTATATATGGCCATCGGCATCTCCGGTGCCATTCAGCATCTTGCGGGAATGAGCGGCTCACAAGTAATTCTGGCGGTTAACAAAGATCCCGAAGCACCCATTTTCAACGTGGCTGACTATGGCATCGTCGGAGACCTCTTCGAGGTGGTTCCAATTCTGCGCGAAGAGATTAAAAAATTAAGAAATTAGACTGCAGCGTGTGGTTTAAATCACAGGTCCATGCGCGATTCGCGTGGCTTTAAACAGTTTACCATTAGTTGATGAGGCAACTGTGAATCCCCTACTGATGGCCTTTTTACTGATTACTGGATTGACCGTTTTCAGCCTTACGATGATTCGCAAGATTCAATTGCTAAAGGCACTCGAACCGACCGATAGAGCCAATCATCTGAAGGAACGACTGATCAACATGGCCACACTGGCCATCGGTCAGAAACGCTTGGTCGGAAGAGCAAAAGAGAGAAGTTCGGGGTTGATGCATGCGTTTATCTTCTGGGGTTTCTGTGTCCTGTTGATTCGCAGCCTGACCCTGTATGGAGAAGGATTTCAAGAAGGCTATCACCTGCCGTTTTTAGGTGGCGATTATCTCTTCGGATACCTTTATGTCGCCATCAAAGACATCATGGAGGGCGTCGTCTTATTGATGGTGGTCTTCGCCATTTATCGACGTGCCGTTTTAAAACCCAAACGCATGCACAACACGTTCGAAGCCTATCTGGTCCTGGTGATGATTGGGATCCTGATGGTCTCGGATCTATTGTACGACGGTGCGCGTTACAATTTGATTCAACTATATGACAACCCGGGAAATATTCACTACTTCAACAACCTGAAGTATGGTTCTGAATTTCTCTGGACACCCATAACGGTGGGCGCGGCCAGTCTGGTTTCCGGTTTAAACGTGGATGCCAACGCCACCATCCTGGTGATGATGTTTTGGGTGCATATTTGTACACAGCTGATATTTTTGAATATTCTTCCTTTCGGGAAGCATTTCCATGTGATCACCGCGTTGCCCAACGTTTTTTTGAAAAGCCTGGGCTATCCCCATGAAAAGACAATACAGCTGGATTTGGAAGACGAAACCGCCTGGGAGGAAGAATCTTTAGGGATCAACCATATCCATCAACTCAACTGGAAACAGGGACTGGATCTTTACACCTGCACCGAATGCGGACGATGCAAAGATGTCTGCCCGACCTACACCACGGACAAGCCATTAAACCTGCATGAATTCAATGATTCCTTGAAGCGCGAACTATATGACAATGCAGACAATATCATCAAACGGGCCAAGTTGTCCGCCACCCTCCGCCAAAGCGAAGATGCCGAGCAAATTGAAAAAACCAAGCAGGTGATCACCTCACTTAACAGCGATAATGCGTTAATTGGCGATGTCATTGCGCAAGAAACGCTCTGGGCATGTACGACGTGTCGTGCCTGCGAAGAAGTGTGTCCGGTGACCATTGAACACGTGCCCAGGATTATCGCCATGCGGCAGGGACAGACCTTGATCGCGGAAGCCTATCCCAAAGAGCTGAACCCGGCCCTGAAAGGGCTCGAACGCAACGGCAATCCGTGGGGAATCGGTTATGACAAACGCGCCGATTGGGCTGACGGGCTAAACGTTAAAATAATGGCTGACGACCCGGACGTCGATTATCTGTTGTGGGTCGGATGTGCCGGTTCCTTCGACGATCGGTCCAAAAAAGTATCCATCAGCCTGGTTAAAATTCTGCAGAAGGCAGGGGTCAGCTTCGCGATGCTGGGTGTGGAAGAAAAATGTACCGGGGATTTTGCCCGACGCGTCGGCAATGAAATGCTGTTCCAGATGATGGCTGAGGAAAACATTGCTACGCTGAACGCCTACAAGGTTAAGAAAATAATCACGGCCTGTCCGCATTGCCTCAATTCGCTTAAACATGATTATCCTCAAATGGGGGGGAATTACGAGGTGATCCATCATACCGAGTTCATCGATGATCTCGTCAAAGCCGGAAAAATCAAACTGAAACCGTCGCTCGACGGGGCGCTGACCTATCATGACCCTTGCTATCTCGGGCGCTACAATAACATCTACGATCAACCCCGATCAATTCTGGGATCTGTCGCCAGTGGCGGCCTCAAAGAACTCGACCGACACGGTCAGGAAAGCTTTTGTTGTGGTGCCGGTGGCGGGAGAATGTGGATGGAGGAGACGATCGGTAAACGAATCAATCTTGCGCGCTCGGAAGAAATCGTCGATTGCGGGGTATCCAACGTAGCGGTAGGTTGTCCCTTCTGCCTGACCATGATTGAAGATGGGATGAAAGAGTTGGGCAGGGAAGAGGAGCTAAAAACGATGGATATCGCTGAAATTGTTGAAAAAAATATGGTGTCATAAAGCATTATTTTAAAGGGGCTAAAAAATGAGGTACGCAGAAACAGGGTTTAATTTGGAAGTTGATTTAACCCGGGGAAGCATCGAAAAGGTTGCCACAAACCCAAAAGACACCGAGCTTTACCTGGGTGGCCTGGGCACGAATGCCAAGATTTTGTGGGATCGCGTTCCCCCTGAAGTTGAACCGTTTTCTCCTGAAAATCTATTGATCTTCAGCGCCGGCCTGTTGTGCGGAACACCTGCAACCGGATGTAATCGAACCATTGTGACCACCATTTCGCCTCAAACCAAGCTGATGGCTTTTTCAATGATGGGGGGGTTCTTTGCACCTGAATTAAAGTATGCCGGTTATGACAAAGTGATCCTTCGCGGAAAGTCACCGGATCTGGTTTATTTGTGGATCAACAACGGCACGGTGGAACTGCGCGACGCCTCTCATTTAAAGGGAAGAGGCGCTATCGAGACGGCAGAAATCATACGCAAGGAGCTGAAGGAGCCCAAAGCCCAGGTCGCCGCCATCGGCATGGCCGGTGAAAACCGGGTCTTTTTTGCCTCCATCGAGCAGGGCCGATCCAGTGCCAGTCGCGGCGGCATTGGGGCTGTGATGGGAGACAAGGGGGTAAAGGCGATCGTCGTTCGCGGCACGCAGGATATTCATGTCGCCAAGCCGGCCGAATACATGGACCTTTGCAACGAAGTCATGGAGTATATCCAATTTCGCAATGACAACCCGATCCCGGGGGTCATGCCGATTCTGGCCGGGTTGGGATCCCCTCAGGAGATGAAGGTCCATGACGAGAAATGGCATACGGAAAATTTCATGTGGGGAAATTCACGCACCCGGCGAAAGGGTTTCTGGACCGATGAGATCGCCAGGGAGTGGATGGAGACATTGGACAAATCCCGCACGAGACTGATCAGTTGCTACAACTGTCCGATGACATGCGGGGCAACCATTTCCATGCCCGGTTTGCCAACCTACATGATGAAATGCTTCACCAAACTGACCTATACCATGGGGGCCTTCTCGGACTTGGATTTTGGTTTAAAAATCGCTCAGCGTGCCACTGAGTATGGCGTAGACGGATTCTCAGCCCCGCAGGTGATGGCCTTCGGCCTTGAGCTCCTCGAAAACGGCATATTGGCCAAAGCGGATTTTCCGGATATGCCGGAAGACAACGAGGGTAGATTTTACTATCTGCTGGATAAAATCGTCCGGCGAGAAGGGGTCGGCGATGTTCTGGCCGATGGCACCTACTGGGCGGCCAAAGCGATCGGTAACGGCGCGGAAGAATATGCGCACAACAACATCAAGAAGCATGAACAGCTGCCGCTCAAGCTGTCCATGCTCAATCCGATCTATTTTTTAATGTACAGTACCGGCGAGAAGATGAATATCACCCAGATAGAAGGCCAGTTCCCCCAGGCGCCCTATCCGAAGAGAGAGCATAGGGAGGCCTTTGTAAAGGACTGGCACCATGTTCCCGATGAAAAATTCAAACAATATTTTCTGGACTGGGAACCGCGTGGAGAAAAATCGATGCCCTTTTACCCGACGGTAGACATGTGTTGTGACATTGTCGACTGGCAGGAGAAGATGCACTACATCGATGATGCCCTCGGCATGTGTGCCGGTTTGTCTTCCTTCCCCTTGAAACCGCCCTATCATATACACAATTACCCGAAATTTATATCGGCAGGGGCCGGCTTCGATATGGATGAAGCCTCACTCAGCCAAGCGGCCAAGAGATACCGGACCTTGGTCAGAGCCATAAATATAAGAAGAGGCATGCGCAGAAAAGATGACCGACCGCCAAAGAACCATTGGAAGAAACGGTTCCCCGAACTCGAAAAGGAGCTTTTGGATACCTATTACCGATTCAAGGGGTGGAACAACGACGGTATTCCCACCAAAGAATCGCTGGATGAACTGGGTTTGGGTTACGTAAGCGAAGACTTTGTCAAAAGGGGGATCTTGACGGAGGGTGAGGACGCCCTGGCCGAAGCGGCTGCCGCTCAACAAGAGACAAAATAGTGTGGAGGACGTGTACCTTGAAAGGTAAAAAAGAGAAAAAAACCGTTAAAACGATAAAAATCAATGTCGATAAATGCAACGGCTGCCGGGCTTGTGAGATGATCTGCTCCGCCTTTCACGCGGAACCGAAATACAGCAGCAACAATCCCGCCAGGTCCCGCATTCGCATCATTCGTGAACCCTTAAGAGACCTGTACGTTCCTGTGTACGCGGGTGAATATGCAGTGGCCGAATGTGCCGGCAGAGACAAATACACCATTGACGGCAAGGAATATGACGAGTGTTCCTTTTGCCGGGCCTCGTGCCCATCCAGGGACGAATTCAAGGAGCCCGATTCCGGCCTCCCTCTGAAATGCGATATGTGTGAGGGTGAAGAAGAACCCTTGTGTGTAAAGTGGTGCCCGCATGATGCCTTGATTCTGGAGCAAAGGGAAGAGGAAGGCGAAGCGTTGGATCCACAGGATGAGCAGGAAGATATAGAGATCGGATTGGAAGCGCTGGCAGATAAATACGGACTGGAAAAGATCAAAGACGCCGTTGCCCGGATATCGAAAAAAGATTAAACAAAATAGGCGAAAAAGAGGATTGATACAGACAGTGGAAACAGTCGCTCCCTTCAAAGAAGTCATCGACGAGATAAAAGATGCCGGTGGAGACGCCCTCAGATTCTGCTTTCAATGCGGATTGTGCGATACGGTTTGCCCATGGAACCGGGTCCGGCAATTCAGCATTCGCAAGATTATACGAGAAGCCACGTTCGGTTTGACTGAGATAGACGGCGAAGATATATGGCGGTGCACGACCTGCGGAAGGTGCCCGCAGCAGTGTCCACGGGGCGTAAAACAGATAGAGGTCGGGGTTTCTTTACGCAGGGTGGCCGCGGAATATGAGGTTTTTCCGGCTTCTGTCCGATCTGCCCGCACCGCCAGAGCAAGCCTGATTTCCGAAGGCAATCCCTTGCAGGGAGAACGAAGCAAACGGGCGGATTGGGCCACGGGCGTGGGCGTGAAAACCTTCACCGAGGGGATGGAGGCGCTCTATTTTGTCGGTTGCTATCTCAGCTATGACCCGAGAATGAAAAAGGTGGCTACTGCCACAGCCACCATCCTCACCCGTGCCGGGATAGACTTCGGTATACTCGGTGCAAAGGAGAGCTGCTGTGGAGAAAGTATCCGCAAGACAGGCAGTGAGAAAGTATTCAAAAGCCTGGCCCGGGATAATATCAAAACTTTTATTGACAACGGGGTTAAAAAGATCATTGTCTCTTCTCCTCACTGCTACCACACGTTCAAAAACGAGTACCCCGAATTCATGGTCAACTTCGAGGTGGTTCATATCTCCCAATATCTATACGAGTTGGTCAACCAGGGAAGGCTCGTACTGACCGGGTCGTATGAAAAGAAAGTGACCTATCATGATCCCTGCTACCTGGGTCGACACAATGAGATCTATGATGAACCCCGAGATCTTTTGAAGAAAATTCCTGGTCTGGAGTTGATCGAGATGGTTGATTCGCGCAAGGAGAGCCTCTGCTGCGGCGGAGGCGGCGGCAGGATATGGATGGATACGCCCATGGAAGAAAGGTTTTCCGACATCCGGTTAAAACAGGCTGTGTCGGTCGGTGCCGTTGAACTGGTGACCACCTGCCCATACTGCATCACCAATTTTGAGGAAAGCCGGTTGAACCTGGAGTATGATGAGGTCATAGCGATCAAAGATATCACGGAGATTATTCAGGAAGTGCTTTAGCAGGCTGTTGAAAAACTATTGCGCTTGGCCATACATCGTTAAAATTTGGCTCAAAATGCTCATTTATCACACATAGACTCCGCTTTTCCGCCAAATTTTGCCTTGTCTTGCCTGCGCTCATGACGTTTTTCAACACCCTGTTAGTGCCTTAATCTTAATAAGCTTGAAATAAGTTGAATTCCCAACGGATTCGTAAAAAGCCCGAGATCAAGGCTTGCGAAGCCTGAGAATACCGCTATCGCGGGTGCCGAAGGCAGCGCACTTTTCGTACTCCGCAGTGACGAAGGAT
>JAQYWF010000181.1 GCA_030145105.1 Desulfosarcina sp.
CCCGCCCCGGGGCGGGGGCTTTCCCCTTTCCTTCGATTCCGCTCAGAGCTTGCCCTGAACCGAGTGAAGGGATGGGTCCCCACTGCTCCCACGAGTCGGTCATAGACAACGGGGTTCACCAGAAAGTCAGGAAACTCCGAGAATTAGTCACTTGACAGATACGCAGGAATACGGTAACAGACTACTGTAGATTCCAGTTGAGATCCTTCTCCCGTTTATGGTAGGATTCTCTCATCGAAGAGAGACATCATTAAAACCTACCGTGGCTCAGCTTTTCAATAGCCAATGCATATCGCTATCATACTCGTCGGCGTTATTCTTGTCAACAATTTCGTGTTGACGCGATTTCTGGGGATCTGTCCGTTCCTCGGCGTGTCCAAGCAGACTGAAACAGCCGTGGGCATGGGCTTTGCCGTGGTATTCGTCATGTCCGTCGCTTCGGTTGTGACGTGGGTGATCTACAGAGCCTTTCTTGAACCCTTTGGCATTCAATACCTTCAGACCATTGCTTTTATTCTGGTCATTGCCGCTTTGGTGCAATTGGTAGAAATCGTGGTACAGAAGGTGAGCCCTTTGCTTTACCAGGCACTCGGCATCTATCTACCCCTGATCACCACCAATTGTGCTGTTTTGGGAGTGTCGATCCTCAATGTTCAGAAGCGGCACAGTTTCCTTGAGACCCTCTTCTTTGGCTTTGGTGCGTCGGTCGGCTTTACGCTGGCCCTCGTGCTCTTCTCCGGGCTGAGGGAACGAATCGCCCTGGCGGATGTGCCCAGGGCTTTCAGAGGCACAGCGATCGCCTTGATCACAGCCGGTTTGTTGTCTCTGGCTTTCATGGGATTCTCTGGCCTCGTGAAATAGAAGGCGAATGGAAGAGGTTAAATCTCGGGCGTACAAGCGAAAATGTGAACACGAGACATGAACACGACGGAGGAGAACCGCGAAATTTAGTCGTGTGTTCGAGCCCTGAGAACAAATGCAAGGATACAACAAAAACTCACAATACGAAGGAGTTGCAAACAGAAGCTAATCGGTTTAATCGTCCATCCTGAATCGAAGAACTGACCACTGACACCTCAACCTGCACAGTCGTCACACGGTCTTGTTGGGCTCTCCGCGGATTCCTGAGTGCGCTAGGGTATTGTTGAAGATTTCTGGGCGGTGGAGAAATGATCGAAGGTCGGCGGTCAAAACCGTCCCCACCCATTCAGATGAGAGCGGGAAAGGCATCGGTGTCGTCGAAGCCCCCCGGGGTGTTCTCATCCACAGCTATACGATCAACAAGGGTAAGATCGAACGATTGAAGCTTTTGGTGGCAACCCAGTTCAACAATCCGCTGATCAACCTCATCATCAAGGACCTGGCCGAAAGACACTTCGAGCGGGGCACGCTTTCCCAATACGGACAAGCGGCGATCGGCCGCTGCATCCGTTTATTCGATCCCTGCCTGACGTGCGCCACGCACTGAACGATTAATTGCCCTGACCTATATTTGAATTTCTAATCGAACGTGTACTCATTCCACCGACGCAAGGGGTCGTATCCGCCCGAGACATAAAAAGATACCTTATCAACATCATACTCAACAATACCAGATTGAAGGGTCATGAATGCTGGATGGTAAATGTTTACGGGTGTCACCGTCAGGAGCCCCTTTAATGATTTTGTATTCAAATCTGTACCGGCACGTCTAATTAGATTTTCTGCATACTCCATTCTTTCAATCGTCAAAGAAATTGAACTGCGAAGCGCTTGCCCATTTTCATATAGACCCGGAATATCATGTCTGTCGTTAAGGTGCAGCACATGGTTGGTGCCTACAAGGAAAGGTTTTTCGTTTGTTTGTTCACGGAGGATCGCATCTGCTGCGTCGCTCTCGATTATTACACCCTTCGTGAAATCGGTCAGTATATAATTGGTTCCGGCAAACCTTGGTGTTGCAGCCAGCTTAGCGATTGCGCCATCAACAAAATTCTGCTCCAACAACATACGGCGTATAAAGGTAGACCCTATTCCATCTTGATCACGTTTCCTGCCTTGGGGCAATGTGGTTACAAATACAGACAAACCATTACTATTAACACCAACACCGCCTATCTGACCAACGAAACCATACGTTAATAACTGTCGGTTGGCATACTGGTATCGGATGACAAGTTGTTTACCTTGTAGGTTTCCGGAATATTCCATATTTTGCCCGGAAAAGCGTTTATTACCTGATGTAACAGTAAATGAAGTGCCCCCTTGTCCAGGAGCGCTCATTGGTTTCAGGCCAAAACGTGAGGGCGCCGCTTCGTATACTTCCTCAAACATATGTGTTAGTAGCAAATCATCAAAGGAAACACCTGCGCCATCAGCAATACCCTTTAGCTCTTCAATAGCACTGGGGATCTGTTTTTCAATATCTTGCTTAAATTTTGCTTCATTTAATACCCAATAAAAAATCAATCGGGCATTTTCTTCGCCAAACAATTTTATGACGTTGGCTTTGTAATCAGCCACAGCGTCAATTATCTGGTCCTTTAGGGCAACACCATGCTGTTTTCCCATTTCATATGGAGTGCCAGAAACTTCTATAAAATAGATACCATTTTGAAGCGTGGCGCCTACGTTTTCACCAGCACCGATATCAACAGCTCCGCCAAGTATTATGAGGCAAATTAGGCTCAAGATTTTCATCGAATACCTCCCTTTAAAAAGTTTAAGTGTTTAATATCGATATGTTGTGGCCTCATTTGTAGACTTTGTATATATTAATAATCCGCCCACATTCTCAGCTCGTCAGATCGCGCCCTCAACCGGTGACTCAGCACCATGGCGATATTTTTCAATAGTTTAGCTGCAACCTGCGGATTCTGGGCAAGCAATTTGTCGAAGTTGGCGCGTGAAAGGCAAAAGACTTCAGAATCCTCATCGGCCTGGACGTTTGCGGAACGTGGCTTTCCATCCAACAACGCCATCTCTCCAATAACGACGCCGGCACTGAAAGTGAACAGTCTTTTCTCACCTTGGCTGATCGGCAAAATTATTTTTACACTGACCGACCCACGAGTCAGGATATAGAGATCTCTGTCCGTATTCCCTTCCCTAATGACCATTTCTCCCTTGAGAAACCTGTTTTTAGTCAGCAAGGTTTCTATCTGATCCAGTTCATCCGAGGAAAATCCAAGAAAGATATCAAGATCATTCAATTCAAATTGCCTGCATGATTCCGCCGGGCAGAATTTTTCCAGCAATCGATCTTCCGCCCATTCTATCGCCAGGTCTGTATTCGAAAAAAAATAGTCCTCGGGAATTTCCTGTTTCACGCCGCTGATCGCTAAAAACTGTAACAAGCCGTGGTTGGCATTGATGTGGCTGATCAGAAGCCATTTATTCGTTTTCCGCAGACTTTTATGCAAACGAACGAGAATGGTGGCACCGGTGCTGTCAATTTCGGTGACCTGCTTCATATCCAGAATACAATAGGTTGCAGCAGCCATCCGGGCCTCAAGAATCTGTGCCAGTCTGTCTGCCGATCCGAAAAAGATAGGTCCCTGTAGTTCAAACACATTGATCACGTTTTTTTTTTTCATTCAGAATCGTGATCTGCCTGCAGTCTCTGACACGATTGGAGCAGATCAGTTCAGCCGTGTATTCGCGCCGGATCACCGAGGTTCCCATCTTGACGATAAAATAAGCGGTAGAGATCGCGACGCCGACGATCACCGCCCAAATCAGATTGATGCTGACGGTGATCGCAGCTACGCCTATATTCACCAGCAGACTGACTGAAACATCTCTTCTGACCCTGCCAGGTGTTCGAATCGCCTGTAAAAGGACCAGTGTCGAACGATCAAACAGATTGATTCCCACGGAAATGATGATCGCCGCAAAGACGGATAGCGGGATTTTTCCGATCTGAGGCGCCAGGGTTAAGAACATGAATAGAATCATCAGGCTGCAGATTGCCCCGGAGATCTTTTGCCGGCCACCGGCTTTGTAATTTGCAATTGACCGTGGAATCGACCCTGCGGAATAAAGCGAGCCGAAAAACGAGGCGATGAGGTTGCCCATGCCCTGACCAATCAACTCCCTTTTGCTGTCATGGCGACTGCCCCGGATGTTGTCGATCGCCACGGCGCTCATCAGCGACTCCATCGATCCAACCACGCCGAGTATGATTCCATACATGCAAATTTTCAACGTCCATTCAGCGGAGAATGAATCAAAGGAAAGATGTCTCAGTCCTAAAAATGCTGTCGGCGATGGCAACACCGCTCGAAGGTCCCCGATTGCGGCAATTTGATTTGCCGGTCTGGCAATTGCTGATATAATCATAAAAGCCGCCGTCCCCACAATCAGGCCGGTTAAAAAAGAGGGAATTTTTTTGAAGTATCGTTTAGAAGCATAAATACTGATCAACGTGCACGCACCGATGAAAACCGTCAACCCATTGACCGGCGAGAAGTCCAAAAAAACATGGGTGACCGAGTCTTGTGCCGCAAGGCCTAAAAAGGGTGGCAACTGGTTCCAAATCAGCAGGATCGCGATGCCGTTCATGAAACCCGAAACCACCGGATAGGGAATGTATTTGACGATGTTGCCCATTCCCAGCCAACCGGAGAGGACTTGTGTAACCCCCCCGACGGCAACACACAGCGACACCACCCCCAAAACGATCCATTCCTTGCCCATCGATACATCATGCAGAATGGGATCCGCTGCAAAACCTGCTACAACGGTGGTCATGATGAGCGTCAACGGCGCCTTGGGCCCGGATATCTGAGTTGGAACCCCACCCAGCAACGCCGAAACGAATCCGCCTACCATGGCGGCATTTAACCCGATCAGTGCCGCATGGGGCCTAAAGTCCGGACCCAGTGCAGCAAACGCCGCGATGCCATAGGCGATGGACATGGGAAGGGTGATGATTGCCGCTGACAGGCCACCCATCCAATCACCTTTTCTCATGCGAAACATCACGTTTTTCATTTTTCCCCGATCACAGGGGTTTTAAGCTGGTCGAGATCGCGAAATCATCAGTGCCGGTAAATTCGATCTACCCAATCCTTAAACCATTTGGGTTTCTGGAACAGCACCATGATCAGCACCATGGCCGTAATAGGAATCGGAACGACGGTATCGATGATGGCGAGCACGACAAGGTTGATTAGGATTTGCGTTTTTAAGGACACATCTATTATCCTTTGACCGAATGGGTTTCACGTCGGGAGATCATATCATGGTTCAAATCCATATGATTAGAAGAGAATGCGTCAGTATACGTCACCCATTCGAAGATTGTCATCAACAATCATCACCTGACTTAAAAATGACAGCATTGGCAGGAGGCCACTGTCCGTGAACAGGGGTTGCCAGCGAGCAATCGCTTGGCGTAAACCATGACAATCGGTTGGATCCCATCGCGCCCTTGTCTGCCGAGTGACGGGCCGGCAGATCCAGGCCTTTTTATGGACGATGGCCTGAAAGAATGTTATGTTGAAAATCATTTTTCATCAGTTAAGGTAATCCCAATGCAAGAGGGAGGGACAGATGAACATCGCGCAAAACGTTGAACGTGCCGCCAGGTTATTCCCAGACAAAACTGCCATCGTCTTTGAAGGGACCCATCTGACATACAACAGTTTGAACGCCCGTGTAAACCGACTTGCCAACGCACTGGTTGCGGAGGGAATCGTCAGAGGGGACCGCGTGGCCCTTTACCTGCCAAACATCCCCGCCTTCGTGATTGGCTACCTCGCCACCGTGCGCATGGGTGCCATTGCCGTTTCGGCGAATGCCATGCTCAAGGCTGAAGAATTGAAGTATCTACTCAATGACGCCGGGGCGGTGCTGCTGTTTACCACCGGGGAACTGTTGGAGAACGTCAGCATCGACCAATATCCACAGTTACGGAAAATCGTGGTTTGCGAGGGTGAGGGGGCCGGACATTCATCCCTCGATGACTGGCTCAACGCCAGCCAGGAAACGTTTAGCGGAGCGGACATGGATCCTCAAGACCCTGCCGTATTGCTCTATACGTCGGGGACGACAGGATTTCCCAAAGGCGCGACCCTCACCCATGGGAATGTCGTTTCCAACACATGGACAACCGTTCACCATGCGGGCTTCAGGGCCGATGACCGCATGATTCTCTTTTTGCCCCTGTTTCACGTGTTCGGGCAAAACTTCATCATGAACGCCACCTTTCTGGCCTGCGCGACGCTGGTGCTGCATCGCCGCTTCGTGCCCGACCAGATCCTGGCATCCATCCGAAACGACAGCGTAACCATGTTTTTCGCAGTTCCGACGATTTACATTCACCTGTTGAATATGGATGTGGACCCCGCAGACCTCGCCTCCATCCGGTACGAGTTCTCTGCCGCCGCCACCATGCCGCAGGAAATTTCGGCCCGTTGGACCGAACGCTTTGGCCGCCCGGTATACGAGGGCTATGGTCTCACGGAATGTTCGCCATTTGCCTGCTACAATCACGACTTTAATCATAAATTCGGCAGTGTGGGAACTCCCGTGGAGAACTTTGAAATCAAGATATTCGATGAAACCGACCAGGAGATGCCCCTTGGCCAATGGGGCGAAATCTGCGTTCGCGGACCGGGCGTCATGCAAGGATATTGGAACAAGCCAGAAGAGACGGCTCGTGCACTGCACAACGGATGGCTTCACTCCGGGGATATCGGCACCATGGACGAGGACGGCTACGTGTTTATCGTCGATCGGGTCAAGGACATGATCAATATGGCGGGCCTCAAGATATGGCCCGCCGAGGTCGAGCAGTTTCTCTACCGGCACCCTGCCGTCATGGAACTGGCCGTTTACGGCATTCCGCACCCGGAAAAAGGAGAGATTGTCAAGGCTGCCATCGTCTTGAAGGAGGGGGCAACAGCCACCGCCGAGGAGATCAATGACTATTGCCGCAAGCATCTGGCCGTGTATAAAGTCCCTTCTGAGTTCGAATTTCTGGAGGAACTCCCCAAAAGCCCTACCGGCAAGATCCTCAAACGAATATTGCGGGACAAGGCATGAGGATGTCGTGTCAAACGGGTATCAGGATCTCCTGAACCAAGTCGGGTTGGTCCGGATCATGGGGCTCGGTGTTGAAGGCGACCAACAGGTTGTCGGTTTCACCTGTATTCTGGATGGCATGGGCGACCCCGGGCGGAATGATCAAGCGGCAGGTGGTGTCAGCGGGAATGGAGATGTCCCTTGCACCTTCGTCCTCACGGATCCGGACCAGGGCCGGTCCGCAAACCACGAGCGTTTCCGTACCCCGGACGTGGTAGTGATTCCCCCGGACGGCCCCGGGCCGGCTCACCACGACATGCGTATTCCTCTGGTATGCAAGAGGTTCTCCCCCCACCGGTTCAAATACAAATCCCCGCGGATCGGAGAAGCGGTTGACGATTTCCTCTTTTATCATTATTTTAACGGTTCGTTGGCTATTGGCCGTAGTGCGCCAGGCGCTGCGATTTCATCTCCTCAACCTTCTGATTGTAGAATGAAATCACCTCCCGGCGGTTGAGCATGCCCAACAAAATCCCGTGATCGTCTGCCCGTACCACCGGCAGGCTGTCGATATTGCGTGTGGTGAATTTTTTCAGCACGGCATTGAGGTCCTCTTCCGGCGTGGTGACGATGATGTCGGGGCTTCCCACGTCTTTCATCACCACCAGCTGTTCGATTTCGGGTGAGAAGAGAACGCCCCGGATATCGTTGATGGAGAAGATCCCCACCAGCCGCTTCTCCTCATCCACCACCGGAAAGTAATGCTGCTTGGTCTCGGAAAAGTAGCGCTTGAACTCCAAAAACGGCATATCCTGGGGGATCAGGGTCACCTTTTTTACCAGGGGCATGAGGTCGTTGACCGGGATTGCCTGGAGGATATCCACAAAAAAATGGCCGGCGTGGGCCGGAGAATCGACCTTGCTCTGCACCTGCTGCTTGAATATGGTCCAGCGCCGAGATGCCATATAGGCCACCGAGCAGACCAGCAGACTGGGCAGCAGAAGATGGTAGGAGTTGGTCATCTCGCTGACGAAAATGATCGTGGAGATGGGGGTATTGGAGACGGCCGTGAAGAATCCGGCCATTCCCACCACCACGAAGGCACCGGGCTGAGTGACAACGGTGGGCATGATGTCGTGGAAGATTTTGCCCACGCAACCGCCCATGGCCCCACCGATCACGATAGAGGGGCCGAAGACGCCGCCGCTGCCCCCGGAGCCAATTGAAAAGGATGTCGTCAGCACCTTGCCCAGGGCAAGGGAGAGCAGGAAAGGCACCGTCAGTTCATTGTTGATGGCCATTTGCGCAAACCCATACCCAAAGGCCAAGGTGTGGGGCAAAAAAAAGCCGATAATACCGGTCAGCAAACCGCCGATGGCCGGTTTGATGTGATTGGGAATTTTCTTTAGGGATTCGAAAAGATGAATCGTCCCGTAAAAGGCCTTGATGTAAAATACACCGGTGGCCACCAGCACCAGGGCCAGAACCAGGTAAGGTCCCAGTTCCAGCGGGTTTTGAAATTTGAACGGCGGGGAATCGAACAGTGAGCCCCAGCCGAACACCAGGCAGAAGACACAGTAAGCCACCACCGAGGAGATGCCTGCCGGAATGATCACCTCCGATTCAAAATCAGGGTCCCGGTAAAGTACCTCGGCGGCAAACAGGGCACCGGCCAAGGGGGCCCTAAAGATGCTGCCCACGCCGGCGCCGATACCGGCAGCCATCATGATCCGGCGCTCGCGGTCGGAGAGTTTGAGAGTGGTGGCCAGAAAGGAGCCGAAACCGGCACCGATCTGGGCAATGGGCCCTTCCCTGCCCCCGGAACCTCCGGTGGTCAGGGTAATGGCTGAGGCGATGGTTTTGATAATGGGAACGCGGCCGCGAATGAATCCACCCTTGTTGTGGTAGGCATTGATGGCGGCGTCGGTGCCGTGTCCTTCTGCTTCCGGAGCGAATGTGTATACCAGCCATCCGCTCAATACGCCCCCCATGGCCGGCAGGAACAGCAGCATCAATCGATTGAATGAAACCGAGGTGGGCGGCAGCAGGTGGTGTTCGCCGGCCGGCGACGGGGGGCGGTAGCCGGCGAGCATATCCAGAAAGTAATGAAGCCCCAACTGGCACAGGTAATGAAAAACGACCGAGCCGAGGCCGGCAATCAGGCCGATGGCGATGAAATAGACCGACCAGCGGGTGGCCTGGGCAATATTCAGGCTTTTCAGCCGTTCATTGATTCGCCGGTACGTACTCGGTTTCGTTTCCGTCTGCGGCATAATCTATTTTATTTTTCCCAGTTCTTTCACTCCCTGAAAGATGGTATCGAAAAGTTTTTCAACATCGGATTCTTCCATGCACGAAAAAGCGACACGAAGGTTCGATTCCCCCAGTGATATCAATCCAATGCCGTATCGATCCAACAGATGCACCCGCAGGGCTTCCGCATCCACGGTTTTAAGCCGAATGCACATGAAGTAACCGGAGTTGAAGGGGTAGACCTCCCACACCTCGGCATACTTGGGATCCTTGGAGACCGCGTTGACTCGTTTCGCCCGGGCCTTGAGAGTATCGAACGTGGCCTTCTTTTCGGCAGGGTTTTTCTCGTTTTGCATGGAGTTGAGCAAAATGGTCTGGCTCAAATGCGAGGCGTTGGAAATGGTACCTCGGATGCAACCGGCCGTTTTACGTTCCAGGGCATCGAAAAGCGGAGATGTATCACCATTAAACGAGCCGCCGTAAGTAATGAAGCCCACCCGCAGTCCCCACACGAAATTTTCCTTGGTGGCCCCGTCGAGCTTTACCGCCAGGATACCGGGGTGCGCCCCGCACA
>JAQYWF010000232.1 GCA_030145105.1 Desulfosarcina sp.
CCCACATGGCCGACACATTCGGTTTCGCCCTGGACTTCTTCCGACGTGTGGCAGCTGCCGGTCACCCGGAATCCGTCTACCACGTCGTCAACTGGAACTACATGCCGCCGGCAGGCAGTTCGCTGATTCACCCCCACCTGCAGGTCTTCTCCACATCCAGCGCCCCCAACCTCATGCGCCAGGAAATCGAAGCTTCCAGTAATTATAAAGACGCCCATGGTTCCACCTACTGGGATGACCTGGTGGCTGCGGAAAAGGATGCCGGCCAGCGCTACCTGGGGCAGATCGGCCGCACGCATTGGTTGACCGCATTTGCCCCCATGGGTGTTGCCGGCGATGTCCTGGCAGTGGTGGAAGATGCCCGCTGCACCCTGGATCTGACTGCCGAAGACCTCATGGACGTGGCCACCGGCTTGGCCCATTTGATGGCCGAATACGACAAGATGGGGGTTTACAGCTTCAATATGAATTTTTTTACCGCCGCCTGGGGCGACGATCACTTTCGTTTTCACCTGCTCTTCTCGCCCCGCACCTTTTTCAACCAGAAGCTGGGCACCCCGGACATCGGCGCCCTGCGCAACCTGTTCAACGAAACCCTGTGCATGGCCTTCCCGGAGGAAATCAACAAGCTGTTAAAGCAAGGCTTCTGAAGCACCAATGCTCGTTTACAGTGAAAATGAGCCGGTCAGATGGAGTTCTGAATTTATTTTCCAGAATTATGAAAATTTATTCATAATTACTCGCCTGCCGCAAACCTGAAAAGTTCCTTTTGACATTGATTTTTTTGACTAATTTTGCTTTCTCCTAAAATTTGCATGTTTATTGCATTTGCACCTGACAGGTACTATCTTTTACCTATTCATCCAATACAGGCTGAAGTCCGATCAGGCATTGGTAAAAAATTTAAAAAATGGAATAGAACCAAAATTAGCGAGGATAAACAAATGATTGACAGATTAGATATGCATCCAACGCGGCGAAACGTTAAAGATTTTGATCAGAGAAGTGGAAAGGACCGGCGAACGATTCATACCATGCTCGATCCCGAAAGAGACAAAAGGAAACATAACAGGCGAAAAAATAGCCATCGAAGGGTCGCACAGGACCGTTGACCCTTATGGATGTATTCAACTGCTGAATCCCAATGTCAGTGGCGGTCGGTACGGTAGCATTTCAATGAAACCGACTGACAGAGGTTTTTTAATGCAACGAACCGATCGATCCTTCATAGAAAGACGGACTGGGAAAGATAGAAGACGTCTTTTCTCAGTTAAAGGGCTTTTTATTAGCAAGCAGGATAGGCGCAGATCCAAGGAAAGAAGGTCGGATAGCGAAAACCGTCGAAATTGGGTCCGTGTCAGCAAATGGTCGAGTGCGCCCTTGAAACAATTAAAAATTGCCAAATTCCTTCTGAAAACATCCAAATTTAGATAGAATTTCCCATAGCATTGACCCTTCCAGAAAATGGCCATCGAATCAATCGCCACCTGTTGCAACCTCCTCTATTGTGAAATCTACTGATTGGGAAAGCGGGCCAAGTTGGTTAAAAGGGGCTGTACCCTTGCTAAGGGGGACCGCGTCTGTGCTGTGAGGGGCAATCGCGGAATGCTTGCGGGTTATCCTGATACGACGAGATAACAACGTGTCAACGCCCCGTCCGATACGGCTATAAAGCATTCACGGTATGGACGGTCAATGCGCATGACCTCCATGTACGGCTCCCGCCATTGTCAATCTGGCAACGAATGGGTCTCACTTCGTCATGTCGGGCTTGATCCTGCATCCAGCTTGTTCATGGACAGTGCCACTGCTCCACGACGTGCCCGCTTTTCGCCGGAATGGCAACCTTTGGCGTGTTCAATTGCTTAACCGGTATTGTTCAAATATCAACAGTTAACCGATGATGTCTCTCAGCGTGCAACTTAAAACCCATTCAATCGCCTATTCGATCATTTTGATCCTGCTTCTAAACGGCGTTGGACATACGGATTCAAAAGAAGCATCGGCAGACCAACCCATCTCCACCATAATCCTGATTCGTCACGCAGAAAGAGATAATTTCTTCAATATTAACTCCCAGGGCCGTAAACGTGCAAAAGCCTTGGTAAACGCTGTTAAAGATTTTGAGATAACGGCGATTTACAGTCCGGATCTTGGCCGTAACCTGGACTCGGTAAGACCGCTGGCCGATCATTTGAAAATTAATATTACCCTCACTCCCAGAATCACCAAGTCAACGGTTGATAAGATCTTAGATGAAATTGCTGCCCAGCACGCAGGAGAAGTGGTTCTACTGGTCGGCAACGGATCGGGTAACCTGAGATCGCTTCATCAGCGGTTAGGCGGGCAAGGTGACGGGCCGGATCAGTACGGGGAACTGTTCATATATACTTTTACGGACCGTGGTCCGGTAAAAGTCGTTAAATCGAGATACGGACCATAGTGACATTCACCATCCGATGTTATGCCCACCTTCGCTCACTCCCATCCCTTCTTTTGGTAAGCGCGTCGACCCTCCTGTCAATTCCGATCCTCCTGGTCTTTCCGGATCTCCGTTCGGGAAAATGAATTGTCAGGTAGTATTGGCGTCGTTCTATTCCTCGTCGTCGGCCATTTTTTTCAAAATTTGGAACCATAATATCTCCTTTGTTTCATTGCGAACTTGATATGATAACGTCTTGGCGTGATGGCCTGATAATCTTGAGAGGGTTTTGATATCTGTGCCAAGTTTGACTTATTGGAAGACCCGCCTTTAACTGACGACTATCCACGACAGTATCCGCACTGAGGATGGCTCTGAGTTTTTGTATTCTGTGCTCCTGCGTCATGGGAGGCCTCTGGCGATAGGGTGCGGGATTTCAAAGAATGGCTCAGTAGGAGGTGGGGCTTGGAAATTGAGCTGTCGAGCGGGACAGGTCAGAGCATGAGAAGGCGCATTCGGCCGATCTAAAGAAACAATGTTCGAACTGGCAAAATAAGCACGCTATTGCCCAAGATCAAACTCATTTTAGTTTTTCTTCAATCTTTTCGGCAAGATCGCCTCTGCCGCGTTTCCGAAGCGGTTCAATCAGTTCCATATAGAAGGGTTCGCGTACACGGATGGTGATGCTGAAGGCGTCCAGCCATGCCGGATCGACTGCATCTTCCTCGAATGCCCGGGTCTTGTCCAGAAGGCCCATGGCCTCCAGTTCCAGCATGGTGCGCACGCATTTTTCACAGCGACCGCAGTTGAGTTTTTCCGGCACGTTGGCCAGGCAGACACGGAAATTCTGGAAGGCCACATCCCAATCGGCCACAATTTTCAACTTTTCCATTCGCGGCAGCCCAACGTCGCGGTGGCGAATCTGAAGATCGGCGCTGCCGTACTCCGGGTCCAGCAGGGGGTGGGAGCCGCAGGGGTGCAGGTGGGGGATGTCGTAGGAAGATGCCAGCCAGGCCAGGTTGATGCGTGGGGAGAAAGCGTGGACGGCGGCGGCCAGCACGGCGCCGAAAAACTGGTTGAGCCACAGATCGCGGTTGTCGCACAGGTGGCGGATATTCGTATAAATTGGAATAAGGACCAGGTCTGCGTCGGTGGCCACGGGCGCCATGGCTGCCTTGGCGCGTTCGAACACGTGGTATTTGGCACCCCGCTCAATCACGCCGCCGATGTCGAAACCATGGACCAGCAGGGCGTCCCTGGGATAGCCGGGATGCGTCGGGGTGTAATTGTCCTTGATCCGCTTGAGGGCCGCCAGGGAATCCATGCCCCCGGACAGGAAGATCCCCGCGTGACGTTTTTTTTCTTGATGCAGGGCTGTTCTAAGAAGCGGTGCATCGATGGTCAGCGGTTGAAACGTGCCGTCGGTCCAGTTTTGCATGAGAACCATGACGGTTTCCAGGCCCTCTTTGAGCCGGGGACAGATGGCTTCTTCGAGAGCCAGGCGACGTTCTCCGAAGTAAAGGGCCGGGATGATGCAGCCCACGGCAAAAGCGTGGGGGCTGGCAAAGATATCTTCAGCGTAGGTCGTTTCGGTTTCGATGAAAATTTCCTGCGCCGGTTGATTGCTCTCCTCGAAGGTCACCGAGGCCACGGCGCGAGTCAGGCCATCGTTTTTTCTCACATGCAGGTTGGAAAGTTTCATTTCAGACGTCCATGCTTTCTCGTTTCGGCCAATACCGATCGGCGGCAAACTGGATCATCCGGCCGGCGATGTCAAGACCGGTGGCCGCTTCCAGGCCCTTGAAACCTGGTGCGTAGTTCACCTCCACGATGAAGGGGCGATCATTCTTGTCCACGATCATGTCCACACCGGCCACATCGCATCCGACCGCCGTCGCGGCGCCAACGAAGATGTGTTCGAGTTCGCGGGTAAGTACCGTGGCCTTGATGTTGCTCCCCAGATGAAAATTGGCTCGAAACTCGCCTGTTGGCGGGATAAGCGCCACCGCACAGACCACTTTACCGTCGATGACCAGTGCACGCAAATCCCGGCGCTTTTCGACCGGCAGATAGCGCTGGACCATCAGCCCCCGACGGCGATCCAGCGCGGGCAGGGCCCGTTGACGGGCATCGCCCGCGTTCATGATCCGCAATACCCCGTCTCCCTGACGCCCGCTGACCTGCTTGGCCACCACCGGATAGCCGCCCAATTGACCAACGGCCAGAAAAAAGCCCGCTTCGTCGTTGACGAAAACGGTGTCGGGGCAGGGCAGACCAGCGGCGGTCAGCACCTGCTGGGTGAGAAATTTGTTGCGGGCGATGGAAACCGCCTGATGATCGTTGACCAGCGGTACGCCCATGAGTTGGAACTGATGGATCAGGGCAAGGCAGGCATCACCGATTTGTGCGCCCTGCCTTGGCAGCACCACGTGGGGAATGGGTGCGGAATGGGCGCTGGTTACTTCTAATCGCCCCGCTGCCGATATTGGCCACAGGTGATAAGGGTGGACGAGAATGCCCTGGTGGCCGGCCTTGCGGGCCGCTTCCAGCAGCCGGCGGTTGGGGTGGTAGCCGGGTTCTTGAATTGTGATGATGCCGATGCGCATATTCACTTTGGTATCTTCCCCTCATTGGTGACAATCATCCCTTCCGGCATCCAGATCCCTACCGGTTTGCCGGCCTTTTCACTGAAATAGGTGGCCACCTTGCGGGTGTGGTTGCGTATGGCGATGATCTTGGTGGCTGAGTTGTCCTCGGCAATGACCGAGAAGATCTTGCGGTCACCGGCCCGCTGGGTCAACCCTTCCAAGAGCCTGGTTCCGATACCCAGTCCCCTGTATTCGGGACGCACCGAGGTATAGCCCCGCTCGACGAATCCGGTGAGATCCAGCCCTGTCTGGCGGTGGACAGTGTCGATGTATTCGGGTCTGGGGTTCTTGAGACTGGAATTGCCGACGATGACGCCTTTTTCCTGCACATAGCCGATGAGATGCGCCCTCAGCAGATTGAACCGGACATGGGTGGCCGCCACCGTGCCTCCGGCCGCAACCATGGCGCAAATCTCTTCCAGGTATCCGTCCGGCAGCCGATCCGGCGGGAGAAAGTGGTACTCAAGGGTTGCGCCGATTGTAAAAAGGCGGTCACCGTCGTCATCCACGCGCATGCGGAGCAGTTGGTCTTTGGTCAGCCGGTCCACCAGTAAAAACCGGTTCACCGGGTCATTCATCGTCTGCCATAGCGGCTGGCCGGGCAACGGACCTACCTCACCGTAAGGTTCATTGGAATGGCAACGCCGATCGCCGGTGTGGGTTATCTCCCAGGAGTGGATGATATTTGGCTGGGTGGCGACGGCCCTGCAGGTTTCTGACGAGGTCTTCGCACCATTGAGCATCAGGTGGTTCCAGATGCCGGCCCGGGAGAACGCCTTGAAAAAACCAACATCCGGCAGTTGGCCCCTGAGTTGCCATTGGATTTGAACGATACTGCCACCTTCAACCATGGCTTTGAAATCATTTGCAATATCTCTATCGATGGTACTGCAGAGGGACAAGCGCAACCCTGGCTGCCGTTCCTTAAGCGCCACCACCAGCTCTTTGAATTGAGCCGGTGGGATATCATTCAAGCTTAAGCAATGGCGGGTATGGTAACGCGCGGACAATCGCTCCAAAAGATCCAGCAACCGCCTGCCGCCATTGGTGAACGCATCCAGGCGAGCATCCCACCGGTGGGTTTCCATCGACCCCGCAGAAGAAAGCTTCTTCGCCTGGGCCAGGGTCGTCGGCGGCATGGCAGACAACGCCGGGGATGGCTTAATCAGCTGAATCGAAAACGAGGACGTAACGGTCATATTTCTAAGGAAGGCAATCCCTATATGGTCGGTGGCCCGGTGCCGGCAGTCAGCAATCGCTGTCCGACGTCGAATCAGCGCCGGTCTGTTTCAGCCGCTCATTTTCCCGAATGATGGTTTCGCGATGGCTGCGCTCATCATCGGCCAGGGATTTGAACTTGCTTGCAATCATCGGGTAGGCATTGGTTCCCTGGGTGTAATGGCAAGAACCATAGGGAATTTGCGCGGTGGTGTCAATTGCAAAGGGCCCGGAGGGTCCCAGCCATGCCGCCCCACCGCTGAGGGTTGCTAATTGGTCTAAATTGAAGTAAATAAAATCATCCTGTCATGAAGGCCCAAAAAGGACTGTGCTTGCCATGAAGATCGCTTACCTGATGGACCCGCTGGAAAGTATCCAGCCGGAAAACGAGACCACAAGTCACCTGATGTACGCGTGCAACGAGCGTGGGCATACGGTCTATTTTTTAGAGCCCCACGATGTGTATATCCGCAACGGTCAAGTGGTGGCCCGTATGCGCAACATAACGGTGAAACCGGGCCTGGGCATGGCCGAATACTGGCAGGCGATTATCCGCTGCACGAATCAGGACCATCTTATTTTCGAAGCCATCACCCAGCTGGATGCCCTGTTTCTGCGCAGCAACCCGCCGCTCAACTATCAGACCATGGAGTTTTTGCAGACCGTCAACAATCATGTCTTCATCCTCAACAGCACCACCGGCCAGATCCTGGGCAACAGCAAGCTCTACATCCTCAATTTTCCGGAGATCATCCCTGAGACGCATGTGTCCAGGGACCCCTCCCGCCTGCGCAAAATCATCGATGATTTCGGCGGGGCCATGGTGGTCAAACCCCTTCAGCGGTTCGGCGGGGAGGGGGTGATAAAGGTGAGCACCCGGGACCGCATGAACCTCAATTCGCTGATCCACTATTATGTGCGGGCCTATGAATCCTATGCCCGGCGTGAAACGATTATGGTGCAGGAGTACCTGAAAAGCGTCAAGCAGGAAGGCGACATCCGCATCCTGCTGCTCAACGGGGAAATCATCGGTTCAATGCGCCGTAAACCCAAAAAGGGGGATTTTCGCACCAACGTCCATGCCGGCGGCGAGGTGTTCGCCCACCGGGTGACGGCGAGCGAGAGTAAGATTTGCGAGGTGATCAAGGAGAAGCTGATCGCCGACGGGCTCTATTTTGTGGGCATCGACATCATCGCCGGTAAACTGGTTGAAGTCAACTGCGTCAGCCCGGGCGGTATTCCGCGCATCAACCGGTTGAGCGATGACCGTCTTGAGTTAAAAGTAATCGATTTTATAGAACAAAAAGTCAGCTCCATCAGACATTTGCCTAAGCGGAAGCGAGCCTGATTATGGGGCGCGGGAAGCAGTGGCGCATCCTGATCGTTCTGTTGTGGATGGCGGTTGCGGTCTCTGCCTGCCATGAGAATCATCGCCCCAATGCGTTGAAGATCGGCTTGGCTGAAGAACCCCGCACACTCAACATCTGGCTGGCCAGCGACGCCAATTCCCGCAAGGTGCTTTCCCTGATCTATCAGCCCCTGTATGTGTATGACCCGGAGACATTGGACCTGGTGCCCTGGCTGGCTGAATCCATGCCGGTATACGATGCTCAGGCATTGTCTTACACCGTTGCGCTTCGGGAGGCCCAATGGTCGGACGGCACGCCATTCTCGTCGCGGGATGTGGCCTTTACCGGTCGTCTAATTCAATCCTTCAAGGTACCCCGCTATGCGTCAAACTGGCGTTTCATCAAACGTATTGAAACGCCGGACTCCCGCACGGTGATCTTTTTCCTGAAACAGCCCATGGCGGCGTTTCTCTCCGGTACCTTGTCGACGCCCATCGTCCAGGA
>JAQYWF010000250.1 GCA_030145105.1 Desulfosarcina sp.
GGACTCGGCCAGCCGGTGGGATGCAGTGGTGAGCACGTCTGTCAGTTGCCTGATCGCTGCGGCGTCGTCTCCTTTCAGGGCCTGTTTTAGGTTGGACATGGCGTCGTCAATCTCCATGCGCAGGCTGCCGTCGACGTTGGCACCCATCTCATTGAGGGTTTTTTCGGTCGCGTAGACTAGCGCATCGGCGGTATTTTTGGCATCCACCAACTCTTTTTTGCGGCTGTCGGCATCGGCATGCAGGTCGGCATCCTTGACCAGCCGGTCGATTTCCGCTTGGGAAAGCCCCGAAGACGAGGTGATACGAATGCTCTGCTGCTTGCCTGTCGCCTGATCCTTGGCCGACACCTCCACGATGCCGTTGGCGTCGATGTCGAAGGTCACCTCGATCTGGGGTGTCCCCCGCGGTGCCGGCAGAATACCGGTGAGTTCGAAGCGGCCCAGCGTCTTGTTGCCATCCGCCATCTTGCGCTCGCCCTGGAGCACGTGAACCGTCACGGCCGGCTGGTTGTCCTCGGCCGTGGAGAAAACCTGGCTCTGGCGGGCGGGAATGGTGGTATTCTTTTCGATCAGTTTGGTCATTACGCCGCCTAAGGTTTCAATGCCCAGGGAGAGCGGGGTCACATCCAGCAGCAGCACGTCGTTGACATCGCCTTGCAGCACGGCCCCTTGAATGGCGGCACCCATGGCGACCACTTCATCAGGATTGACACCCTTGCTGGGCGCCTTGCCGAAAAGCGTCTTCACCCGCTGCACCACCGCCGGCATGCGCGTCATGCCGCCCACCAGGATCACCTCGTCGATGTCGCTTGCGGAAAAACCGGCGTCTTGCATGGCCGTACGACAGGGACCGTCCAGGCGACCCAACAGGTCTTCCACCAGGGATTCCAACTTGGCCCGGGTCATCTTGACGTTCAGGTGTTTGGGCCCGCTGGCGTCTGCGGTAATGAACGGCAGGTTGATATCCGTCTCCATGGCGCTGGACAACTCCATTTTGGCCTTTTCCGCGGCTTCTTTAAGCCGCTGAAGTGCCATTTTGTCGCCACGCAGGTCGATGCCCTGCTCCCGTTTGAATTCAGCGGCCAGGTAGTCGATGATACGCAGGTCGAAATCCTCGCCGCCCAGGTGGGTGTCACCGTTGGTGGCTTTAACTTCGAAGACCCCGTCGCCAATTTCCATAATGGAGACGTCGAAGGTACCGCCGCCTAAGTCGAATACGGCAATTTTCTCTTCCTTTTTCTTGTCCAGCCCATAAGCCAGCGATGCCGCCGTGGGTTCGTTGATGATGCGTTTCACGTTCAATCCGGCGATCTTGCCCGCATCCTTGGTTGCCTGGCGCTGACTGTCGTTGAAGTAGGCCGGTACGGTAATCACCGCATCGGTGACCGGTTCGCCCAGGTAAGCTTCCGCCGATTTTTTCAAATCCGCCAGGATGAATGACGAAATCTCCGCCGGACTGTACTGGCGACCTTTCAGGGAAATGCGAACATCCCCGTTTTCGGCCTGGGTCACCGCATAGGGCAGGTTTTTCTTATCGTTGATCACCTCGCTGGCGTCGGTCTTGCGCCCGATCAGCCGCTTGACGCCGAAGACCGTGTTCTCCGGGTTGGTTACCGCCTGACGCTTGGCGATCTGGCCCACCAGCCGTTCACCGCTGCTGGAAATAGCCACCATCGACGGTGTGGTGCGGCCGCCGTCGGCATTGGTGATCACCCGTGCGTCGCCGCCATCCATGATGGCCACGCAAGAGTTGGTGGTTCCAAGATCGATTCCAATGGTTTTGCTCATTTTCTGTTCCTCCTGATATCCGGGCTCCTTAGCGAGCCGTGGTTAATTTTTTTCCTGAGCAAACCATAATTCGGTTTTTGTTTATGTCAATTATATTTCATTACTTTTATAGATTATATATTTTAGTAATATTAAAGCGGGCGACCTTTGCCATACTATGAAAATATTATTAAAAATTGCCAAGCGGAGCGACCTCATCATTCGATGTTAACCGTTGGTGAACTCATAAAAAGTTCGAGATCAAGGCTTGCGAATGCCGAGGAATAAGGTGTACTTAATGTACTCCGCAGTGACGAGGGATGAAGCGTAACGCAGATATCGGACTATTTATGAACCCGTCATTTTTTAAAGGTAACTCCCGGAGCAAACCCAGCATGCGAATTGATCACTTCCTGCCCCGGTATGACATCATGGCCCGATATGAAACCACCGTTCAGGCCTCCGTGAAGCGGACTTACGCTGCCGCACGCCATCTGGACATGCGCCGATCAACAAGTATTCGCATGCTCTACCGCCTGCGCGGCATGCCCGCTAAGGGCCTGACACTGGACGGCATGATCGACACAGGTTTCGTTTTGCTGGCCGACGCTGCAGGACAGGAAATCGTACTCGGCCTGGTTGGCCGATTCTGGACGCCATCCGGCTACCTTGAAAAGGTAGATGCCGCCGGGTTTGCTGCGTTTCATCAGCCGGGCCTTGCCAAAGCGGCATTCAACATCGCCTTTACCCCTTTATCAGATGCCAGTAGCCGGGTGACCACGCAGACACGGGTTTACTGTCCCGACAACACCAGCCGGCGCCGCTTTCGCCGCTATTGGATGCTTATCTCGCCCTTCAGTGGATGGATCAGAAAGGAGTGGTTGAAAATCATCAAGGCGCGGGCGGAACAAGGGCCATAAAAAAGGCGCGGTATCTCTAGCAGGCCTCTTACCATCATCCGCCGAGGTCCCCGGTGGCTGCATCACACTTGGGACATCGGGTGCCGAATTTGCTGATGTGGCCTTCCCACCCGCAGTTGCTGCAGACAAAGTAGACGTTGTGCTGAAGGGTTACCTTTTTTTTACTGAACAGGGCCTTGTAAATTTTTAACGTCGCGTAAACCACCGCCACTGCCACGATCCAGGGCAGAAGCTGACCCAGGGTGATATCGTTAAAGATGATTGTATCCAGGTTCATGGCATTTCTCCGTGTCAGCCATCAAAGACGTTAAGATGATTAATTTAGAATGGAATTCAGACTTCAAAGCAAAAATTCACCTTAAGACCACCATCAGAAATGATCAATGCCGGATGAACGATGGGGGTCAATCAGGCCTACAAATACGGCCGAAAGCGATAATTCCAACAATGCGTTTTTTCATCCTGCAGTCACTTTCGGATCGAAAGTTTACCTCGAGTCAACTCTTTTTAGTTCAGCGGATGGCTGAAGGCAAGACCATTGACACAGCCTTCCGCCAGTCAGCAGTCTTTTTGGATCCTCATCCTGCCATTGAACCCTCCCCGCGGCAAGCCGCGGGGGATGTTCTGCCTGTAACGGCAGTGCTGCGCAGCACCGGTAAGGATAAAAAAAGCAATTTTCAGTTCGCTCGCTATCGCGGCTCAAAGAAGCCAAGCCTTGCCGCACACACCCTTTTCGTCTATAATTGATTTATCCATTAACTATTGGCGTTCTTCACGCCTGCACCTTAATCGCCGCGCCACTACCGACCGTTGTTCAGCCTATTTTATTCCCCGCTTCCCGACGTGGCCAAACATGCGGATCTGATCCGGTTCAAATCGTATAGCGCGGCCTCAATACGACCCGCGATCTGAGGGTCCATATGGAATCAACCCTTTTTTTTCATTCCAATATCGTCTGCAAAGGAGGCAAAAATGCCGATATTCATGATGTTTGGCAAGTACACGACACAAGCCATGCAGAACATCAGCCCGGACAGGACGGAAAAGGCCGTTGAGGTGATTAAAGCCAACGGCGGGAAGATCGTATCGATGTACGCGGTCATGGGCAAGCACGACCTGGTGTTTACGCTTGATTTTCCGGATGCGGAAAACGCCTTTGCCACGTCGGTGGCCCTGAATACCCTGACCGGGATTTCATTTACCACGTCACCGGTTGTCGAGGTTGAAATGTTCGACAAAATGATCGCCAAGGTGAAAAAGATGTGAGCACCGGATCTGGCGGGCATGCTCACACGCGGTAGGCGCTTACCTTAATCCTGCTTTAACCGGTTGATCGATCGGTTTCAGCATTTCGCCGGACACATCACTAGGATTGCCGACCGCATCCGGTTGATCGGTGCCATCAACGCTTGTTGATTGTCCTCGGATAAACGCCGCCGAATGTGGAATGGCGTTACTTCTCCTGCCACTGCGGCTTGCGCTTCTCCAGAAAGGCCGAGACGCCCTCTTTGGCGTCCTCGGTGGAACACAACCGGGCAAAGGCCTCGTTCATGTAGGCAAACGCCTTGTCATAATTCAGGTCGGCGGCGGCATAGAAGGCTGACTTGGCATTCTGAACGGCTACGGGGCTCTTGGCGGCCAGCACGGCCGCCCAGCGCCGGGTTTCCATCTCCAGGTCATCCGCCGGCACCACCTTGTTGATCAGTCCCATGTCCAGCGCCGCCGGGGCTTTGAGCAACTCCCCGTAGAGCAGCATTTCCATGGCCCGCTTGCGGCCCACGGACCGGGTAACCGGGATCACGGGCCCCACGCAGTTGAGGCCCACATTGATGGCGGTCAGGCCCATGCGGGCGTTGTCGGCGGCAATCGCCAGATCGCAGGCGGCCACCAGGCCTGCTCCGTTGGCCGCAGCCACGCCGTGCACCTGGGCCAGCACCGGCTTTTTCATGCGGCTGATCGTCTCCAGGGGCGTCTCCATGCAAGTGATCCACTCCCGATATTCCATGGTACTCTTGCCGAAGAAATCCCCCACGTCGATTCCCGCGCAAAAGGCTTTGCCGGCACCTTTGAGGATAATGATCCTCACCGCCGAATCACCGTCCAACCGAAGCAGCGCCGCGTTGAGTTCCGACGCCAGGGGCAGCGTGAACGTATTCAGGCTTTCCGGACGGTTCAGGGTGATTTCGCCGATGTGATTCTCCAACATGTCAACAATAACCGTTTCGGCCATGTCAAGCCTCCTTTGATGGTGAGGGGTTCACCGTTCTGGGTTTGTTTTCTATTGGTTGACCTTGTTTGCAGGCGAATACGTTCCTGATGAAACCGCCAATCCCAGGGCGAGTAAATCAGGTATGTAAACATTCACCGGATCAGCGTTTATCGTAAGTGGCTACTTTGGCTGAGGTTTTCGGTGTACCCGGAACCTCTGAACCATGAACCTTTGAACCCGTGAACGGCTACGGCAGGGTTATTCTCAGGCAATCCGTAATCCCATGCTGCCCCTTGTATACCAGAAAAGAGAGGTGGACGCCTCCCTTTTTTAAACCCGGCAAGGGCATTGTAAAGCACCACCACACCAATCTTTACAATCCTTGCCGTTGATGATAATGCATGCCTTTGCGCGGTTTTAGGGAGGTTTCACGAAAGGACGACAACCAGCAAAAAGTACGGTGATGGAATAATCAGATGGAATTCATCCCAGTTATCGGTTTAGAAGTTCACGCACAGCTGAAGACCCGCACGAAGATTTTCTGCAGCTGCGCCACCGCTTTCGGTGCCCCCCCGAACACCCACACCTGTCCGGTGTGCCTGGGAATGCCCGGGGTGCTGCCGGTGCTCAACAAAAAGGTGGTGGACTACACCATCAAAATGGCCCTGGCAACCCACTGCACCGTCCAGGCGGAAAGCCGGTTCGCACGCAAGAACTATTTTTACCCGGACTTGCCCAAGGGATATCAGATCTCCCAATACGAGCTGCCCATCGCCACCGACGGTTACCTGGACATTGAGATTGACGGCCGGGTTATTCGTATCGGCATCACCCGCATTCACATGGAGGAGGATGCCGGCAAGCTGATCCACGATCCGGACCGCCCCATCAGCCGGGTGGACCTGAACCGAACCGGCGTGCCGCTGATGGAAATCGTCAGCGAGCCGGACATCCGCAGCCCCGAAGCCGCAGGCGAGTACCTGCGCCAACTCCGCGCCATCCTTAGATACCTAAATATCAGCGACGGCAACATGGAGGAAGGCAGCTTCCGCTGCGACGCCAACGTTTCCATCATGCCCGAGGGGTCGACCGTCTTCGGCACGCGGGCCGAAGTCAAAAACCTCAACTCTTTCAAGCACGTGGAAAAGGCCATCTATTATGAAATGGCCCGCCAGAAGGAGATCCTTCTGGATGGCGGCCAGGTCGACCAGGAGACCCGCCTGTGGCAGCCGGACAACGGGCAGACGGTGTCCATGCGCGGCAAGGAAGACGCCCACGATTACCGCTATTTCCCCGATCCGGACCTGCTGCCCCTGGTGGTCGACGCGGGCTGGATCGAACGTATGCGCGCGCAGATGCCCGAGCTTCCCGCCCAGCGCCAGGCCCGGTATATGGCAGACTACGGGCTGCCCTCCGCAGATGCCCGGGTATTGACCGGCAGCCGCGACCTGTCCGACTATTTCGAAGCCTGCCTGACTGAATTCGATCAACCCAAAACGCTGGCCAACTGGATCATGGGTGACCTGCTGGGGTTGCTCAAGGCCAAGGGCCTGGACATTATCGACTCGCCGGTCTCCCCAAAAAACCTGACCGGGCTGTTGACGCTGCTGGACGCAGATGTGATCAGCGGGAAAATTGCCAAGACCGTCTTCGAGGCCATGGCCGAAACCGGTCAAGCGGCCAAAACCATTGTCGAGGAGAAGGGGTTGGTGCAGGTGTCTGATACATCGGCCATCGACCCCGTCGTCGATGCCGTCATCGCCGGCCACCCCGATGAAGTGCAGCGCTATCAGGGCGGCCAGAAAAAGCTCATGGGCTTTTTCGTCGGCCAGATCATGAAGGCAACCAAGGGAAAGGCCAATCCGAAGGTGGTGAATGAGATTTTAAAGAAGAAACTGGGTTAAAAGGACTGGATCCCCGCCTTCGCGGGGACGACAGCAAAAAGGGAATTTCGACTTTTTACGGGACCGTCAATTATTGTTATAATGTCTTTTTGAAAACCGGATCAATCTTTCCCGACAGACAGGATGCGATCATGCATTCGGTGTCATCCCCGCGCAGGCGGGGATCCAGCAAAATGACTGACAAACAATACTATGTCTACATCATTTGCAACAAACGCAACGGCACACTTTATACAGGCATCACGTCAAACCTTATCAAACGTATCTGGCAGCATAAAAATGGTCTCGTCGAAGGATTTTCCAAACGATACAGCATAAAACTTTTAGTCTATTTCGAAGCACACAACGACGTTGAAGAAGCGATTTTTAGAGAAAAACGAATTAAAAAATGGAATCGCAAATGGAAACTCAATTTGATTGAAAAGAACAATCCAAATTGGGATGATCTCTACCAGAGCCTAATTTGAAGGTTGCACATATTATATGGAGCTAATCGTGGTCACGAAAAAGACTCAAAAACGCTCATAATGCTCCAAACAGACGAAAATCATAGATCTGTTCGGTAAAATCGACTTCGATCCCAATTATGATTATAAAGCGCAGAGAAATTTTGATGGATCCAGGCGCACTCATCCCCACGAAGGCGGGGAACCAGAATCAATTAAAAACAATGAATCCCCGCCTGCGCGGGGATGACAAACAGTCTGGTACCTTTTGCATGGCTAAATGAGCTAATGAAAAACAGATGCCTTAAAATA
>JAQYWF010000266.1 GCA_030145105.1 Desulfosarcina sp.
AGCAACCGATCCATGATGCAAAATGGATCGGTAAAGGGCCAGACTGTGCAGCTAAACCAGCAGGCTGCGATGTTTTATATTTATTTCTCGCGACCCCACAATCAGCCGCCGAACAATTTCGGTGGAGACTGATAAAGTCCCTTCGTCCATGGTTCGGGAAAGGCCCCATGGCCGTTGGCTGCGCCCAGCAGGGCGCCCAGCAGCGCTCCCCGACCGGCGTTATCGCCACCCAGGTTGGTGTTGGCGATAAGTCCCTGAGTTGGATCACCGTGATACTTCAGAGCCAGGTAGGCGGTTGCCGGCACAGCATCTTCCACGTAGCAGGCGCTGCTGAGGCGCCGGCCCACAACGATTTCATCGGGATCGTCTAACCATCGCATCAACGGGTGGCCCAGCAGCGGGTTGTCCTGCCGCCGGACCTTGTCGGCAATCACCTCAACGAGATCTTCACCGCCCAGAACGGGAAGCAATACATCCATGAGCAACTCACCGGCCGCCTGCATGCGCGCGCCCAGATGGGTGTGGCCAAGGTGTTCAAAGGCTGCCCGCCTGGCCTGGTCGGGATCTTCGGCGAAATAGACGGCCAGTGGAATCATACCGATAATGCCGCTGATGTGCTTCTCAACCACCCCGCAGGCCCGTGGCGGCTTTCCGGATGCAAGGTTGTTGAAAAAATGACGGTGGTACTCCTCCACATATGTGTCTCCGTGACTGCCGGGGGTGGTCATGAAAGCGATGTAGTCGGCCAGGTAAACATCGGCGTCGTAGCCGCCATTTTTTTTGAGGTGGTTGAGCAACAGCGTGCACAACTTCAGGTTCAACGTGTTTTCACCGGCCTGGAGGAACTGGTGGTAATGCACACCCGGTCGCCCCCAGAACCGGTCCTGGTCATGGAGGATATCGGCCTTCGCGTTGACCGGCGTATAGGCGGAACGCCACAGGATACTGTCCGGATGCGGATTTTTCGGAGCCAGATAGTCGGTCACCCGACCGTAATCCCGCGCCAACGCCCGTCGATCGTAATACCAGTGCACTGGCATGGCCAGGGCATCGCCAACGTACATGCCCAGTATTGCACCATTTTTACGGGATTGCCTGTCAACTGAAGTGGCCACGAAGACTCCTTACCGCATGAATCGATTACTTGAATGTCCGCAGCGACCCCATGCCACCATCCACCGCCATCACTTGGCCGGTGATCCATGAGGATGCGTCTTCGAGCAAAAATGTCGCCGCGGCAGCGATATCTCCGGGCGTTCCAAACCGTTTGAGCGGATGGCGGTCCGCAGCAGCGGATCGTTTGCCGTCGTCGGACAGCAGCGTTTTGGCCAGATTGGTGTCGGTCAGGGACGGGGCGACGGCATTGACCCGGATCTTCGGGGCGAACTCGGCAGCCAGCGAGCGGGTCAGTCCTTCCAGGGCCCCTTTGGCACTGGCAATGGAGGCGTGAAAGGGCATACCCGTTCCCACCGCCACCGTACTAAACAGAACGATTGATGACGGATTTTCCGCCTTTTTCAATCCCGGCAGGCAAGCTTGAATGGCCTTGACGGCACCGAGCAGATTGATCTGAAGATCGGCAAGGAAATCGGCTTCCTTGAGGCGGTGGAAGGGCCTCAGGCGAATGGAACCCGGGCAATAGGCCAGGCCCTGAATCCTCTCCGGAAGGTTTCCCGCAGCAATATCGTCCCGGGTGACATCCACCGGCAGGTGGGTCACACCGGGCAAGTCCGCCATGCTTTCCGCCGACCGGGAAATCACCGCCACCGGATAATCCTTGGCTACCAGGCGGCGCGTAATCTCCAGTCCAATGCCCGACGAACCACCTACGACGACAAACGACGTTGTTCCCATATTCCATCCTCCAATCATGCTAAGGGACGCATCGAAGACTACTGCAGATGCCGCTTCAGAACGGTGCCGAGTTCAGACCGGCAGGCATCGATGCTGAGATATTGATACCCCGCCACCAGCTGTCCCTGTTCATAAACATCCACCGCCGGCGTGCAGGAGGCGAGGGCGAACAGCGCATTGACGATGACATCCTGATCGCCTATCCTGCTGGCCACCAGCACCCCGGCGTCAGAAAGGCCGGTGTCGCCGTTATCGCCGGCTCGGCCGCCCATCATTTGATGCCGTACACTGGGCGGCAGGTAAAAGGCCTGGGCCACTGTCGGCACCGGCACCTCATCGACCAGCCGGTCGAAAAAGACTTTCTCATCCGGCAGCAGTTGCTGGAAGGTGACGATAGACCCCGCTCTAAGGAAGGGCTGCATTCGAATCAGCATGTCCTGCAACATCGACTGCCAGCCGGCCACGATTTCCGAATGACCTGTACCGGCCCGCTGCTCGATGGTCTGAGCCAATCTTCGATTCTCATCAGCCTTGATGGATGTCATCGCGTTGCCGACCTTTCCCGGGTTAAAAACCGCCTACATTCCACCGACAGCGGGCACAAAAGCCACACGATCACCGTCCGACAGCCGAGAGTCTATCCCCGACCGCCTGCCGTTGACGAACACCGTGGCGATTTCTTCTTCAGGAAGCCGTACCTGTTTGATCAGATTGCCGACGGTCGCGCTGTCACCGCCGAGGGTGATGGATCTGAGCTGGTCATGCCGGCAGGTATCGTCTGTGGACAGCGATGCAAAACATTTAACGTTGATCTTCATGGTTCCCTCCTCGAGTGGTCGATTTCGTGTTGTGTGATAATATGATTGAGTTTAAACAGTAGTCACCGGCTTGGGATCTTCAAGGTGCACCCGGATCAAGCAGGTCGGCCGGGCAGGCGATAAAAAAAATACAACCATTCGTTAATATTTAAAAATAATGAATGCCGTCGAGACTGTCGGTGGGTTTGACCTATCACTGCATGACCAATAGACTGCTTGTCTAAAAGCTATAAAAATTGTCGGTATGGGTGGAGAAACCGCTGCTTTCCCCACACGAACGAAAGCAAATGAATTGTGCGCCAAGGTGGGTTTGGGTTATGCTGGCGGCTGGAAATAATGTCGACCAGACGTATCATCCGGGCAATACCGGATTCGGTTTCTGGATCGGCAGTTCCCCTTTTTTTTGAGGAATCGGGAAGGTAGACATGCCTGAAGACATCAGGAACAGATCAGCGATCAGCCATGCGGATGTCACCGCACTGAACTTCATCCGGTCATTCGCACCATATGTGTTCAGGAGGCATTTCAGGCAGGGCCTTCGCTCGCACATCATGGAAATTTTGGACCCGTCCGATGTGGAAGTTGAGCAGGCCGGAAAGATGGTCGCCGGTGTACGGTGCTTTCCCAAAGCTACGCCGCGCCGGATGTTTCGCATATTCCGGGCCCGTCTAAAAACCCTCGAAAACGCGCTTGTCGAAATCGCCCGGGTCAAAATCGTCGAACGCTACCTGGCAACCGATTTCATGGCCCGGTCCACTGAATGCATCGTGGAATACCAGGGGCCTGGAGGCCGTGACCTGATGCTGTGCGGATTCCAGGAATACGTCGCGGGTGAGATATTGGATCCGTGGACCATTCTCGGCGCGGCCGACCTGCTGTCGGCGCTGTACGAAGCTTTTCGTTGCCAGGACAGCCCATTGACCGAATCCCAAGACCAATGGATCGCGACGGTCAGGCAAAAGGGTTCCCGGTTCATCAATCAAATAAAACTGATGATCAGCGAAGCCGGTCACATCCCCGACCTGGCCGGAGCGGGCAACCTGATCCTCACCGCCAGTGGCGGCATTCGCCTGGTGGACATCAACAACATTTCAGGCGTTTCTCTCGACCCGTCGATAGATCTGGATGAAAAAGGCTACCCCGTATGCGACAAGTCCGTCGAGGCGCTGTCTCTGATCGAAGAAAAAGTCCTCGGCAGACCGGTCGACATGGAAGATGACATTTACAGACGGTTCCTCCATCCAGAACGCCGGAAAGCGCTCAAGGCAAAGGAGGCACTGTTTTGGAAGAGGCAGGTCGGTAGCTGAAGCGTCCTGATTGTCAGGCAAGGAAAGGAGCGGGAATCAATATGTTTCGACCGATGCGGGACAGGGCTGAATCAGGGTTTCGAATGGGTTTCACCGTTGTCCCTGGCAACATCATACCCCTCTGGCGTAAGAAAAGCGCTGCTTTTAAGTTTGTTCATATCGATCAGGCCACTTGCATACAACGTCTTCAGTGCCTCCAGGGTTTCACTTGGCGCCAAGGGAAGCGCGGCGACAACGTCACTGATATCCAATATTCCCGGTGGTCCGGTATAACCCCACTCCTTGGCCAGCAAAGCCAGCACCTGGTTTTCAGCGACTGTCGGCATGTCGGATACCTATATCTTCATTCCCAGCATGAGCCGCACGATCCCGGCCAGAACCAGCATGCCGACCATCCCGCCGACAAACAGGCCGGCGAACCACAGCCACTGGCGCTGTTTTTCAGTAAGCCGGATCATGTTCGTGGGAGGCCTTGCCTCGGAACACCCAGAAGCAATAGCCCGTGTAGGCCAGGACGCAGGGCAGCAGGAACACCGTTCCTATCAGAAGCAGCGATTGGGATTCGGGTGCGGCGGCCGCATCCCACAGGGTTACCTTGAAGGGCACCAGCCAGGGCCAGGTGCTGATCCCAATGCCAATGTAGTTCATTAAAAATATGCCCAGGGTGAGAAAAAAGGGCCGGTATTCCCGCTCGGTGCGCAGATCCCGCCAAAGCATGACGAAAAAGACCACCGACAGAATCGGCATGGGCTGAAGAAAGTAGAAGTTGGGCAGGCTGAACCACAGCGCTTTGATGTCGCTGTTCATCAACGGCATGATCAGGCTGACCAGGCCCATGAATAGGGCCACATATAGAAGCACGTAGCTGGCGCACTTGCGGGCCCACGCCTGGGTATCGTCTTCGGTCTTCATGATCGTCCAGGTGGCGCCCAACAGGGCGTAGCCGGTCACCAGGGCGACACCCGTCATGACGCTGAAGGCATTCAGCCAGTCGAAGGCACTACCGCCGAAATTGCGGCCGTCCACGGCGATACCGTGAACGAAAGTGCCCAGCACCATGCCCTGCATGAAGGTGGCCACCAGGGAGCCGAAGTGAAAGGAGTAGTCCCAGATGCGCCGTGATTTACCGGTGGCCTTGAAGCGGAATTCGAAAGCCACTCCGCGGAAGATCAGGCCCAGCAGCATGAGGATGATGGGGATGTAAAAAGCCGGCATGAGAATGGCGTAGGCCAGCGGAAAGGCGGCGAACAGCCCGCCGCCACCCAGCACCAGCCAGGTCTCGTTGCCGTCCCAGAACGGGGCGATGGAGTTCATCATGCGGTCACGGCACTCGTCCGTGGGGGCAAAGGGAAACAGGATGCCCACGCCCAGGTCGAATCCATCCAGCAGGATATACAGGAAAATGGCCGTGCCGATCAACGAGTACCAGACGAGCGGCAGATCCAGAAAACTCTCGAAACTAAACATCTTTTCCTCCTGTCCCAGCAGCCAGGTCCGTGACCAGGGGCGGCTGTTTCACGCCATGGCTTCCATACGTATCTTCTTCGGTGGTTTCCGGCCCCTTGCCGATGAGTTTCAGAATGTAATAGGCACCAGCGGTGAAGACCAGGCCGTAGGTGATCACAAAGGCGGCCAGGGAGATGGCGATGGGGCCTGCGGCCACCGGGGAGATGGTGTCCGACGTCCGCAACACGTTGAACACGATGAATGGCTGCCGGCCCACCTCGGTGACAAACCAGCCGGCCACCACGGCCACGAAGCCGGCCGGCGTCATGGCTACGCACCACAGGTGAAACCAGCGTGTGGTAAAAAGCTGTTTCTTGAAGTGGAGCACCAGCGCAATCAGGCCGGTGGCGATCATCAGCATGCCCAGCCCCACCATAATGCGGAAGGCCCAGAAGACAACGCCGACGGGCGGCCGGTCTATTCTGGCCCAGGATTTGAGCCCTTTCACCTCACCGTCGAGGTCGTGGGTGAGAATAAGGCTCGATAGTTTGGGGATGGTGATCTCAAAGCGGTTGCGCTCCTCGATCTGGTCCGGCCAGGCGAAGAGCCGCAGGCCGGCACCTTTTTCCGTTTCCCAGATACCCTCCATGGCCGCCACCTTGGCCGGCTGGTGTTTGAAAGTATTCTGCCCGTGCAGGTCGCCGAACAGAAGCTGCATGGGTGCCACGAAAATGGCCATGATCATGGCCATGCCCAGCATGATCCGGGCGTGTTTCACGTGCAGGCCCCGCCACAGGTAATACCCGCCGATGCCGCCGACCACGAAAGCCGTGGTCAGGAAGGCCGCGGTGACCATGTGGACCAATCGGTAGGGAAAGGACGGGTTGAAAATCACCTGAATCCAGTCGGTGGGATAGAGCAGGCCGTCGACACCCTCACGAAAACCGGTCGGTGTCTGCATCCAGCTGTTGGCGGACAGGATCCAGAAAGCCGACATCAGGGTGCCCGCCGCCACGATCACCGTGGCGGCAAAATGCATCTTTTTACTCACCCGGTTCCAGCCGAAGAGCATGATGCCCAGAAAGGAGGCTTCCAGGAAAAAGGCCGTGAGCACTTCGTAGCCCAGCAGCGGACCCAGCACATTGCCCACCTTGTCGGCAAACACCGACCAGTTGGTTCCGAACTGGTAGGAGAGTACCACGCCGGTAACCACACCCATGCCGAAGGTCACGGCAAAGATCTTGACCCACATGCGGTAAATCTGCTCGTACAGCGGGTTGCCGGTTTTGAGCCAGCGCCATTCCACCACGGCCAGCCAGCTGGCCAGGCCGATGGTAAACGCCGGAAAAGTGATGTGATAGGCCACAGTAAAGGCAAACTGGGCGCGGGCCAGGAATACGGGATCAAGCTGAGAGAACATATATTTACCTCGACAGGCTATAATGGGTTGTCAATGGCAGGGAGCAAGCATTCAACACTCATAATAAAGGGTATGCCGGTAAAGTCAAGTTGAAGGAAGATCGGCAGCAGCAGGCGAACGAACGGCGGGCATCGGATCAGGTGCCGGGTGCCGGATCTGCTCCTGTCCGACCCCACGATCAGGCGATCAGGCCGCCGCCATCCACATCCAGGACGATACCGGTGATAAATCCGTTGGTCATCAGCATCAGCGCGGCATCGGCGATGTCTTTCGGCCGGCCTACGCGTCCCACCGGCAGGCGCTCGGCAATCGCCGTGAACATCCCTTCTCGGGCCGTTTTCGGCATCTTC
>JAQYWF010000457.1 GCA_030145105.1 Desulfosarcina sp.
GATGCCACCTTCTCGGATATCCTTGATTTCCACAAAAAGGATGTGGCCGCGGTTGAGGCAGACATCTATTTTCAATTCTTTGAAACCATCCTGAGCAAATTCGAAATCCGCCCACGATTTGTTATGGTGGACAGCTATGGGCAGGTGTTGTCCATGGTCCACGAGAAAAGCGTGTCGGCCGGCATTGTTCCCCGGCTTTACGGCGCTTACTATGAAAAGCGGTTCAGGGTGCGCCAAAGCCCGATCAGTTTCAGGCCTACAGAACTGAGGTTCGCCGTGGCCAAGGACCGTAACGCACCCCTTCTCACCGCGCTGGACCACCATCTGAAGCAGCTGAAGGAGAACCCCAATTCGATTTTCTACCAATCGCTGGACCTGTGGACCCAAGGGGTCAGAAAAGTGACACTTCCCTTGTGGCTGCGCCCCTTGTGGGTACTGGGTTTCATCGCCGGCATCATGGGATTGATTATTGTCGGGATTGTCTTTCTCAGAAAACAGGTCAAACTGCGCACTGAAGCGTTGAAAACCACCATCGCGGAGAAAGAGAAGATCGAAAGTGAGCTGGCCGTGGCCCGGGAGATCCAGCTACAGCTGTTACCAGGAATTTTCCCGGCAGTTCCCAGCAGAAAAGAGTTCGACATCTACGCCAGCCTGGAGCCGGCCCGCGAGGTGGGGGGTGATTTTTACGACTTTTTTTTCATCGATCGTAACTCCTTGTGTATCGTCATCGGCGATGTATCTGGCAAGGGGGTGCCCGCGGCACTGTTTATGGCCATGACCAAAACCATGATCAAAGCCGCCGCACGGCTGTTGGTGGAGCCGGAATACATTTTGGCCGACGTTAACCGGGAGATCGCCAAAGACAATCCATCCCTAACGTTCGTAACGGTTTTTCTGGGCGTTCTGGACTTGAATTCCGGCGATCTCACCTATACGTGCGCCGGCCATAATCCTCAGCTGTTTATCGGCCAACGAGGAAACACGGTGCTTCTTGGCGATGCACAATGCCCGGCCATCGGCCTGGACGACACTTTTCAATACCGGCAGGCCACCGCGCAGCTGCGGCACAAAGATGGCCTGCTTCTGTTTACCGACGGCGTTACCGAAGCACAAAATGACAAGAACCGCCTGTTTACGCAAGAGTCCCTCATGAACACCGTCGCCCTGACTGCCGATGTTGCGCCCAGAGAACGGGTCATGGCCATTTTGTCCCAAATCCGCGAATTTACCGGAGGCCGGCCGCTGGATGACGACATGACACTGCTGGCGTTGACCTATTTCTCTCCGAATCAAATGACTGACGCTCAGAAAACGATTGTGCTCAGGAATGACATCCGTGAAATGAGCCGAATAATAGACGCGATCACCCATATTGCCGATTCGGTTTCATGTCCGCCGGTGGTGATTCATGATGTCACCCTGGCCATGGAGGAGATATTCTCCAATATCGTCTTTTACGGGTTCGGTGACGACCTGGATCACTACATCACCCTCCATTTGGTCGTCGAAGGGGATGCCCTGATCCTGACGCTGCAGGATGAAGGCATCCCCTTCAATCCCTTGAATGTTCAAATCGGCCGGCACGACAAACCCCTGGAGGAGCGGGACAAAGGGGGGATGGGAATCACCCTGGCCAAAAATCTCATGGATCAGATGGAATACCGTCGTGAGCGAGGAAAAAATATCTTACGCATGGAGAAGCGATATCGATAGCCCGACAAGGAGAAGCAGATGAATCTATTGGTAAAATCGAAGCAGAAAATGGACGGGGTGTATATGCTGTCGCCTTCCGGGAGACTGGATACCAGCACTTTTCCCATATTGGAGGAGCGGGTAGATGTGGTGCTCCAGGAAAAGCCCCACACCCTGGTGTTTGACATGGAAAGGCTCGACTACATCTCAAGCATGGGCGTACGGGTGATCGCCAAATCCCAGAAGGCTATGAAGGCTTACAACGGCAGGGTGATTCTACTGAACCTGCAGCCCCAAATTCAAAAAGTATTCGATATCATCAAAGCCCTGCCATCCCAACAGGTCTTTTCAACCATGGAGGAGCTGGACGACTACCTGGATCGGATGCAGCGGCAATTCACCGGATAATGCCGGTTACGCAGTGCCTAACGATGGTTGACGATCGGTACTGGATCATCGGTTCGTCAAGCGATTCGGCTTGCAAGGGACCTACCCGCCTCGGCAACTCAGGTGTGGGGATAAAAACGGTCGATAGCGGCAGTGACTTCAGCCAACCACAGGGCCCGCTCGTCGGCGGTGCTGGTCACCACAACGGCAAACATTTTCCGGTAAAACACGCTGACCCCACAAAGATCGAAAATACAGTTCCGCCACAACCGTTCCAACGGATCCTTGAACACCGAGTGCTCCCGTTCTGCCGGAGTGTTGGCCGTGTTGAAGACCACCGCTGACCTGGCCTTGAGCAGGCCAACGGGAATGCCCGCACCCGCATCTCCTTCGAGAAACCGGTAGGCCACTCCCGGACGGATCACCCGGTCCACCCAGCCTTTGAGCAGAGCCGGGGGTTGCCCCCACCAGTTGGGATGGATGATGACGATTCCATCGGCATCGGCCAGTTCGTGGCAGTGTGCTTCGATACCGGGCGGGAGTTCAGCTTCGGCGGGTATTTCCGCAGCCGACAGAACCGGGTTGAACCGCTCTTGATAGAGATCATGAAAAATCAGCCGGTGGCCGTTCTCCTTGATTCGAGCACAGACGGTATCGGCAATTGCGTGATTAAAACTGGCAGGATCGGGGTGGGCAAGCAACACCATGATATTCATCGTAGAC
>JAQYWF010000235.1 GCA_030145105.1 Desulfosarcina sp.
GGCGAAACCGCCTTCAAGGTATGGGCTCGCTGGTGGGCAGGATGATTTGTCCACTATACGGTAATACGCCAGCAGCGGTGGATGGTCTTGCGCTTGCTCATGTAGTCTTCGGGGATGGTGCCAGCCGTGATCTCCGTCACATCGGCGACCACCAGTCCGTCCATGCGGGGCTCGAAGCTCTGGTGATTGGTGGAGAAGAAGAGCGTGGCACCCGGTCGCAGCAGGCCGACCACCGCTTTTAAAAGCCGGGGATGATCCCTGGCGATGTCGAAAGCCACATTGCGGGTTTTGGTGGTGGAGTAGGAGGGCGGATCCACGACAGCCAGGTCGAAGCGCTGCTTTTCCCGTGCGGCTTTTTTCAGGAAGTCGAAGGCGTGGGCCTGGACCAGCAGGTTGGTTGTCAAGTCCATGGCATTGAGGACAAAGTTCTCACGGGCCCATTGGACCGCGCTGTCCGAGCGGTCCACCGAGACGGTCGAGCGCGCCCCGCCTTTGGCGGCATAACAGGAAAAGGATGCCGTGTAGCAGTAAAGGTTGAGAAAATCTTTGCCATCGGCCAGCCCCCGGACCATCTGCCGGGTATCCCGGTGGTCGGCAAACAGGCCCGTATCGACATAGTCGGTCGGATTGACCAGAAATCTCAGATCCCGTTCGGAAAGGACGATTTTTCGGTCGGAGTGGTCGAGACGTTCGTAGCGCTGACCATCCTGGCGGCCGGCCCATCGCTGTTTCAGGTGTACCTTTTCCGCCGGCACGTCCAGGGTATCGGCGACGGCACGACCCATCATGGGCAGCCATTCGGCCACCGACTGGCGCCGCATGTACTCTCCGATCACCAGATGCCCGCCATACCAGTCCACCACGGCACGAATTTCCGGGATGTCCCAGTCATACAGTCTGAAGACCTCGATATTCTGCCGGTGGAAACGATTGCGCAGGTGCTTGAATCGTTTTTTCACCCGGTTGGCCAGCATCTGCGCCTGCCGATGAAAGTGTTCGGGAATACCGTTATCGTGCATGGATGCGTGTCCCATTTTTTTAAAGCGGGTCAAAGGGGATTGCCCGGCAGTATGGCCGATCTGCCGGAAATGTCAATCGGCAATGGCCGGGGTGCCGGCCGGCCTCATTCTCAATGGGTCTACCGTTTTGACCTGGGTCAATGCATGCGGGCGAGATTTCCGGCTATGGTTTTCCCGGGCGAAAGGCGTGGTGCCGTCGCCTCAACCACAACCCCGGAAAAAGAGGTAGAGCGATGCACGACGGATGCGGCGGATGTTTCGACAACGGCAAACAAGTGGCGGACAAGGTGCGCATGATGGGATTTGATCGGTCTCCGGTGCCCGCGGCGCTGGACATTGTCTGCAGCCACTGCAAAGGCAGGTTTAAAATGGAAACCATGGTTTCAGCCTGTCCCGTCTGCAACATGGTCTACGCGGTGACCCCTTGTCACTGCACCCATGCGGACCATGCCATGGCGGCAGGAATCGGGTATTGACGTCCGTGTCTATATTGATCACCTCGAGGAGACACCATGCAATCACTGGCCCAAATGGAAAACCGGCTCAAGGAACTGGAAGCGGCCATCAAGGAGACCGAGGCGCGACTTCCCGCCCACTCGGTCAAACCGCCGGTGATGATTGACCTGTTGGCCTTAGAGGATGAATATGAAACCTTGAGGCAACAGATCCGGGCACGCCGGGCCGGCGACGCCGATGCCTGTGGCAACGGAAGCCAATGATGCCTGAATCAAACCGGTTCTATTTTGAAAACGCCATGGCGCAGCGCCTCAGTCGCCTGGCCGGACTTGATCTTGCGGCTCGGGCGGGTAGCCTGGGAGCCAGCCTGTCCGGAAATGCCCTGATGATACCTTTCTTCGGAAGGGTTCACCGGGTGTCGGCCGACGGTATCATGGATGCGCTCGGCAATCCCCCCACTCCGGCGGTAGGCAGCCTGCTCCTGGACTATGTGCTGCGGGTTCCGATCACGCCCCCGACTGCGGACGCGTGGATTACCTTTCGCGAGTTTTCCGGGGCCGGCCCGCTCATGGGCTACTTTACCGGCAATACCAACAAACTGATCGAAAGCAACTTCGCCGGGGCAGTCGATGTGCTTCAAAGAGCCTGTGCGGGATTGAGCGGCAAGGGGATCGACAACGCCCCGGGTTTTGACCTTTGCGTGGAGCTGGCCGCCCTCCCCCGGGTGTCGATCCGCATTCGCTTCAACGACCGGGACGAGGATTTTCCGGCCCAGTGCACCCTTTTGTTCCGGAAATCCGCCGAGACCTATCTGAGTCTTAAGTCCATGGCTGTTACCGGCACATGGCTGGCCGGCAAATTGGTGGTTCCTGGTATTCGATGACCTGGCCGTCCGGGTAAAACAAAAAACCCCACTGGCCATTGATGGCGCCTGTGGGCTTTTTTATGTTTTTCCCGGCCTGTGACCGCGACGGGATCCCATCCCGGCGGAAAACAGGCCCTCGGTGGTTATGCGGCGACCGGTCAGGCCGAACCGCAGACATTACAGTTGGTCAGGCATCGTTCGTAATTCTCGTCCCGGTTCTCAATCTGTCGATCCGAACCGGACCAGAACTTGATGATGCACTGGCTGACACACTCTTTTTCGTTGGGTACGATATCTCTTGATTTCATGACAGTACTCCTTTGGTTCAAGATTCCACCATCGACCGTTTTCTATGAAATCGGCGTTGGGCTTACCACATAGAATAATCACGATCGACGGTTTTTGAATGTTGAATCAAAAAAGGGTTGACAAAGCATCTGAAAGTTCTATGGTTCGATATATGTCAAACAATAACACCATGCCCATTGAACAGCTGGCAGACATTTTCAAAGCGCTGTCCAACCCGAACCGACTGAAGATCTTTCTGTTGCTGACCACCTGCTGCAGCCCGGGCACGGTGGGCATCTATGACAAGAGCGCCGATGTAGACACCATGTTCATCGGAGACCTGGGCAAGGAACTGGAGGTGGGCAAGCCCACGGTATCCCACCACATCAAAGAGCTTCGGCGGGTAGGCATCATCCGGACGGAACGCAGGGGGCAGAACATTGCCTGCTGGGTGGACCCGGACATCATAGAACAGCTCAGGACCTTTTTTACACGCTAAAAAAATTTAAATTTAATGTTCGAATATTGTCAAACAATAAAACTATAAGGAGCCGATCATGCAACACACCAAAGCTGAACCAGACGCCATTCGTCAACTCGTTCGGGAAAATTATGCAAAAATTGCCAGTGCATTCGGAACTGGCTTCACCGCAAAAGTCGAAACGCCTTGCTGTTCCGGTACGGAAACCGAAGCGCAGCGGATCGGATATTCCAATGCCCAGATTGAATCGATCCCCGATGCAGCCACGATGGGATTGGGGTGTGGAAACCCGCAGGCAATCGCCAGGCTCAAGCCCGGGGAGACGGTGTTGGACCTGGGCAGCGGGGCCGGATTCGACTGCTTTCTGGCGGCGAAGGCCGTGGGTGAAACCGGCCGTGTCATCGGTGTAGACATGACCGACGGCATGGTTCGCAAAGCCAGACGCAACGCAAAAAAAGCCGGCATCGGCAACGTGTCGTTTCGGGATGGTGAGATTGAACACCTCCCGGTCGCCGACAGCACGGTGGACGTGATCATGTCCAACTGCGTGATAAATCTTTCCCCTGAAAAGGAGGCCGTCTTCCGTGAGGCGTACCGCGTGCTCAAACCCGGCGGGCGGTTAGCCATCTCTGATGTGGTGGCGGTTCGCCCAATGCCGGCGTCGATGCTCGCAGACCGTCAAATGCACTGTGCCTGCATCGGTGGGGCAGCACTGGTGGCGGATCTTCGTCAAATCCTGGAAATGACAGGGTTTGAAAAGGTCGAGATCACGCTTGTGGATTCGAGCCGCGACCTGATCAGGCAGTGGGCACCCGGAAAAAATGCCCAGGATTATGTGGTTTCCGCATTTATCGAGGCGATAAAGCCCGGTAAGAATGGTATCCGCTGATGGCGGCATACCGGAAACCAGTGTAGGCAAAATAAACCAGGAGGTAAAAATGGAAAGTTCCTTATCATGTTGCAGCTTTGCTTGTTGCCGGAAGGAAAAAAAAGCGCTGGATGCAAGCGTGTCACAGAACACAATAGGCCCGATGTATGACGGAATTGCCCCTATTTATGATATTTGGGGGAAATTGACGGAATCCCATGCAATAAACAGAGCGATGGCCCTTGCCGACATCAAAGACGGGCAGGCAATCCTGGAAATTGCCGTTGGAACGGGACTGGCATTTTATGAGATAGTAAAAAAAAACCCAACGGGCACCAATACTGGCTTTGATTTATCGCGAGGGATGCTGGAAAAGGCAAAAAAGCGAGTCAGCCGGCTTTCAGAAGCCAATTATTCGTTAGATATAGGAACTGCGTTTGATCTACCGATTGAGGACGAATCAATTGATACGCTGGTGAATAGCTACATGTTTGACCTTATTCCATTTGCGGACATGCAAAAAATCATAACCGAATTCAGGCGTGTTTTGAAAAAAAATGGGAAACTTATTGTCGTCAATATGACCGAAGGGGAACGCTTGGGAAGCAGGATCTACGACTTTATCTACGATATTTCTCCTAAACTCTTGGGCGGGTGCCGTGGTGTTAAATTATCGGAAAAATTAAAACAATGCGGTTTTAAGGTGGAATCAAGAGAGTATTTCCAGCAAATGCTGTTTCCATCCGAAGTTATTCTTGCTTACAAATGAAACCGCCTAAGGCTATGCGCCAGACCGCTTTTCCGCTGAGTTCCGAAGCGGCAGACGAGCAATCTCTTTTAATGAGACATTCTTAAAAGGAGGGGTTGATGAAAGCAACGACCATACAAATAAAAACAGAAACAGAGCGATGCGGAGTACCGACTGATCCGCAATGGCCGGGACAGATAAAAACCCGTGCCACGACCTACCTGAAACATTACGACAGCTGCACCCAGAGCATCCTGTGGTCCTTCATGGAGGCGCTGGGCATGGAAAACCGCATGGTGCTTCGCGCCGGCGGTGCCATGCACGGCGGCATGATGAGTTCGTTGACCTGCGGCGTGCACACGGCTGGACTGATGATTTTAGGGCTGCTCGCGGGAAGGGAAAGGCTTGAATCCGGCCTTGACGGGATGATGCCGATCATCTTGCCTGCTCGGCGCATGGTGAAAACCCTGACCGGTCGTATCGGGGGACATTCGTGCCTTGCAATGACCGGAGTGGATTTTACGGACCTCGAGGCGGCGATGAACTACAAGCTGTCCGATGATCACGAAAGATGTGTGAATCGTGTCGGTGATGGAGCCCAGGCCATTGCCGAATTGCTGCAAGATCTGGACGCCAAGGGAGCGCTTTTTCGTGTATAACAAGCATCTCAGCAACAGTTGACACGAACGCCTGTATACGCAATCATTCGATGTCCACGGAAATCTGCCTGGGCGTTTCCTCCACGGGTTTGGGGATCTCCACCGTCAGCACGCCGTTTTTGAATTTGGCCTTGATCTGTTCCGGCAAAATCATCGCATGAAGGGTGAAAGAGCGGTGAAAGTTTCCGCAGATGCGTTCCCGGCGGTAATAGTTTGTCGCGCAGTGTTCTGGGTCGCCGGATCGCTGGCCGCTGATGGTCATCATGTTGTCCTTGACCTCCACCACCACATCTTCCTTGTTGACGCCGGGCAGGTCTATGGCGATGACGACTCCCTGGGCGGTTTCATAGATATCCACACTGGGCGTCCAAGCGCACAGGGGGACCTCTTCGTTGTCATTCGCCTGATGGGGAAACGAGTCATCGAAGAGCTTGTTGATGCGGTCCTGCAAGGTGGCGATGTTTCCCAGCGGATCCCACTTGATGATGGCCATGACATGTCCTCCTTATGAGTTGAACCCAAATTGAGCGATTGTCGAGCTTGCCGTAGAACCAAGGAAGCTGACATTTCGCTATAGTGGACTATGCAGAATGTCGGCTGACGCCGGTTATGTGGTGAGATCGGCAATCCCAACGGGTTTCAAATTTTTAAGATCGGCAAACCGAAAAAGCAAAGCATACAAACCAATTATGGTATCTGTAAAAAATTGAAACGCTCAGTTTGGGTTGAATTAAGCTTATCCATCTCCGTGCCGTTGTCAACCCCGGCAACGGCTTTTACAGGCATGCGTCCCTGCCGGTGAATCGGGCCTTGGCCCGGGATCCGTGAAATGTTCTGAAACAGACAATAGGCTTGCAAAAGCATTCAATATCTGGTGAAGTTGCCGCACCTTTTAATCGACTGGGAGAACAACCATGAACGACGATTTTGAAAACGAATCCCCTGAAGAAGAGAGCTTTGCCGATCTGTTCGAATCATACAGCGCCGGCATGAATGACAATAAACGGGTGGGTGACAGAATCCGGGGACGAATCATCACCATCGGCACCAACAGCGTATTCGTGGATACGGGCACCAAAGCGGACGGGGTGGTGGAAAAATCCGAGCTGCTGAATGAGGATGGTGGACTGTCGCTGGCGGAAGGAGACGAACTGGACCTTTACGTCGTTGCCGCCGACGAAAGTGAAATCCGTTTGTCCAAGGCCATTTCCGGTATCGGTGGCGCGACCATGCTCAGGGAGGCCTGGGAACAGCGTATTCCGGTGGAGGGCAAAGTGATGGCCGTCATCAAGGGCGGATTCCAGGTGGAGGTCATCAAGCAGCGCGCCTTCTGCCCCATCAGCCAGATGGACCTGACCTATGTGGAAGACCCGGAAATCTACGTGGGGCAGACATTTCCCTTTATCATCAAACGATTCGAAGAACGCGGCCGCAACATTGTCATCTCGCGGCGCGACATTCTTCAAAAAGAGATGGAAGCCAGCCGCGAGGCGTTCATGGCGCAGCTGGACGAAGAGGCGGTCTTCGAAGGGACGGTGGTCCGCATCATGCCCTTCGGTGCCTTTGTGGCCCTGGCACCCGGGGTGGAAGGGCTGGTGCATATCAGCGAATTGAGCTGGTCCCGGTTGGACACCCCCGAACAAGCCGTCAAGGTAGGGGATCGACTCCAGGTGAAGCTATTGGGCATCAAAGACGGCGACAAGCCCGGAACCAAAAAAATCTCACTTTCGGTAAAGCAAGCCATGGGTGATCCCTGGACCGATGCCCCGAACCGCGTCCGCGTGGGAGACAAAATGATGGGCAAGGTCACCCGATGTGCCAACTTCGGTGCTTTCATCGAACTTTTTCCCGGCATCGAAGGGCTGGTTCACATCAGTGAAATGAGCTATACACGCCGGGTGATGCGCCCGGAAGAAGTCGTCGTTCCCGGTGACGAAATCATGGTCATGGTCAAAGAGTTCGATCTTGACCGCAAACGAATCTCCCTGAGCATCAAAGATGCCGAAGGCGATCCATGGGCCGACATCGAAGAAAAATTCAAGCCGGGCAAAACGGTACAGGGGCGAGTGGAAAAAAAGGAGGGCTTCGGGATCTTCGTAAACCTGGCGCCCGGCATCACCGGACTGCTCCCCAAATCCAAGATGGCTGCCTCGGAAAAAGCGGCCCAGATCGAGGCACTCAAGCCCGGGGCCGCCATCACCGTTTCCATCGATGGGGTCAATGCCAGGGAACGGAAAATCTCCCTGGGCACCGGCGATGCGGCCGAAGACCAGGGATGGCAGGAATTTGCCGGAGGGACAGCTGACACCATGGGGTCGCTGGGAGACCAGTTGAAAAAAGCCCTGTCCCAACAGAAAAAGGGAGGTTGATCATGGCACAGAGCGATCTTTATGACCTGGTAATCATCGGCGGCGGCCCGGGCGGGTTGTCCGCCGCCATATATGCCATGCGCGCCGCGATGAAGACCGTGCTGGTCGAAAAGGGGATTACCGGCGGTCAGGTAACCATGAGTGACGAAGTGGAAAATTACCCGGGCTTCACCCACATCAGCGGAGCAGAACTTTCCATGAAATTCACCCAGCACGCCCAGTCCTATGAACTGGAAATGATCTCTCAGGAGGTAACGGCGCTGGACCCGGGGTTGGACCACCACACGGTGAAGCTGGCCAAC
>JAQYWF010000115.1 GCA_030145105.1 Desulfosarcina sp.
GGCATTGCGTTGCCGAACACGGTAATGCCGGCTACGCTCACGTGATTACTAACCCGGTGGCGGACGATTGGGCGGCAGGGCCGATGGATGGTCAATGGGTGCAAAGGCTTGTCCCGCCTCCCAGGCTTTGGCGTGCTTTAAAAATACGTAACCCGATGAGACCATGGCAATAATAAGTCCGGGCCATCCGTCCAGAAAGCCTCTTTTCCACAGGTAACATTCTAAAAACTTCCCAAGAGTATGGGGAATGCCGGCCAACAGGAATAACGCACCGGCGGCACCGCGATGCCTGGCATAGACATCGGAAAACTGATTGGCGGTGTTGACGTGGTCGGCGATGTTCCGATAGACCCGGTGATGAAAGGGGGATTCGAGGGCCTGAACATGGCCGTCGACTGCCAATCGTTCGTGAATGCCGTCGCCGATCCATTTTCCCGCACCGCTGCGAACCAAGCGAACCTTGCGGTCCGGATACCACCCACCATGTTTGATCCAGCGTCCCAAATAGTATGATAGACGCGGCATGGAAAAAGCGACCACTGATGCCGGCGCCTGGGCGATGGCCATTTGGATCTCCTCGGCCAACGCATCCGGAACATATTCATCCGCATCGAGGTTGAGAATCCACTGTCCCGTGGCCTGTTCCAAAGCAAATTGCTTTTGGTCGGCATAGCCTGTCCAGGGACGGTGGATGACCCGGGCACCTGCCGATTCGCACAAAGATACCGTTTGGTCGGTGCTGCCCGAATCCACCACGATCACCTCATCGGCGAAGGAACTATGGCTCAGCAGGTGACCGATGCGGTCGGCTTCATTGAGTGAAATAACCACGATGCTGATGTTCATCTGAAATTCAATCCCCAGAACCAGATGCCACTGCAGGGCTGGTATTATTAGCAAACTGCATGTTGTGCAGCTTGGCATATTCCCCTTTGGCAGCCAACAGAGAACCATGGGTGCCTTGCTCCACGATTTGTCCCTCCACCAAGACGATGATTTGATCTACCTTGGCGACGGTGGAAAGCCGATGGGCAATCACGATGGTGGTTCTGCCTTGCATCAGGTTTTCCAGCGCTTTTTGAACCACGGCTTCGGCTTCGGAGTCCAGGGATGACGTGGCTTCATCCAAAATGAGGATGGGCGCATCTTTGATCAATGCTCTGGCGATGCATAAACGCTGTTTCTCTCCTCCAGAAAGTCTTCCGCCCAGTTCACCGATCATGGTGTCGTACCCGTTGGGGAAACGGAGGATAAAATCATTGGCAAAGGCAGCCTTTGCTGCGGCGATGATCTGGTCTTCCGTGGCCTCGGGCCTGCCATAGGCGATATTGTCGCGAACCGTTTCATTAAACAGAATAGGCTCCTGGGTGACAATGGAGATCTGACGGCGAAGGTCAGCCACGGCAAATTTGCGAATATCGATGCCGTCGATGCAGACTTGCCCGCCGGTAACATCAAAAAACCGGGGAATCAAGTTGGCCAGGGTGCTTTTTCCCCCGCCGCTCATACCCACCAAGGCCACTACCTGGCCCTGGTCGACCTTAAGATTGATGCCCTTGAGTACATCCTGATCGCCGTAGGTGAAATGAACGTTTTCAAAGCGTAGGTCGTGGAACCCGGTTTGAATGGCCTGGGGCGTGACAGGGTCCTTGATCTCGGACGGGGTCTCGACAATATCGAAAATACGATCGACTGCGGCCAGCCCCTGCTGAAGTGAGTTGTTGAAATTAGTCAATTTCCTGACCGGATCATACAAAAGCAGAACACACGCCAGAAAGCTCATGAACGTGCCCGGCGTGGTCGTGCCGTCAATCACCTCCGATCCACCGTACCAAATGATGAAAGCGATGCCCAATCCGCCGAAGATTTCCATGATCGGTGAGGAGAGCGAACGGATGACGACACCTTTGATCTCAAGGTTAAACAGCTGCTGGGCTTTTTCGAAAAAACGCCGTTTTTCATGGGCCTCCATGCCGAATGCCTTGACAATTTTGTTGCCGGCGAAGGTCTCATGCAAAAACGCGTTCATTTCGCCAATGGCCTCCTGGCAGCCGGTGCTCACCCGACGGACTTTGCGTCCCAGGATAAAAACCGGCCAAAAGGCCACCGGCAGGACGATAAAGGCGAGGATGGCCATGCGCCAGTTCAGATATAATATCACGACTGTCAAACCGATGATACTAGAGACGTCCCGCAGGGATCCGGTGACGGCTGTGGAGACCATGGCTTTGAGAATGCTGACATCATTGGTGATGCGCGACATGAGCGTACCGGTGCGTTCTTTTTGAAAAAAAGCCAGGGAGAGCTCTTGTATCCGGTCGTAAAGCTGAATGCGCAGCCGGCGAATGATATCTTCGCCAACATAGTTCATAAAGAATTCCTGGCCGTAGCCGGCCAACCCTTTCATTAAAAAGACGACGATGACCAGCAGGGGCAGCAGCATCAGGCCGGTGGTGTCACTGTTGACAAAGATGTCGTCGATGACCGGTTTGATCAGGTAGCCCATGGCAGTGGTGGCGCCGGATATCATCAGGCTGCAGCCAGCAGCCAAAATCAGACGCCCGCTGTTTTTTCTTATCAAGGACAAGATCCGCCGATGCCGATCCTTGATTTCTATCCCGAAGAAATGTTTCAAATGCGTTTCCCTTATTGTCTGCCAACGTTCAGCCATCCTGAATACAACCTGCCAGCTCTTTATCCCATGGGAGGCTTTTTGTAAATAAGACGGTTGAAAGTGACCGGATTGATGGTCAATGTGGATGAGAAAAACAAAATGGGCTTTTGGGATTGCCATTGCCAATACAAATCCGGCATTATATAAAACACGCGACGTGCCTAAAAGTGGCGTCCATGCGCTTACCTTATCGAATTCTTCAGGCGGTCCTGACGGTAAATGTCCGGTCCCGCAATTAGCGATCATCAAAATGAAAGCAAAATCATGGCCTACCAAGAGATTGACCTTTCTACCATCAAGACCTACCAGGCATCGGCACGGGCCTCCAAGGTAACGACGGCGCTTGAAGGCCGCCCCATGAGACGCGGAATGCGCCTTTCAGCGTTTTTGGAGAGTCTTCCCGCCGTCTTGAAAGCGGATGAACTCAAGGCCGTTGCCCGGGCCGTTGTGGATGCCAGACGCTTGGTAAAGCCGGTATTGGTCATGTTCGGCGGCCATGTCATCAAAACCGGCTGCGCACCCGTGCTCGCCGGCCTGGCCGCTGACGGCTTCATCACGCATCTGGCGTCCAATGGCGCTGCAGCCATTCATGATACGGAACTGGCGCGCTTCGGCCACACCTCCGAGGACGTGGCCTCCCAGTTGGAAGACGGCTCTTTTGGTATGGCCGCGGATACGGCCCTTCTGGTCAACAATGCGGCCAAACGGGCTGCCGCTGGCCAGGAAGGGTTTGGTGAGGTGGTGGGTGCCCTGCTTGTCGAAGAGAAAGCACCGTACCTCCAACGCGCCTTGATCGCTTGCGCCTATCGCTTGAAAATTCCCTACACCCTTCATGTGGCCGTTGGCACCGACATCGTCCACCAGCACCCGACGGCCAGCGGTGCAGCCATCGGCGAGGCCTCGCTGAGGGACTTCCGCATTTTTGCGTCCACGGTCTCCAAACTTGGCGGTGGCGGGGTGGTGATCAATATCGGCAGTGCCGTGATCATGCCGGAGGTCTTTTTGAAGGCACTGGCCGTGGCCCGCAACTTGGGATACCCGGTCAAGGATTTCACCACGGCCAATTTTGACATGATTCAGCACTACCGTCCCGGTGTCAATGTGGTTCAGCGGCCGGTGCTGGCCGGCGGTCGCGGTTTTGCTGTTACCGGTCACCACGAAATCATGATTCCATTGCTTGCCGCAGCGATTTGTGAATACGCGGAAACCGGGACCTGACTCAGGACAGCGGAAAAATGCTGCAAATCGATCCCGTGTATGCTATTTTCGGGGCCATGGAGATTGTCAACCTATGCTGAATGCCATGATCGACGCGCATGTCCAATGCCTGCAACAACTGAAAACCATCGAACCGGCCTTGAAGCGTGTGGGCGACGTGCTCTTGCAGTGCCTGCTCGGCGGCCGCAAGATCATGCTTTGCGGCAACGGGGGAAGCGCCAGTGATGCCCAGCACTTTGCCGCCGAGATCGTGGGTCGGTTCGAGAAAGAACGACGGGCGTATCCGGCCGTGGCCCTCTCCACGGATACGTCCATTCTGACCGCCGTGGGCAATGACTACGGCTACGATGAAGTGTTTGCCCGCCAGGTGGACGGCCTCGGCCGTCCGGGTGATGTCCTGATTGGCATTTCCACTTCCGGGCAATCCGAAAACGTGATCCGGGCCGTCAAGCGGTGCAAATCCCTGGACTTGCACTCCGTTGGACTGTTGGGAAAGGACGGCGGCGCCCTTGAACGCATGGTGGATCAGGCGATCGTGGTGGACAGCGCCACCACGGCCCGCATCCAGGAGATTCATATCTTTATTTTGCACTATTGGGCCTGGCAGATAGAGAGTGGTTTACCCCAATTCCCCGGAGATCAGGTGTGAGCGCTAACCCCTCCTACAACCATCTGGCCGGTCAACTGGCCCGCAGTAAAGTCCTCGTGGTCGGAGATCTGATGCTGGACTGCTACTATTGGGGCGATGTGCGCCGGATTTCTCCGGAAGCGCCGGTGCCGGTGGTCAAGGTGAAAGTCAATGAGAAAACCTTTCGACTGGGAGGGGCGGGCAACGTCGCCGCCAATCTTTCCGGGTTGGGATGCACGGCCGCCGTTATCGGACTGATCGGACAGGATGCGGCATCGATCCAGCTACAGGACTTGCTGGCAGCTGCCAACATCCAGGACCATTGTTTAGTCGATTCAAGCCGCCCCACCACCACCAAGACACGGATCATGGCCAGCAAGCAGCAAGTGGTGCGGCTTGATGAAGAGGACGGCAACGGCATCGGCGAACAGACGGCCGACCGCGTCCTCAAGGCGGTCGAAGCGATGCTGCCCGTTGTAGATGCCGTCATTTTGTCCGATTACGGCAAGGGCATGTTTGATTCTATTGAATTCATCCAGGCAATTATTCAGTCCTGCCGGAAGATGAATGTCCCCGTCTTTATCGATCCCAAGGGCAGGGATTGGAATCGCTATGCCGGTGCCACCTGCGTCACCCCCAACACAGCGGAACTGGAGCTGGCCGTCGGCACCGAGGTCAAGGGGGAAGGCGATTTAATTCACGCCGCCGGGGATCTTCGACGGCGCTTGGGCCTGGATTGGATGCTGGTCACCCGAGGACCCAAGGGCATGGCCCTGTTCGGTGATGATGCATCACCGGTGATGATTGCCGCCCGGGCCAGGGAGGTTTTTGACGTATCCGGTGCTGGGGACACGGTTATCGCTACTTTGGCGGCCTGCGTGGCCACAGGGTTGCGCTTTGGCGAGGCGGCTGGCGTGGCGAACACGGCTGCCGGTATTGTCGTGGGTAAACTGGGCACGTGGGCGGTCCGCTGGTCCGAACTGGCGGATGCGCTGATCAATGAAACAGAAAAGAAGCCGGCGTCGACACTGTGGAAAGTGGCCGACGTCGAGGATGCCTCGTCACGGCTTTCCCGGTGGCGGCAGGCGGAGCAGCGGATTGTCTTTACCAACGGCTGTTTCGATCTGTTGCATCCCGGCCATGTCAGCCTGCTTCACCAGGCCCGGCATCTGGGGGACCGGCTGATTGTGGGATTGAATACGGACGCGTCCATCAGGCGGCTCAAAGGGGATCAGCGGCCCATACTTCCGGGGCACGACCGGGCCGCCATTCTCAGCGCGCTCGAGGACGTCGACATGGTGGTTTTTTTTGATGAAGATACCCCATTGAATCTCATCGGCCAACTCAAACCGGATATCCTGGTCAAAGGTGCGGATTACCGGGTTGCTGATGTGGTCGGCAAATCGATCGTCGAGTCATATGGCGGCCAGGTCCGTCTGGTGGATATCCTTGAGGGGCATAGCACCACCGCCATTGCCCGAAAACTGTCCGCAAATGGCAACAGAAAAGAAGAAGGAGTAAACAATGGCCATCAACCAGGACCTGCTTGACATCCTTGCCTGCCCCCAGTGCAAAGGGGAAATCCGCCTCAACGACGCCGAAGACGGGCTGATCTGCGAAGCGTGCCGGCTGGTTTACGAAATCCGGGATGACATCCCCATCATGCTGATCGAAGAGGCTAAACCCCTTAATCCATGAGTCTGCCCCAGCCTCCAACGCCAGCCAAACTGATTGTGGGTTTTTTCGTCAAGGAAAAGGCCCTTGCCGAGGTTATCGCACAAGCGTTGCAGGACCGGTTGGGTCCCGTCGACATGATCAGCACCTGGCTCAATTTTGATTTCACGACGTATTATGAAAAGGAGATGGGTACACCGCTGAGTCGCCGGCTGGTCGTTTTCAAAACGCTAGTCGATCAAACCGAACTGGCTGCGATCAAGCAGATGACCAATGCGGTGGAACAAACCTTCCGGCGGCAGGGGCAGCGCCGGGTCAATATCGATCCTGGATATCTGCTGCCCGAACGGTTTGTTCTGGCCACCGGGAAAAACTTTACCCATCGTATTTATATTGGCCAAGGTATTTATGCGGACCTGACGCTGATCTATCAGAAAGGTGCCTTTCGTACGCTGCCGTGGACCTACCCCGACTATGCCGACAAACACCTGATTGACTTTCTAACCCTGGTCCGGAAAAAATATTTGCTGGATCTGAAGCAAGGGAAATAACCATGATCAAAAGCATGACCGCCTATGCCCGGTCGGAAAATCAGACCGCTCCATACACCGTTCGTGTGGAGGTGCGTTCCTTCAACAGCCGGCATCTGGATGTGGCCTTGAAGCTCACCCATGGTTTCGAATCACTTGAGGAGCGTATAAAAGGTATCATCGCCGAAACCGTGGCCCGAGGACGGGTGGATATTCGGGTGCAGATTCACGATGCGTCGGATGCGGGCATCGCCTTTGAGGTCAATCTGCCGCGGGCCCGGGCTTATTGCGAAGCCTTGACCCAATTGAACCACGCCTTGGACCTGACCGGTCAGACCGGCATTGAATCGATCCTGGCGGCGGGCAGTGTGATCCAGGCGGTGGAGGTGGAAAAAGACATGGACGCCGTTTGGCCGCAATTGGAACCGTGTCTGAGGACGGCCATGACCGATCTGGATGCCATGCGACGGGTGGAAGGGGACAACATGGCCCTGGACTTCCGGCAGCGTTTGGAGGCCATCGAGACCATGTTGGAGGAGATCGGCGACCTGGCTGCACAGCTGCCGGAAATGGTTCGGCAGCGTCTGATAGAGCGCATCGAGGCACTGACCCACGGTGTCGTGGAGATCGATCAGACGCGCATTGCCCAGGAGGCGGCCCTGTTGGCCGACCGGAGTGACATCTCCGAGGAAATCGTGCGGGCCAACAGCCACATTAAGCAGTTTAGGGCACTGATGGAAGACGACACGCCGGCCGGCAGACCATTGAATTTTTTGCTCCAGGAGTTTAATCGGGAGTTTAACACCATGGGCTCGAAATCGGGTAAGGCCGCCATGTCCCACATCATTGTGGCGGTGAAATCAGAGCTTGAAAAACTGCGTGAGCAGATCCAGAACGTGGAATAGCATTGTGCCGGCCGAATGGGTTGCCTGGTCACGGATGGTGGCGATCCTTTCAGCGACCGCATGAATTGGGAAGGGAGGCGGGATGGAGAAAAAACTGCTGAACATCGGTTTCGGCAATACGGTCGTGGCCGAACGGGTTGTGTCCATTGTTTCGCCCAGTTCGTCGCCCATGAAGCGGCTGAAAGATGAAGCCCGTAATGAAAGGCATCTGGTTGACGCCACCCAAGGGCGCCGCACCCGGGCTATTATCGTCATGGACAGTAACCACATCGTGCTGTCCGCAATCCAGTTCGAAACCATCTCCCAGAGGTTTGAAGACCTGACAACGGAAAAGTGACAACTCCGGAAAAAGCTCAATATCTGCATTGTGCTGCATTCTTTGTCACCGCGACGCACGAACTCTGCGCCTCGTTCCACCGAATTTGCGAGCCTTGATCTTAAGCTTTTTACAAAGCCGTCTAAATTTTAAAAGCCTCCATGATAAGTGATAGAAGATGACCGATAAATTTCAAAATAATAAGGATGACGGGGGAGGACAGGACGCTCGGCTCTTTGTGGTCTCCGCGCCATCGGGGGCCGGGAAGACTACGCTGTGTGATGCGGCCCGCCGGCACCTGCCTGATCTGGTCTACTCAGTCAGTTCGACCACGCGGGCGCCCCGTGACGGGGAACAGGAGGGCAGGGACTATTTTTTTGTCACCGAAGCGCAGTTCCGCGAGGGTATCGACACCGGGCAATGGGCGGAATGGGCCAGGGTCCATGACAACTACTACGGCACTTCCGCCCGGTTCATCGAGGATCATCTCTACGCCGGTCGGGATGTCCTGATGGATATCGACGTCCAGGGCGCCGCGCAGATTTTGCGACGCTACCCGGATGCGGTCACCATCTTCATCATGGCACCGTCCATGGCAATCCTTCGCCAGCGGATCACCGCCAGAGGGCTGGACAGCGGTTCGGTGATAGACAAACGTATGAAGAACGCCGAAGCCGAAATTGCCTGCCGGGGGATTTACCGGCACGTGGTTGTCAATGATGAACTGGATGCGGCCATCGCCCGGTTTGTGTCAATATTGACGGGTTCGTAATGTCTAAAAAACGGAAGTCGGTGCCGGACAGCCGGGAGGTGCTTTACGGATTTCACCCGGTCATGGAGGCATTGACCGCCGGACGGCGAACCATGTATACATTGATGGTGGACCGGACGGCCCTTTCTGACCGTCAGACCCGGGCTGTCGAACTGGCGGAAAAACGGGGGATCTCCTGTAAGACGCTGACACCTGACCAGATTCGCGCGGCCTGCGGCAGCGACCAGCATCAGGGCGTTGCCGTTGCCGTGTCCCCCCTGCCCACCGATTCAATGGAATCGATCGTCGCCGAGACCGGCCGGAACGATGGCACCTGCCTGCTGGTGCTGCTGGACAGTATTGTGGATCCGAACAATCTGGGCGCCATTGTTCGCACGGCGCACTGCGTGGGCGCCGATGCACTCGTGGTTCCCAAAGATCGCGCTGTCGGGGCCATCCCGGCCGTATCCAAGGCCTCCGCCGGTGCCCTGGAACACACACGGTTGTGCCGGGTGACCAATCTGGTCCGGACCATTCAATGGCTGAAAAAAAAGGGCGTCTGGGTGGCTGGCCTTTCCATGCAAGCGGACCAGACTGTTTTTCAGGCGAACCTGAAAGGCCCCTTGGCCCTGGTGGTGGGAGGAGAGGAAAAAGGCCTCCGACCGCTGGTCCGGCAGCATTGCGATTACCTGGTTTCCATTCCGCTGCGAGGCCGCGTGGATTCGCTCAATGCCTCGGCTGCCGCCGCCGTCGTGCTCTACGAAGCCTTCCGGCAGCGCCAGCCGGCGGGGTGACGATATAATTTATCATTGGGTTCTAACTCAGGAGGAGCGCCTCATGGCAGTTGCAGAAAAGATTAAAAAAAACAGTGACGGCAGTCTGAATGTTCCGGATCATCCGAACATTCCCTTCATTGAAGGCGACGGCATCGGGCCCGATATCTGGCGGGCGACCCGGTTGGTCATCGACGCAGCGGTTGAAAAAACCTACGCCGGAAAACGACAGATATCCTGGGTGGAACTGCCCGTCGGGGAAAAGGGGTACGAGGAAACCGGCAATTACCTGCCCCAGGAGGCGCTTGAGGCCATTGAAGCCAACGTGGTGGCCATCAAGGGGCCGTTGACCACGCCCATTGGCAAGGGCATACGGAGCCTCAACGTGGCCATCCGGCAAAAGTTGGACCTGTATGCCTGCGTTCGTCCGGTGCGTTATATCGAAACGGTTCCCAGTCCCATGAAACACCCGGAAAAGATCAACATGGTCGTGTTCAGGGAAAACACCGAGGATCTGTACGCGGGCATCGAGTGGGCCTCTGGAACCGATGAGGCCAGCACGGTAGCTGAATTTTTAAAAACGAAAATGGGGGTCGAGCTGCCGCCCGCCGCCGGCATCGGCATCAAGCCCATCAGCCCGGCCAATACCAAGCGTCTGGTGGCCAGCGCCATTGTTCACGCCCTGGAGAACGGTTTTCCCAGTGTCACGCTCATGCACAAGGGAAATATCATGAAGTTCACCGAAGGCGCCTTTGCCCAGTGGGGCTACCAGGTGGCCAGGGAGCGGTTTGCCGACCGGACGATCACCGAGGCGGAACTCTATGACAAGTACGACGGAAAGGCACCCGAAGGAAAGGTGGTGATCAAGGACCGGATTGCGGACATGCTGTTTCAGCAGGTGCTTCTGCGACCCGATGAATACAGTGTCATTGCCACGCCCAACCTTAACGGCGACTATATATCCGATGCCCTGGCCGCACAGGTGGGCGGGCTGGGCATGGCGCCGGGGGCTAATATCGGCGATGCCTGCGCCGTGTTCGAGGCCACCCATGGCACCGCCCCGAAGTACACCGGCCTGGACAAGGTGAATCCCGGCTCCCTAATCCTGTCAGGCGCCATGATGCTCGACTACATGGGGTGGAAAGAGGCGGGGATCGCCATTCGCGATTCGGTTCAGGCGGCCATCAAGGGCCGCCGGGTAACCTACGATTTGGCGCGGCAGATCGAGGGCGCTCAGGAAGTGAAATGCTCCGAGTTTGCCGCCGCTATCGTCGCACAGATGAAATAGGACGTTGCATGCTGAGCAAGACGAGGCTGACGGAGGTGCTCAATCGGCTGTTGCACGGCATGGGTGACTCCCTTTTCCCAGCCACCTGTCTGGGTTGCGAGCGGCTTTTTCAGCATGACACCGCAACCCCACCAACGGCCCATCCTGCCGGTTTTTCCGCTGCAATGTCCCCTCACTTTTGTTTGTCTTGCCGAGACCGGTGGACAGCGGTGGCACCCCCGTTGTGTTCCCGGTGCGGGCTGGTATTCAAAAGTCGTGAGGGCGATGATCACCTTTGTGGCCGATGCCTGGACCGACCCGGGCCTTTTTCCCGGGCCCGCGCCGCCGGTATCTATGATAACACCCTGAAGGCGGCTATCCATGCGCTCAAGTTCAAGGGCAAGGTGAGCCTGGCAATTCCGCTGGGAAGGCTGCTTTTCGATACCTTCCGGCACTATTGGACGGCCGGCGACATCGATCTGGTGGCGCCGGTTCCCCTTCATCGGCAACGATTCCGCCAGCGGGGATTCAACCAGGCCTACCTGCTGGTAAGACGGTGGGCGCTGCCTGAAGATACCGTCGTCATTCGTGACCTGCTGGTGCGCATCCGGGCCACGGCACCTCAGACCGGGTTGGACCGGCAGCAGCGGCGGATCAACATCCGAAAGGCCTTTTCCGTGAGCCGTCACGGTCAAAGCGCAGGCAAGCGGGTACTGCTGGTGGATGACGTACTGACCACGGGGGCCACTGCCGATGCCTGCACGGATGCCCTGATCCGGGATGGGGCCAAACGGGTGGATGTGTTGACTCTGGCCCGGGCGCTGTAGAATTCTTCTTAAAAAGGACTTTTGATTCAATATCTGCGTTGGCACCGCGTTCCAAATCCTCGACATACTGGAGTATGCCTGCGGTTTGAAACCCGATCCCGCCTTGATCTTGAACCAAAATCCACATTTTTAAAAAGAATTCTAACGGCCAATTGACAATGCTTTACATGAATGAGGCAATTATTTGTTGCTGTTAAAAAAAAAGGATAATTATCTGTTTCAATTCCAGCCGCTCCTGCGTATCCTGGGACTGGTACATGCCGTGGTGGGCCGAACAGGGGATGGCAGCCGGCCGCCCTTTGACGGCTTGAACCTGAGCCATGGTGTGGGTGACGACCCGGCGGCTGTCACGGCCAACCGGAACCGGTTGCGGCAGATGACCGGCGGCGGCATTCACGTATTCACCCGGCAGAATCACGGAACATCCATCCGGACCATCACCCGGGAAGCAGTCAACCGCGGGGAGTCGATTCAAACGGAGCCGGTGCCGGCCGATGCGCTGATTTCCGATGTTCCGGGTATTCGGCTCTTGATCCAAACGGCGGACTGCCAGGCGGTGATGCTTGTCGATCCGCAAAAACGGGTGGTGGCCAACGTCCACTGCGGCTGGCGGGGCAGCGTGGCTGACATCATCGGCCGCACGGTCTTGCGGATGGTTGCCGAATTCGGTTGCGATCCAGGGCAGATGACTGCTGCCATCGGTCCTTCTTTAGGGCCCTGCTGTGCCGAGTTCGTCAACTTTAAAGATGAGATTCCCCGGCAATTCTGGCCCTTTCGTGTGGGCGCCTACCATTTTGATTTCTGGCGCATCAGCCGGCATCAGTTGACCACGGCCGGCCTGGTGGACGACAACGTGCACGGCCCCGGCATATGCACCCGGTGCAATCCCCACCTTTTTTATTCCTACCGGGCGGCGCGGGAAACCGGTCGTTTTGCCGCGCTGATCGGGTTAGACTCGGATTCGTAACTGAATCCTTTTTTTTAGACGGATTCTTGAGAAGCACGAGATCAAGGCTTGCGAATCCCGAGGAATGAGGTGTACATAAAGTACTCCGCACGTCCTTGTCGACTGAATAAACGTGGCGCGGCATGATCGGATTCATGAGCGTGAACTCATGCGCCATGAAATAGGGCCCCGTCCACTTGACC
>JAQYWF010000458.1 GCA_030145105.1 Desulfosarcina sp.
ACATCGGGCGTTTTAAAGTCGGCCAGGATCAGGTTGTCCGGACAAACTTCGCGGATGGCGCGGATGGCTTCCAGCCCGGCGGCCTTGCACAGGGGGGTGCCGATTTCAAAGATGTCGACATGCTGCGCCGTTTTGGACGCCACGGCGATGGCCGGGGGCAGGGTGATAAAATCTAACGCAAATTGTAACATTGGTATGGTCATTTCACGATATCCTTTTTTCTATAATTGCATTCCGATGGGGTTATAATAGGTCCCCAGGGCATAGGCCGTTGTCTTTAAATTACGCTTTAGCGGTTTGCCTAATTTAAACAAAACGCCCAGATATAAAAGATCCACCAGGTACAATTGACATACCTTGGCGTCGATCGCCCCCCCGTACAGGGGGGTGTCCATATACTCGACCGGTGAGGCCAGGCATATTTTGGATGCCCGGCCCAGTGGTGAATCCCGATCGCTGGTCAGGCTGATGGTTATGGCGCCCTTTTTGGCGGCGATCTTAACGGCATCAACCACGTGTTTAGTGATGCCGGTGTTCGAAACGCCGACCGCCACCGTTTTGGGTTTGAGCATGGATGCTGAAACGGTCTGCATATAGCCATCGGTGTATATCACGCAGTTGAGACCGGCTTTGGTAAACAGATGATGTGCTGCCTGGGCGATAACGGCCGAGCCACCGATGCCATAGATGTAGATTTGCCTGGCACGGGCGATGGCCTCGATGGCCTTGTCCATGTCTTCAACATTTAAGCTTTGCTGGGTTTTGGCAATGGAGCCGGCCAGGGACTCGGACAGCTTGCGTCCAATTTCCGGGGTGGTATCCTTTTCATGGATCGTCGGCGGTATATTTTTGAAGTCGTCGGACCCATTCAAATTTAAGGACGCCGCCATTGACAGTTTGAGATCTTGAAAACCCTGCAGACCGATCACCCGGCAAAACCGGCTGACCGTTGTCTCGCTGACCTCCAGGCGCCTGGCCAATTCCGTGATCGAAAAATCAAGGCGTTCCTGGGCGTGCTGCTGCAGATAGTCCGCAATTTTTTTCTCTGATTTTCTCAACGTCGAGTAATTGGCTTGAAGATGCTGGATGAATTCGCTCATAATTTTATGGAAATTTTTTTCATAAATAATGGTTTAATGCAATATGTGAGAAATTTTTTCCATAATAGGCCTGTTCCGGCATGCTGTCAAGAAAAATTTTTTCTTTTTTTAAGGAGGGTGGGATATATTTTAAAGGACTGATGGAAGATTTAACCACCGTCTAATTCATATTCGACAGATCCGGGTTGACAAGTTCGTTGCCATAGAGGCATATGCCAGAAAGCCCCTGCAAAATGCTCATAATCTCGGGATTGCTGGATTGGATCCCCTTGCTGGGCTTGTGGTTCTCATAAGAATCAGAACCAGGCGCTGGGAAAATCGTTGATTCCTCTAAACCGGGCAGGTAGAATTGGCGATGTTTTCAGCGGTTTTCTACAATTTTAGACTATTGTCGGCCCAAAGGAGGAAGAGTGATCATGAAATTTGATTCGGAAGAGATGCTGGCAGGTATTCACAAGTGGGTCCTGGTGGAAAGCCCCACCTATCATCGCGAGGGAGTCAACCGGATGATGGATCTGGCTGAAAAAGAAATGGCCGACCTTGGCGCGCAGATCGAACGCATCCCGGGAAAAGAGGGGTTCGGTGATACCGTCAAGGCCAGATTGCCCAGTGAGCTCAGCGGCCCGGGCATTCTGATTTTGTCGCACCTCGACACGGTTCATCCGGTCGGAACCCTCGACAGCATCCTGCCCTATCGCCGGGAAGGGGATAAAATTTACGGTCCCGGCACCTACGACATGAAAGGCGGGGCCTATATGGCCTGCTGCGTGCTGCGGCAGATCTTCGCCGAGGGAGGCAGTCTTAACCTTCCTGTCACCTTTATGTTCATTCCGGACGAAGAGGTCGGCAGCCCCACCACGAGAGGCCTGATCGAGGCTGAGGCCGGACAAAGCAAATTCGTACTGGTCACCGAGCCGGCCAAAGACGGAAAACTGGTTACCGGTCGCTACGCATTTGCAAGATTCCATTTGACCGCAAAAGGCAAACCGTCGCACGCCGGTTCCACGCTGAGCCGCGGACGCAGTGCCATCCGCGAAATGGCGCAGCAAATCCTGCGAATCGAAGATATGACCGACACCGAAAAAGGCTACACTTTGAGCGTCGGCGTGATATCCGGAGGAACCTTCGTCAATACGGTCCCCATCCACTGTGAAGCGCAAGTGTTGGCCGTGATGCAGACCCAGGGACTATTCGATGAGCTAAATGAACGGATGGTCAATCTGCGGCCGTTTAATCCCGAGGTGAAATTTATGGTGACGCCGGGGCCGGTCCGGCCGATGTTCGAACCCGATGAAAATGGTATCAAGCTCTACGAAACGGCTGAGAAGATCGCCGGGGAAATCGGGTTTGTGCCGGGCCACGGAACCTTCGGCGGAGGCAGTGACGGCAACTTTACCGGCGCCATGGGGGTCCCCACGCTGGACGGCCTGGGTGTCTGCGGTGACGGGGCCCATACCCACAACGAATACATGCTCTATTCTTCGCTCGAGCCCCGGGCCAGATTGATGGCGGGGCTGCTAACGACGCTGAGATAAGAAACGAAAAAACCTTAACCAAGGTTTCAAAAAGGTTCTTGATCCAGCCGATGATCTCAGACACCGTTTCCTTATCCTCGACCTTGATCCATGTATCGCCCACCAAGATTGTTTCGTTGTTCTTGGGGTCGAACATGATTCCCTTAGGATTACTAACC
>JAQYWF010000045.1 GCA_030145105.1 Desulfosarcina sp.
CAAAAAGTCGGCCCCACGCCCATCATCCAGGCTGAAGAAGAGATCTCCCAGGAACAGTTGTTAGATGTAGGCATTGTGCCCTTCACATCAGACGAAATGGCCGAGGAGGAAGCTGAAGACGAGGGAACCAACCCGGATATTCGCAAAGCGGAATCCCACTTTATGGCCTACCATCTGAAAAACACCCTCCACCAGAGCAGCCAATGGGGAGCCATCAGCGTTCTCCCGGCCTCAGAGGGTGACGTGGACGTGTTGATCGAGGGCAAAATTCTGGAGTCCAATGGTGAGACGCTCACCTTGAAAATCGATGCAGTAGATGCCTCCGGCAGGGTCTGGCTAAACAAAACCTACAGCGCTCAGGCGACCGAATTCTCCTACAGGGAAACCATCCCGGGCCGAAATGATGCATACCAGGACGTGTATAATGCTATCGCTAACGACATCGCCCAGTACCGGGCGGCGTTGGATGCGAACGCGGCACAAACGATCCGCACAATTTCGCGCTTGAAGTACGCTGAAGAATTGGCCCCGGAACCGTTCAGCGGATATCTCTCTGCAGATGGCAAAGACCAGGTGGAAATCAAACGCCTTCCGTCCGCAGACGACCCCATGATGGACCGCCTGCTCAAGATCAGGGGGCGAGAGACCATGTATGTGGACACACTGAACGAATACTACGACGTATTTTACAACGAGATGTGGACATCCTACGCAGAATGGCGCAAAATGAACCTGACCGAACGCGAGGCCATGCGCAAAATCAAAAAGGAAGCAATGATGCGTAAGCTGGCTGGCATTTTAATGGTGGCCGGTGCGGTTGCCCTTGGGGCCGGAGACGTGGACTTCACCGGGCCCCTTCAAATCGGGCTGGCCGTTGCCGGCACCCAAGTCATCGTCGACGGGTTCAATGTTTCAAAACAGGCCGAGATCCACGCGGCGGCCCTCAAGGAATTGAGCGAATCGTTTGCCGGCGAAATGAAACCGGTCGTAATGGAATTTCAGGGCCGGCAATACGAGTTGACCGGATCGGCCGAAGAGCAGTTCCAAAATTGGCGTGACCTCCTGCGCAAGATCTACTATGCCGAAACCGGTTTCGCCCCTGCCCCCCCGCTGGATGAAACGAAAGACGATGCCGCAGATTGAAGCTTACCCGTCCGATGAATGCGCCGAACCCACCTGAACCGAGGCGACCCCTCACGCCGCCCGGCGACCGGTTGCCGGATCCTGTAGGGGAACCGGTACATTCCCTGTCATTTAAACCGCCCCTCGACGGTGCAAAACGACAATCCGTAAAGCAACCTAAAAACCTGCGGGGATGGGTTATCGCCGGCATGATTGTCCTGCTCGTCGCTGCGGGCGGATTGATCCTGCACCATTTGCAGCAGCACCCGGTCGTACCGCAGGCCACCGACCCGCACGAGCAGACACCGGAAACACCTGTTTCCCCGGACATTGCGGCGGTGCCCCCACCGATCGTTTCCGGCGAGCCAGAATCGCAAGCCTCGCAAGCCGAAACGGCAGCGGAAGTGGTCCTGCCGGACCAGAATGCCGCCCCGGCGCCTGTCCCGGTTCTCGAAGACGAAATGAAGCGCGAACCGGGCGGGCAGGCACCAGTTCTGGAAAAGGTGGCCGGCGGTAACGCCGCACAACCGGACCCGACCCGAAAGCGCTTCCGGGAATTGTTGTCCCTGGGGCTGGCGGCACTGCACCGCCGGCAATACCGGGAAGCGCGCGACACGCTGCAAAAAGCCGCAGCCATCGACCCCGAATCGGATGAGGTGCGGGAGGCCCTGACCCAGGTTGACCACGCGCTGAAGCTGGCGCAGTTGGATCGGCTGCAACGACTGGCAACGGCCGCCGAAGGAAACGGACAGTGGTCAACGGCCCTTGAACAATATCTTGCCGCCTTAACAATCGACCCCAACGTCGGCTTTGCACTGCGAGGCAGGCAACGCACCATGCACCGCATCACCATCTCCAAGCGTATCGACTTTTACCTGAACCAACCCGAAACACTGTTCGATGACCGTCATTTGAGCAATGCCGTTCAACTTATGCTGGATGCGGAGAAAGTGGCACCCCAGGATCCCGATTTGGCGGCCGACCTGAAAAAACTCGATCAACTCATCACAGCGGCACAGACACCCGTACGCGTTACCATCACCTCGGACAACCAGACCGACGTGGTGGTCTACAAGGTGGGCCGTTTAGGTCGCTTTGAAGCCCATGACCTGCACCTTCGCCCGGGGCCGTATACGGTAGTCGGCACCCGCGACGGATATCGAGATGTCAGGCTGAACGTCACCGTCAACCCCGGGGCAACGTCCCCGGTCGTGCATGTGGTTTGCAAAGAGGAGATCCGCTGACGCGTGTCGATCCACAAATGACTGAGAAAATAGAATCCAAATCCGAAACGCCCGAAGCAATCGAGCCGATCCCCTTTCGTCCTGCCGCCAGATCGCGGCGCCCGGGCCATACCAGGACCCTGAAATGGCTGCTCGCAGGTACCGCCGGCGCAGTGATGATCTTTCTTTGTGCAGCGGCATGGTTCGTGTTTACCGCACGCCATGTGACCCTGGAGATTACCCCGCAGGCTGATCGGATAGAGATTGACGGAGGTCTGCCAACCCTTAAAATCGGTTCCCACCACCTGATGCGTCCCGGTCGTTACACCCTGAATGCGGAGAAACAGTGCTACCAGCCGCTGCAACGTGAATTCACCATAAGCGATGCCGAAACGCAGTCGATTCGCGCAGCAATGATCCAGCTACCCGGCAAACTGGCGTTGGAAATCCACCCCGGCGGTGCGACGCCGGCTTCTCTGACCGGACTGAGGGTGTTTGTCGACGACGTGGCCTTGGCCGAGAGCACGATCACCCCCCTGGAAGTGCCGGCCGGAAGTCGACGAATATGGATCAGCGCGGATCGGCATCAGGACTATTCAGCCGACCTGGCGATCCAAGGCTGCGGTGTGCTGCAAACCCACCGGGCTGACCTGCTCCCCGACTGGTCGGCAGTCAGCATCAACTCGATACCAACCGGTGCGACGGTGGCCGTTGACGGAAAGGTCGAGGGCAAGACGCCGTTGCGCATGGAACTGACAGCGGGAACCTATGCTGTGGAACTGAGCCTGGCGGCCTATCAGGCCTGGTGGACCCGTCTGACCGTCCAGGCGGATCAGGCGATAGCCATCGAAGATGTCGTTCTGCAGCCGGCGAACGGCAGATTGACCGTCACCAGCACGCCGTCCGGTGCCACCGTGCTGGCCGGCACCCACTATGCCGGGCGGACACCGCTGACCATTGCCCTGTCTTCAAATGCCGAGCATACACTTCGGATTTCCAAGACCGGGTATACATCGTCAGAGCGACGGGTGACCCTCGAACCCGGGATGGACAAACGCCTCGCGGTGACGCTCGAGGCCAGGGAAGGTGTCGTCCGGTTCAGGGTAACACCGGCGGACGCCGAACTCGCCGTCGACGGCCGAACGATCGGCAGGCCCCCCGCCAACATGCGCCTGCTCGCCGTGGAACATCGTATTGTAATCAGCAAACCAGGCTACCAAACCCATCGCACACGCATCACCCCACGACCGGGATTTGACCAGGAAATCCGGATTGTGCTGAAAAAGGAGGGGGCTGCCACACCGACCCCCGACGGAAAAATCACCGCCGCCAACGGGTACACCCTGCAACTGATCCGTCCGCGGACCTTCACCATGGGGTCATCACGACGCCAGCAGGGGCGCCGCGCCAATGAGACGCTTAGGGCGATCAACCTCACACGGCCTTTTTTCATGGGGATTCACGAGGTAACCAACGCCCAGTTCAGACAATTTCAATCTGAACACCGATCGGGGGCGTTCAAAATGCAGTCCCTGAGCGGTCCCCGACAGCCGGTGGTCCAGGTGACCTGGGAACAGGCTGCCCTTTTTTGCAACTGGCTGAGCGCCAAGGAATCCCTCCCGCCGGTATATGAAAAATCGGGCAGCGGTGTTATTGTCGCAAAGCCGACGGGTGCAGGCTACCGACTGCCAACCGAAGCAGAGTGGGAGTTTTGTGCACGCCTTCGAGACAACCGCGTCACCGCCAAGTATCCGTGGGGGGAGGGATTCCCACCGCCCGACCGTGCAGGCAATTTTGCCGACCGGTCCGCCCGGGACTTGCTCGCGACGACCCTTAAAGGCTACAATGACGACTACCCGGTTAGCGCACCGACGGGACAGTTCACGGCCAGCCCCCAAGGCATTTTCGATTTGGCTGGAAACGTGGCCGAATGGTGCCAGGATTATTATTCTATCTACAGTTATAAATCGGATCAGGTCACCGTCAATCCAACCGGCCCCGCCGAAGGCCGGCATCGTATCGTCCGCGGATCGAGCTTCAAACACGCCGGCATCAGTGAACTGCGGTCGGCCTACCGCGATTACAGCGACGACAAACGCGACGACCTGGGTTTTCGCGTGTGCCGCTACGCAGAATAGGATACCCGGGACCGAAAAGCGTGATTCGACGGACCGGGTTGGTGGGAGATGGACGTTTCACCGCACATATCTGGAATGCTGGGCAACGGGAATGTCGGCCGATTATGTCGTTTCCGGTGCATAATTGCAGGCACGCTCGCCTTGTCGGCATGCATCGCAGCCCCATTTCCCGGCAGGGCCTTCGCTTCGATCGCCCCTCCTGGACCCACCGGTATCACTAACGCCGAGCCTTACGGGGCGCCCGTTTTCCTGGTTCAGCGGGACAACGCCGTTGCTTCAGCCAACGCAGCGGATCAGGACACCGACCCGGACGGTCAGAATTCGTCCGTACCCGATTCGAAAACAACACCGACAGAATCGGAGTCGGACAAACTGGAAACCTTCACACCATCGGAAACAATCGATGCCGACCAGGGAGTTGACTTCCCATACGACATATAGGTTGGACGTAAATCATTATCGAGGAATGGTGATGCGAAGAAAGAACCGGTTATCCAACGAATTTGTCTACCAGATATTCTCCCTGGTACTGATCGTGATCGTTGTCCACGCAGCCTACGTCGGCGTTATCCGTCCTGCGGCGGACGTGATTCTTGCCCAGCAGGCCCTGCGCGTTGAAACGGACTCGACATACGTTGTCGAACGTACCCTGTTCGTATTAATCCGCGACTATGAACAGGAGGCCTGCTTCATCCTCATGTTTTGGGCCCTGGCCATTATGGCTTTCAAGGCCCTGGCAACCCTCCGCGACCGCACCCTGCTTGACCGGGACCTTATTCCCCTGGCCGAGGGCGTGCGGATTCTCCCCGAAGACACCCGGGAAGTCTCGCGACACATTGAAGCGCTGCCGTCGCATCAACGCAGTGCCCTTCTGCCCCGCGCACTCCTGGCCGGCCTGCAGCGATTTACCGCCACGAGCAACATCCAAGATGTCGCCGATGCCACACTTGCTTACTGCACAGCGGAAAGCGAACGCCTCGAATCCGAGCTGTCCATGATACGCTACATTGCCTGGGCCATTCCCTCCATCGGCTTCATCGGTACGGTTCGAGGGATCGGAGACGCCCTGGGTCAGGCCCATCAGGCCATCGAAGGCAATATATTCGGTGTCACCCGCAGCTTGGGCGTGGCGTTCAATTCGACCCTGATCGCCCTTTTAATCAGCATTGTTCTGATGTTCATGCTCCATCAGCTGCAGCTGCTTCAGGAGCGATATGTCCTTGAAGCCGAGGGCTATTGCGAGGAAAACCTGACCCGCCACCTTCATTCGGGAGCCTGATCAATGGCACCGCTGAGCATAGAACTAAGTGATGTCGGTATCATCGCCGCCAGCGGAGTACCCGCTGAGATACTGCCCGTGGACGGCCGCAGCACGGCGAGTCCGGGGTTTGCGCTGCAGGACGGCCACCGGCTGATGGTGGGTCGCACCGCCGCCGAACAGGCTCGCCTGTTCCCGCAGCAGACCATCAGCCGATTCTGGGATCGGCTGAACACGGAGCCGATCCGGCAGGCCGGATTTACGGCCGCCAGCCACGCCGAGCTTGCGTATGCGCACTTGAAACAAATCTGGCCGGCCATCGAAGCGGTGGGGGATGAAGTCGTTATCTGCGTACCCGGGCATTACAGCCGCAACAGCCTGGGACTGCTGCTGGGAATCGCTCGTGAATTGAACATCGATGTACGGGGTTTCGCGCCCATCGCCCTGACAGCGGTCAACCCAACCGTAGACGGGGAGAGCATTCACATCGATTTTCACCTCCATCGCTGCGAAGCCACCTATCTTAGACACAACGGAGAGATGATCCAAATGGACACCGCTTCCGTGCCGGATGCCGGGCTGGAAAGTCTATACCGCATCTGGGCCAAGACCGCCGCCCGTGAATTCATGCAGGTCACGCGGTTTGATCTGTTTCATTCCGCAGCTTCGGAGCAGGAAGTCTACCGGTACCTGCCAGCCCTGCTGGAAAAGCTCACGGATCATCAGACGGTGCGGTTCGAAATGAACACCGGCGAGCACAATTACCACATGCCGTTGCAGCGCCAGGTAATGATCGAGCACGCTCGGCCGGTGTATGCCCAAATTGCGGACCTGGTTGCAACCCTGCTTGAAAGAAATGAACTCGCCGGCCGGCCATTGGCTTTCCAACTCTCCCATCGGGCCTGCGTACTGCCGGGACTGGAAGATCTGCTGGCAGCATTTACCCCTTCTAACACCGAGGAACTCCCTTTCGGCGCCGCTGCTCTGGGCGCCGCCAGCTGCTGGCCGGCACTGACAGGCCAAAACGCTGATCGATTGCCAGCCCGCCATACCCGGCGCCCCCTGGTCCAGCACCATGCCGGCGAAGGACCGCACACAGCCGACGGTGGAACACAGCCGACGCACCTGCTGTTCCTGAACACGGCTTATCCCATCGGCGTCGACCCGCTGGTGATCGGCAGTTCGCCCGGGGCAGGCGCTGGAGTCATTCGGCTGGCCGGCGGGACCATCTCCGCAAAACACTGTTCGGTCCACCGTGAGAGGGAAGAAGTTATCCTTGACAACCTCAGCGAGCACGGAACCCACGTAGACGGGGTGCGCGTCGAGGGACGAACGGTGCTTACGATCGGTCAGACCATCGCCGTCGGGGGACCGGATAAGACATTTCGGCTGATCCGATGCCTGCCAGCCGATGTGATTGGCAGTTAGGGCTGGGCATCCTACCGCAGAACCCGGTTAACGGCCCGCTGAAATCGGTGCAGATTCCACTGGTAAATCGCTATGCGGCGTAAACGCTTGAACGTTTTCAGTCTCTCTTTCATCGATTGCATCTGCTGCGGCCTGGGTGCCATCATCCTGTTGTTCGTGGTCGTCAACGCCAAAAGTGCCGCCCGCAAAGATGCCATCACCTCCGACCTGCGCGCCGAAGTAAACCGGCTCGAGACCTCGCTTACCCAAGACCAGGCCGATCTGGCCGACGCCCGCAACGCCCTGGCCGAGGCCGAAACCCAGATTGCGCTGACGCAAGGCCTGTCGCGGCAGATCCTCGAGACGATCAAGGCCAAGAAGATCGAACTGGCGGATGAAGACAAGGACACCCTCGCCGTCCGGGAGCATGCCAACAAACTCAAATCCGATTTAAAAGCAATTGAGGAGGAGATGAACCGCCTCAAGGCTGGGGCCAAAAAGCGGGACGCCTTGGGCAACCGCCTGCGGGAATTTCCGGGCCAAGGCGATCGCCACTACCTCACCGACTTGAAAATGGGCGGCCAGCGTATTCTGATCCTCGCCGACGCCTCGGCCAGCATGCTGGCCGAATCGATCGTCGATATCATCCGGCGACGCAACCTGTCGGATCGGGACAAGCTCAAATCCGCCAAATGGCGCCAGGCAGTGGCCACGGTGGACTGGCTGACCGCGCGACTGCCGCCGGCCAGCCGCTTCCAGGTTTATATGTTCAACGAAACCGCCCGGCCGCTGATCGAGGAAAGCCGCGGTTTATGGCTCGATGCCGGGGATGCAGAATCGCTGAACCGGGCTGTGGCGCAAATGCGGCAGATCGTTCCCGGCAAGGGCACCAGCCTGCTGAACGCGTTTCGCGCTGCGGGCAACCTGAAGCCGCCACCCGACAACATCTTTTTGCTTACGGACGGGTTGCCGACCATGGGTGCCAAGAAGCCGTGGACCCAAAGGGTCTCAAGCAAAAAACGGCGCTCGCTGTTCAACGACGCCGTCGCGCGCCTGCCGGCAGGGGTGCCGGTCAACATCGTTTTGTTCCCCATGGAAGGTGATCCGCTGGCGGCCGATGCCTTCTGGCGGCTGGCAAAAAAATCCAACGGTTCTTTTTTCAGCCCATCCAAAGACTGGCCCTGAATAGATGCCATGAAGACCGGGAAAAGAAATATCGATATATTCAGCCTGTCCTTTCTGGACTGCATCTGTTGCGGATTCGGCGCCATTATCCTGCTGTTCGTGCTATCCAAGTTCGCCGAACCGGTGGTCATCGAAGAGTTGACCAAGGACCTCACGGCCCGGGTTCTCCAACTGGAGGAAGCGTTGACTTTCATGCAGGGTGAAGCCCGTATTCTCAACCGCGACTTGACCGCCCGGGTCGAGCAGTTGTCCGAGGAAAAAGAGCGTCTGGCGCGACTGCAGGGCGACCTGTCCGCCATGCAAGGACAATATTCGGCATCCAAGACCAATGCCCGCGTGCAAAACATCATCCAGGGTAAGCTGGCGCGTGCACGTCAGGAACTGACCGACGAAATGCGACGTCTGCTCGGTCGGGCCCCACCCCCCAAGGCCGATAACTCGGTGGGCGGCATTCCCGTGGACAGCGAGTACATCATTTTTATCATCGACACGTCCGGGAGCATGCAGCGTTACGCCTGGGGGATGGTCATGCAGAAAATTCGTGAGACCCTTCAGGTGTATCCCAACGTCAAAGGGATCCAGGTCATGAATGACATGGGCAGTTACCTGTTTTCCCAATACCAGGGCCGGTGGATACCCGACTCACCGGCGCGCCGCAGGGCGATTGTTTCCAGTCTGAGCGCCTGGCGCGCCTTCAGCAACAGCAGCCCGGTTGAGGGGATCACCACGGCGATCAACACCTTTTACGCCGCCGACAAGAAAATCAGCCTGTATGTTTTCGGAGATGAGTTTAGCGGGAGCCGTATCCAGCCGGTGGTGGACGCCATCGACCGTATCAATCGCGCCGACAGGGACGGCGGCCGCAGGGTCAGGATCCACGCGGTGGGATTTCCGGTGATCATGGGAAAAACCGACCAGCCGGGCAACACCGGCCAGCGTTTTGCCACCCTGATGCGCATCCTGTGCCAGCGCAATGGTGGGACGTTCGTGGGGCTGAACAGCACACTCCCATGATGAATCATTCGCCCAGGTCGACCACCACCCGGCCCTTTTGCAGTCCTTTCAGGATCAGGTCGATGTTTTCGTTCAAGCCCTTCAGGCCGATCTCCGCGCACAGATCGTGGAGGCCCTCGACCTTCCAGGCACCGGCCAGATGTTCCCAAACGTTGAGCCGGACGTCCATGGGGCAGTTCTGCGAATCGATGCCGATCAGCCGGATGCCGCGCAGAATAAAAGGGAAGACGGTCAGCGGCAGGTCGGGCGAGGCCACGTTGCCGCAGCAGGTAACGGTGCCCCACGGATTGGTGGATTTGATTGCCGTTGCCAGGATCTCCCCGCCCACGGTGTCCAGCACCCCGGCCCACTGCGCCTTGAGCAGCGGCCGGCCGCTGGTGTCGGCGGCGTCGGCCCGGGCAACGATCTGAGACGCACCGAGGCCGTTGAGAAATGCCGCCTCGGCCGTTTTGCCGGTGACGGCTGCTACCGTATATCCCAGCTTGGCCAGCACGGCCACGGAGACGCTGCCCACCCCACCGGTGGCGCCGGTGACCAGCACCGGGCCGTCTTCGGGTTTGACCCGTTCGGTGAGAAAAAGAATGCCCATTCCCGCAGTGAAGCCGGCAGTGCCGAAAATCATGCTCTCCTTCAGGGAAAGGCCTCCCGGCAGCGGTACAACCCACCCGGCCGGAACCCGCACGTACTGGCCGAACCCGCCCGATGTATTCATGCCCAGGTCGTAGCCGGTTACCAGAACCTCGTCCCCCTTTTTGAACGCATCGACGCGGCTGTCGGCAACCGTTCCCGCGGCGTCGACGCCCGGTGTGTGAGGGTAGCTGCGGGTAACCCCTTTGTTGCCGATGGCCGACAGGGCGTCTTTGTAATTCAAGGAGGAGTATTGAACGCGGATGAGCACATCCCCGTCGGGCAGGTCATCGACCGTTCGTTTCTTGATCTGCCGCACATAGGTTTTGTCTTCACCGGCTTCCACGACCAGGGCGTTGAATGTTTCAGATGGCATGACGCATATCTCCTTTGGCTTCAAGTTATAATTGATGAAGTAGAAAAAATTGCCAGTCGGACGGTTTCGTAAAAGGTGCGAGATCAAGGCTTGCGAATCCCGAGGAAGGAGGCGTACTTGTCGCACGCCGCAGTGACGAGGGGTGAAGCCTAACGCAGATATCGTGCCTTTTACGGAATCGTCATCATTTATTTCAGGTCCGAGGGGTATATTGCCGTTTGAGCCACAGCGCCAGGCCGTCCAGTCCCGGAAACAGGGTGCGTTCGGTAATGTTGGCCTGGTCGAGCTTGTCACGGATCTCCCACTTGAGATCCCGGGGGATGATGATCCGGCCGTAAATATCCGGATGCTTCTCCAGCCACAGGTGCAGCTGTGCGGTGGGGCTGGACATGACCGAGAAAAAGGCGAACTGGTTGACGATGCGTGCGTCGATGGATGGCGGTTCGAAAAACAGCACCAACGCCTCGCCCAGGGCGTCGAAGCCTTTGATGTCGCCCAACGCGTGTTCGAGCATCTCCAGGGTGAAGGCATTGGCCCCAACGTTGATCAATTCGTCTGAAAGCGGGCGGGGCAGCATCTTGTTGATCTTGACGTAGTCGGCAAACCAGATGGCGCCGTCGCAGTCGAAGTGGTCCGTGTCCGCCGTGGCGAAATGAGCCGCCACAAACGGGGAATAGGTCCAGTCGAGCAGCCGGGTGGGCAGCCCGTGGTGCTGGGCCACGGTCAGCCAGCGCCAGTTCGAGGCGTTTTCTCCGGTCCAGGGCACCTCGGCATACTTGCTGAAATTACGCAGCAAGTGGTACTCCAGGTGCGAGTGAGCGCCGCATCGCCGCATGAAACTGGTCTTCAGGTCATAGGCCGTGTCCGAAAGTCCCCGAAAGGCATAGTTAGAGCGGTATCGCAAGAGCGAGTCCTGCCATGAGTTGTCGTAGAGGCGTTCGCACAGCTCGCACCAGCTTTCCACCCGGACATCATTGCTTCGTTCGGATGCGTTGGTCATCATGGGCTCCCGGCGCCGGGTTTGATGAATGACCCGTCCCGATACTCCTGAAATGCCAAATCCAGTTCTGCCTGGGTGTTCATGACAATGGGCCCCTGCCAGGCCACCGGTTCCCCGATAGGCTTACCGGAGATCAGCAGAAACCGGAAAGCATCTTCGGCTGTGGCTGCGGCGACACGGTCGCCGTCTTCAAAGGCAACCAGGGTGCCGTTTTCCAGGGCCGGGGAATCAATCGTCTCGGCAAAACCACCGCGGCCCGCCACGACATAGGCAAAGACCGTGTATCCCGGGGTGACGTCATGGCTGAAACGGGTGTTCGGGGGCATGGACACGTCCAGGTACTGGGGATCGATGACGATATCGGTGACCGGTCCGTTCACATCGCCCACCCGGCCGCACACCACCCTGACGCGAATCCCGCCATCCAAAAGAACCTCGGGAATCTGGCGGGCCGGAATCTCCTGATAGCGCGGGGCCATCATCTTGTGGGTGGCCGGAAGGTTGGCCCACAGTTGAAATCCCCCCATTTTTCCCGTGGCGTCCCCCCGGGGCATTTCCTGATGAACGATGCCACTGCCGGCAGTCATCCACTGCACGTCCCCAGGGCCGATGGTTCCCGTGTTGCCCATGCTGTCACCGTGCGCCACGGAACCGTCAAGCATGTAGGTAATGGTCTCCATGCCCCGGTGAGGGTGCCAGGGGAAACCCTTGAGGTAGTGATCGGGGCGCGAAGAACGGAAATCGTCCAGCAGCAGAAACGGATCGAATCTGGGAGCCTCGCTGTGGCCGAAGGCCCGCCTGAGATGAACGCCGGCACCCTCGATCACCGGCAGACTTAGGGTCACTAGTCGTGGTTTTCTAAGGACACGCATAGGGTCGCCTCTCGTTTAGTCCGGACCGCTTTGGAGGCGGCCAGTCATTTCTCAATGAATCATGCCCTGGATCTGTCGTTACCGGCGGATAGCATGCCGGCGAATAGAAAAATCATCCGATGAAACAACTAAGTGTTGAGCAAACGGTGGTGATGGGTCTGTTTTCGGTCGATACCGGTTAAAATAGTGCAAAGCAACGCTGCCGTCAAATAGTTGTCTGTCAAGGCGGGAAAACGCATGGGTTTGGGTAGTGCCCATCCATAAATGGTTATTTAGCCCGATTTCTGCGTTGCACGAAAAATTTTATCCTCTGAATATCAACTATATGCACCCCAAGGGCACTTCTTTCAGGGCGCCTGCGGTAAAATTTTTCGCACGCCTTGATCTGGACCAAAATCCCTCATTTCTGGACGGACACTATGTATTTAGGACAGGATTTACCAATGCCCCTCGGCATTGGGTTCGCAAACCAATTTAACGTTTCCGTCTGAAAACGCTGCTACCGCTTGACGAACCGTACCGCTCACATCACCGCCGACCTTTATCCGCGCGGCCTCCAGGGCTTTGAATGCATTGGGACCGCAATATCCGGTGAGCAGAACCTCGGCTTTTTTGTCATTGATCATGGTGGCGGCCTGAATGCCGGCGCCTTTAAAGGCGTTGACGTTCTCGGCGTTGTCCAGCACCTCGACAGCCAATGTGTCTGTGTCGACGATCAGGATATAAGCCGCCCGCCCAAAACGGGGATCCATGGGTGACTCCAAATCCTTTCCCGTGGATGTAACGGCAATTTTCATGTAATCTCCTCCCTCTCTGAGGGTTGATTTCCGCCACCACAAACCTGATCGTCGGCAATCATGGCCAGCCGTCCCGATATCAGATCTTCCACCACCGGACGGATATCCTGCCGCTGATCGTCGTGGTAGACTTCGATACCTGCCTGACGGAAACCCATGAGCGGCCGCATGCCGATTCCTCCCACGACCAAGGCATTGACCTGATTGTCCGCCAGCAGGTTCACCGGCACCATGCAGCCGCCTTGAATGTGCTCCTGGTTGGCGAGGGTGGAGACCTTGTCGACGGCGCCGTCTTTCACGTCCACCAGGGTGAAGGTGTCACAATGGCCAAAATGGCCCGACCGTTTGCCGTCAAGTCCCCCCGCTTCCATCGAAGGGATGGCGATTCTTCCGTTTTCCATTTCTCGTTGACTCCTTTCTTATGCTGCTGTTTGCTGTCCGGCTGTCATGGCCGGTGTGTTCATGATAGCGGCCCATACCTGTCGAAGAACACTGGCGGCTGATCCGTTACCATCAAACTCTAAAAGTGTTTTCCCCTGCACCATGGCCCGGGTAAACGCCTGATCGAAGGGAACGCGGCCGACCACCGGCAAGCCCCCCTCACGGGCCATCCGTTCAATGGTGGTACTGTTGTCCGGGTTAAGATCGAACTTGTTGATGCACACCATCACCGGCACTTTGAAATGTCGACACAATTCGATGGCCCGGGCCATGTCGTGGATGCCGGAGACGGTGGGTTCGGTAACGATCACCACGCTGGTGGCACCGCCCACCGAGGCGATCACCGGGCAGCCCACACCCGGCGGACCGTCAGTCAGGATAAGGTCAAGACCTCTCTCTTCGGCCAATTGCCTGGCCTGCTGACGCACCAGGGTCACCAGCTTGCCGGAATTCTCCTCGGCAATGCCCAGCCGGGCATGCACCATGGGCCCGCAGCGGGTATCGGATATAAACCACTGGCCGCAGGTCTTAATTGGAAAATCGATGGCCTGCTCCGGACAGAAATCCACACACACCCCGCAGCCTTCGCAGGCGATCTCGTCGACGACGACATCCGGCCCGATAGCCGACCATCGGCACAGGTCAACGCAGGTGCCACAGCTAGTGCACCGTTGCGGGTCGATGACGGCCACACCGCCCCCCTGGAATTCGGTTCGCTTGCGAATAACAGGCTGCATCAGCAGGTGCAGATCCGCCGCATCCACGTCCGCATCGCACAGCAGACAGCCGCTGGCCAGGGTGGCAAACGCTGCCGTCAGGCTGGTCTTGCCGGTTCCGCCTTTTCCGCTCAAGATAACCAGTTCCTTCATTGTGCACCGGCCCCCTTCCCAGTCATCGTTTCAATTTTTTCAATCATTTCACGGAAACGGGCCTTCCATTCGGGAAAGGCCAGGGCGAACATGTCTCCGCGGGAATAGCTTTCGGCGATCTGCCGGTCAAAGGGGATCTCCATCAGGATCGGAAGTCCTTCGGCCCGGGCATAATCCCTGACGTGGTCGTCACCCACATCGGCGCGATTGATCATCAGTCCCATGGGAATGTCGAGAATTTTCACCGCCTCCACGGCCAGTTGCAGATCATGCAGGCCAAAGGGGGTCGGTTCGGTGACCAGCAGCACAAAGTCCGTATCCTTCATGGCGGCGATCACCGGGCATGAGGTTCCCGGCGGGGCGTCGATCAGCGTCAGGCCGTCGGCCCAGGTGCGGTCGCGGACAGCCCGGATCAGGGGCGGAGACATGGCCTCCCCCACTCGCAGCCGCCCGTGGACAAAAGAGACACCGTTCATGGCACCGGCTTCCAGAACGCCCAGTTCCCGTCCTTTCTCGGTGATTGCCCCCTCCGGGCATACCGCCATGCACCCGCCGCAGCTGTGGCAAAGCTCGGGAAAAGTGAGCACCGTATCGCCGAGAACGGCAATGGCTCGAAACCGGCATATTTCCGCACACTTTTTACACTGGTTACATTTTTCCAGGTCAATTTCAGGAACCGGTGTGGTCACAGTTTTGGTTTCCCGGATGGATGGCCGTATAAACAGATGGGCATTGGGTTCTTCCACGTCACAGTCCAACAGCTGAACCGGCCCGTCTACGGATACCGCAAGATTGGTTGCTACGGTGGTCTTGCCTGTGCCGCCTTTTCCGCTGGCGATGCTGATAATCATTGGGTCTTACCTTTCTGAATAACAATCCTGCATGCGTTGATGTCGTCCCGTCTGCCCGCCAGGCACCCCGCACACAAACGAGCATATGATCAATTCTAAACTAAGCATAAGCCCATAAAAGGTCAAGTAGTTTTTTTGCGTATGCTCAAAAAAGGTGGGGTAGCGGAGGGGTGCGAAAACCACCGGATGGCTTAAATCAAGAATAACCTGTTAAATTACGAATGTTTAATTCTAAGCACAGGCAATATCATTTGATGAACTCGTAAATAATCGCATTTCCGACGAGCGGACTGATTTCCCAAGGGGAGGATCTTATCATTTTGGTGGGAGGGCGCAATTTCGTGTCTATCAATAAATGGCAGGGGCCCTACGAACGGAACTTGATGATCTTCACCGCCTCGTCCACCCATTCCGAAATAAGGCGGGACTGATCACGGTGCGCCTTGGTTTTTTTGAGTCGCTGAAAGATCTCCTCGCGAGTCTTGACGGCGTCGAGGAACGGAATGTTATCCATGTTGCCGATATTGGCCAGCCCTCGGATGGATATCCGAAGGTTCTGCAACAGGTGGGACATGAGCCGGTCGCTTTCCTTCAGAAAGTAAAGGTCCGATTCCGGGCTGCCGTATTCGGTAACGGCACTGCGCAGCACCGATTTCCCCACGGTAGTTTCGATCATGGACAAAAAGATGTAAACCTCCCGCTCCAGACCAAGGAGATCCTTCGCGGACAACCGGTGCTTGCGAGTCACGCCAAACTCAAGGGCTTCGCACAGGGATTGATGAATGGTCCGGACCTTGTCGAAAAAGGATTCCTGGTCCCGATCCATGCGCCAAGCGGCATACCGCGCCACCTCCTTGTTCAGGCCACGCTGGTTGAAAAGGATGTCCTCCGGCGTAATCTCGATGTCGGCCAGGCTCTTGTCATATTCGTGGAGAATGAGGTTGGCCAGCACCAATGCTTTGGCGTCCGAAAATTGAATATCGCCAGGATCCTTGAGAAAATCCTCCATTAGAATCTTGAACGCCCGCTTTGGCTGATTCATCCTGGAGGTGAGCATCTGCAGGGCATTTAGAAAAGCGGTGCGGTCTTCCGGGACCACCACATCCTTGAGATGCCGCCAGAGAAACTCGAAAATCTTTTTCTCGTAGCGGGTGAATCGAGACAGGGCGTCGGCAAATGACACTTTGAGGAAGCGGCCCTTGTCGTTGAAACACTTTTTCAGCGCATCGACCAACTGGCGGGCTTCATCCATATGGATGCCAAAATCCTCGGACAGGACTTCATAATCCCGTTCTTCGAACCGGATAGTGCCGTAAACCATGGAGGTCATTTTTTTCCGGGTGGAAGAGCGTCCTTTGAAAAAGGAGACCATTTTATACAACTGCCGGTGAACCGCGCCCAAGATGGGACCGCGGCCGCCCCCTTCGTTGTCTTCGGAACGGGTGAAATAGAGGTTGTCGAACACATCGTCTCTGACTGTATCCAGACGCTTTTGCAGGTTGTTCAACACCTCTTGGCGGGCATCTTCACTTTTGGGTTTATTGTCGATGGCCTGGAGCAGACCGGAGGAGAGTCCCAGCCGCTCTTCCAGGTGGTGAGAATTGATTTTCTGGTAGTCATCACCGTAGACGCTTTTTATCACCTTGGCGGCCTTTTCAGGTGAGGCCTCCACGCTGGCGATGATCCGGGCCACTTTGGCTTTTTCCCGGGTAAAGCTCTTTTCGCTCTCTCCCCGCATGAGCCAGTCCAGATTGTTGATCTCCAGGGGTGGAGGTATCAGTTGGGCACTGATCTTGGGCAGGCCAAAAATGGCATTGTATACGCTGGTATACTGATAGCCTTCGCTTGACGCCTCTTTTTTCTGCATCCATGCATCCACTTTGGCAACTAAGTTGCGCATGGTTTTGGCGCTCAATCGGTTGACACCAGCCACCAGGGTGAAGTTCGTACTCAGGCTCCCCTTCTCATCGGAAACCATGGGTACCAGGTTCTCTTTACCGGTTCCCAGAACGATGTCACGCTGGTTCTCGTGTGCCCGGTAGAGCCGGCACAGGATGTGAAGACTGCGACGCAATCGGTCCAGGGAATCGGGATCTCCTTTGGGCAGTTTCAGGTGCAGGTTGTTGATACCGCGGTCGGAGAAAATTCCGAATGCATCCAGCAGCTGGCCCATCAGGTGGGAGAGCAGGGATCCGTGTCGCTTAATCATCGTGGGAACGAAATCCAGGTCAACCACCATGTTTCCGAAAAGGATTTCGTAATCCAACCGCTCGGGGATATCCGAGCCGGCGGACAGGCCACGATAGCGGACCAGAATCCGCTCGGCCTGTTGGGGCAGTTGTGAAAGTTTGGCCAGGGTCTCGGTCAGTTGATCGAAGGTCTGACGCTCCTCGGTCTGCCGGGCGTCCAGATCCAATCGTTGAAAATAGCCGGCGATGTGATGAACAATTTCGCAAAGCAGAATCCGCCATACGTCCTGCTGCTTCTGCTCTTCGGCCAGACTCTCGGCCATCAACTCCGAAGCCGATCGCCCTTTTTTGTGTGCTTCGATTCCCTCGATCTGCGAAAAGAGCTGTTCCGCAGCATCATCCAGGTGTATTTCTTTTTCATCCATGGCCCTGACCTGTGTAGCGTGAAAAGGCAATTTTGCGCGCCCTGGCAAGTTTATGTCGGTGCGGTCAATCATTTGATGCTCAGCCGAAACACCGGAGCGCGTCAACCCTATGATTCCAAGAGGTATTTGTCAAATATCACAATTTTCTCAAAACGGAAATCGAAAACCGGAAAGGCGCAGGTGTTCACAGGTTCAGCGTTCACCGTTCTGGGTTTGTTTTCTATTGGTTGACCTTGTTCGCAGGCAATAAGTTCCTGATGAAACCGCTAATCCCAGAGCGAATAACTCAGGCATGTAAACATTCATCCGATCAGAGTTTATCGTATGTGGTTACTTTGGCTGAAGTTTTCGGTGCACCCTGAACCTCTGAACCCTGAACCTTTGAACCCGTGAACGGCTATTGAAAGGCTCAGCTTGAAATCCAGGCATCGCTTTGATAGTTAGGTTTCAAACAGGCAACCGGAACTGTGAGGGGATTTTCTTACTAAATGACGATGATCAAATCTAAAGCCTTAGAAGCCAACCTGGCCAACACCTATGTGGATGTTGCCATCGATGCCCGCTATGAATGTATTCAGGCGGTCATGTCCCGCTACTTCGGGTTAATGGAAGGGGTAAACACCTTCCTTCGGGAGCTGAGCCATCCCTATCGCAATTGGCAATTTATCGTCGGGGAGGCCCGGGGGTACGCGCTGGATTACTTCCATCTGTTTCAATCCCACCCCCGGGGCGTAGAAGCGGCTGAGGCCATGGTCGGAATATTCTGCGAGGTAATCGAGGCCGACGTGGATGATGACGTTCGCATGGATGCGGTGGACAACCTGTTGCTGTACCTACAGCAGATTATCGGTGACTCGCAAGACCGGCTTCCCGATTTTCTGCCGGCACTCAACACGGCCTTCAACTGGATCCACGACTGCCCTGACGACCGGTTTTTTCTCTTTGTTAAAAGTTTCTACCCGATCAAGCGCATCATCCGGCTGCTGAAAGATCGCGGCAGCAGCGCAATCACCGACTATGCGGTGCTCAATCGCCTTTTGATCCGCACCTGCAAGGTGACCTTTGATTTCTGGTGCGAGGTCAAGGACCCGTGGGATTGTTTTCAAGCGGCTGCGGGCCAAATGCGTGATCCGGAGCCTGTCCGCGCCTGTTTTTCAGAAATTTCACATGAAGTGCTGCACACCTTGAAGGACCATCTGCACCAGATCGAGAGCCTGCCGGAGACCGATGCCCCGCTGGTATTCGACCAGCTGCTCACCTTAACGGATTTCAGTGCCATCGTCGAGCGATACCGCAAGATGCCCCAGATGCTGCTTCAGGTGGGTGCCGATGGCGGGCAGGGCAAGCAGTGGAAAGTCCTTTTTCTTTTTCATATCATGAGCATTTCCGGCCTCAACCTGATCCATGAAGAGGCCTTGCGCGACATCAACCGCACCGTGGGCTGGCTGATCGAAAACGAGAGCTACCGGCACATCGGCGACCTGATCGAAAAAACCCTGTATATCCTGAAAACCCGGACGGAGCAATTTCCGGCCACGTCACTCACCTGTGTTCTCAACATGGGCCAGGGGATCTACAAGACCGACGAAATCGACCTGATTAACTTTTTTATCGACCGGGTGGTGGATCTGGGATTTCAGACGCCCATGCTGGGCGGCGTGGGCAACGACTGGCAGATCCAGGTCAATTCGGCTCACCTGCAGAACATTCGTACCTGGCTGGAGTTGATCGAATGCAAGCCCAAATGGTCCTCGCGACTGCTCTCCAGCCTGATCATCAAACTCTCTTTATCCGGGATATTCATCAAAGACACGGACCTGTTCCCCAGGGACATCACCCGTTTTCTCAACAGTGAGATCGGGCCGGTCTACAATCTTGCCAAACAGCTGACCCGCCTCTTTCCGTCCTTTTTTAACGATATTGGCGCAGAGGGCGTCCTGCGTGACATCTCCACACGGCTGGATGAAATCACCCACCGGCGGGACATCCTGATCCATTTTTTGCGGAAGCAAAGTCATGTGGAGAGCTCCAACCGCATCATCCGATTCATGGAGGCCGTTCTGCACTTCTGGAAAACACGGGACAAGACTCCGCTTAAACCCTTTGTCCCCCCCAGCATCTTTGCGCAGATCGATGCCCGTGGTGAATACATTGACGGGGTCAACGCCCTTTTCACGCACCTGAGCAACCAAGGCCTGGCGCTTCCCGAAGAACTGCTCGTGGAGGAAAACGAACGCATCCAGACCCTGGTGGCAGAAACGCCGGGTGCCAATGCTGTCGACACCGAGCGGGTGGTGCTCATCGCCGCATTTTACAAACTGCTTTACCACAAATACCAACTGGACTTTAAATCCCTCCGCCACCACATGGGGCAGCTGGACAGGGAATCGTTTCCGGACCTGGACATGCTGCGCGCGGCCCTGGACGAACCCGAGCTGAAACGGCGGCTGTTCATGCTGATGGACTACCTGGAGCGTCTCAAGGCGGTCATTCTCTCCGAGGAGACTTACGAAATCCGGGCGGACATCTACAAAAAACGCCACATCACCATCGACATTCCCTCCATGTACGGCAGCTACCACGAGCGCAAGTTCGACGCACTGGGACTCACCTTTCGGGTCGAGTCCCTGATTAACGTGTTGTTCGAAGAGCTGGTCGACCAGATCAATCTCGGCCTGATCACCCGGGCCACGTTTCACGACATCTATGAGCGACTCACCCTGTTTGACAAGGCTATTCGCCTGGACGGCATTTACTCGGTGGAACTCGAACGTCAACTGGACCTGCTGGCCCATGCATTGGAAGTGAGAGGATTCACCTTTACCCAGTACCTGGATATTTTCAAGGGATTCGCCGTCGCCGTTAAAAATATCATCAACGACTACTTCAACAACATTCACGGGCAGAATCTGACACGCATTCTTTCCCATATGCCCACAGACCGGATCCTTGAAAAATACCTTCCCCGGGAGAACGCCGTAGATGCGGACAAGCTCAAGCACCGGGTTTCCGAGATTTTTTTCCGTGACCGCATCGCCACCTCCCTGGGCCTCCAACAACTGGACCTGTTTTTAACCCGGA
>JAQYWF010000221.1 GCA_030145105.1 Desulfosarcina sp.
GCTGGTAGACGATTATGAAAAAAGAGATTATCGGCATTCTTTTTTTCTTCATGGTGGTGTTCAGCCTGATCAGTCTGCTTTCTTTCGATCCGGGCGACCCGTGCCTGTTCTTCAATGCCGGCGGGAACGCCAAGGTCCATAACCTCTTCGGTGTGTTCGGCGCAAATTTCGCCGGCAGCCTCGTGGGGCTGTTCGGCATTGGCGCGTTCTGGATCCCCTTTCTTTTCCTGTTGGGCAGCATCCTTTTCTTCGGCAAGGACACGGGGAGGGCACTGTTGCCTCTGGCCGCCGGTGGTGTCCTGCTGATCATCACCACGGGTAGCCTGTTGGCCTTCAAGCAGGACCATTATGTGCTTTTCGGCAGCCGCTTCACTGCGGGCGGCATCGTCGGCATTCCTCTCAAATCCTTTTTCGTGAACTATTCCAACCCAGCCGGCGGGTCTATCATCCTGATGTTGGTGTGGCTCATCGGATTTATCATGGCCACGGGATTCTCCGTGGTGGCATTCTACCGCCGATGCAAAACGGCCAATTCCGTGCTTTTCGAGCGTATTGCCACCATTCTGATCAAGTGGAAGGAACGTCGCCAGAAAAGTTTCAAGCGGCGTCGGACGCTAAAGGCCGAGAAGAAAAAGAAAAAAGAGAAGATCGAGATCAAGACTCCCGATCCCAATCCGGTGCCGGTAAAGCCGGTACCCAAACAGGCCGTTTTCGAATTCATGAAGAGTGCTTCAAGCTTCTCCCTGCCGTCGGTCAACTTCCTCGACGACCCCAAGGCACGACCCCAGTCCACCAGTGAAGAGAACCTGCGCATGCAGTCCCGACTGCTGGAAAAGAAGTTGGAGGATTTCGGCGTCAACGGCAAGGTGGTGGCCGTCACCCCGGGGCCGGTGATTACCACATTCGAATACGAACCGGCCCCTGGCGTCAAGATCAACCGCATCGTCAGCCTCACCGACGACCTGGCCCTTGCTCTGCGGGCCATCAGCATCCGTATCGTGGCACCCATCCCGGGCAAGGCCGTCATCGGGGTGGAAATCCCCAACACCGATCGGGAAACGGTCCGCTTCAAGGAGATGATCCTGTCGCCTTCCTTCGAACAGGCCAAGAGCACGCTTACCCTGTGTCTGGGCAAGGACATTGTGGGCAACCCGGTTTCTGCTGGACTGGAGAAGATGCCCCACCTGCTGATCGCCGGTGCCACCGGGACGGGCAAGAGTGTAGCCCTGAACACTATGATTTGCAGCCTTTTGTACAAGCTGACCCCGGATCGGGTGAAGCTGATCATGATCGACCCCAAGCGCATCGAGCTCTCCATGTACGATGGTATTCCCCACCTGATCACGCCCGTGGTCACCGACGTCAAGAAAGCCACCAACGCTCTGTTCTGGGCCGTGCGCGAAATGGAGCATCGCTACGAACTGCTTTCGGAGAAGAAGACCCGCAACATCGACCAGTACAACCGCAAGATCAAAAAAGAGCCGGACGCCCTCCCTGCCGAAGGCGAGGAGAACCCCAAGGAACCGGCCAAACCGCTGCCCTATATCGTCATCATCATCGACGAACTGGCCGATCTCATGATGGTGGCCTCGCGGGACGTGGAGGTGGCGCTGACCCGCCTGGCCCAGATGGCCCGGGCAGCCGGCATCCACCTGATTCTAGCTACCCAGCGGCCGTCGGTGGACGTGCTCACCGGCATCATCAAGGCCAACTTTCCCACGCGCCTGACCTTCCAGGTTTCCTCCAAGACGGATTCGCGGACCATCATCGACACCAACGGCGCCGAGAGCCTGCTGGGCAACGGGGACATGCTCTTCCTGCCCCCGGGAACGGCAAGGCTCCAGCGCATCCACGGGGCCTACATTTCCGAGGCGGAACTGACCCGCACCACCGAATTCCTAAAAAAGCAGCAGCGGCCTGACTATGACAAGCGCGTCATCCAGCCCCCGGTAAAGGTGGCGGAAGTAGACGTTGAGAAAGAATACGACCAACGCTACGACGATGCCGTGGCCCTGGTCACCCAGGCTGGCCAGGCTTCCATCTCCATGGTCCAGCGGCACCTGCGCATCGGCTACAACCGGGCGGCCAGGATCGTCGAGATGATGGAGACCGAGGGGATCATCGGCCCCCAGGATGGGGTCAAGCCCAGGGAGGTGTTAGTCAAAAACTACGACGACATCTCTTAGGGATCGTATTGAAACGGCATCTTTCGGCCCAGGCCGGCGTTCTCGCTCAGTTGAGCACATAGTGAAGCTTCAGCGCTATCCTCGACGTAGCGCTGCTACGCCTGCGGTTTCGACTTCCCTGCGGCCTTGGCCTGAACCAAAATCTACCATTTCAAATCGATCCCTACCTAACCAATCCTCAAGGGTGTCCTGCGGCCTTGATCTGAACCGCAATTCACCATTTATGAAAGAACACTGTCTTGCGCGAAGTGCTGAAGACAAGAGTGAATTCCGAATTATGGGATTATGGGATTGAAGGATTGAGGGATTCGGAGCCACAAACCAGAGACCAGAGACCGGAGTAAATACAGTTGAACCTTGACCAGACGCTGATCGACCGTATCAAGGGGTTTATGGACCCCGAGGAAGGCAGGGCACTTTTCGAGATTGCACGTGAGGCCTCCCGGCGGGGCCCCTGCCTGGAGATCGGCAGCTATTGCGGCAAGTCCGCCGTTTATCTCGGCAGCGCCTGCCGCGAAAACGGGGCGACGCTGTTTTCCATCGACCATCACCGGGGATCCGAGGAACAGCAGCCCGGAGAAGCGTATTTCGACCCTGCCCTTTTCGATTTCAAGAATTTTTGCATGGACACCTTTCCCTTGTTCCGGCTTACACTGACCCTTGCCGGCCTGGAGGAGACGGTGGTTCCCCTGGTCAGCCGCTCTAAAGTTGTTGCCCGCAACTGGGCCACGCCGTTGTCGCTGGTATTCATCGACGGTGGCCATTCCTTCGAATCCGCCCAAATGGACTACGACTGCTGGGGCGGCCACATCCTGCCCGGGGGCTACCTGCTGATCCACGACATCTTCGCAGTGCCCGAGGAAGGTGGCCAGGCGCCCTGGGAAGTTTACAAGCTGGCTGTCGCTTCAGGGCGGTATGAGGAACTTCCGCGGATCAGGACGCTGGGGGTTTTAAAAAGAAAAGCAGGCTGATGGATGATGGTGTATTGGGCTTAGTTCGTCGGGAGCGTCGAAGTCGCCCGATCGGTTCAATCCCTCAATTCTCCAATCGCTCAATCCCCACTTTGCGGGTGCAGTCTCGAAATAAGGCTGGCTTAGTCAGTTCAACATCTGGGCGATGGCCTGTTGATCATACCACCGGCCGGCTGCCATGACGCCGCGGATCTTGCGGGTATTGGCCACATCATGCAGTGGGTTTTGCTCCAACAGGATGAGATCCGCTCTTTTCCCGGGCACAATGGTTCCAAAATCGTCCTCTCCATTCATTCGTTTCACAATTGTTGACGCTACGACCGTTCCGGCAGCAAGGGCTTCATAAGGGGCAAACCCGTTTTCGACCAGGATCCCGAGCTCATCATGAAGGGAAACCCCTGGCACGGCACCCATGCTGCCTGTGCCGGCGTCCGTTGACAGCAGCAATGGGAGATTGATCGCTTTCAACGCCACCAGGAGCTTTTTGTCCAGCATATATTTAAAGGGCGCAAACACCTCGCCCCCCTTGAACTGCAGCTGATGCTTTTCCCGGCCCATTCGAAACTGTTCCAGGTAATTTAGTGGCATGTAGCGATTTTCTGGTCTTTTCAGAAAACCATCCGGGTCGAACAATTTTTGCACGATCAGGTCGTCAATCACCAGAGTGGTGCAAACCGGAATCGGCCTGTTTTTGAGTTTATCTACGAGCGCGATCACCAGGTTATCCATCTTTTTTTCTTGTTCGTGGGGGGTGAGTTCGAGCAACGGGCCAAATTGACTGAAAGTGGTCTGAATCGCATAGGCCATCCACTCGCCCTCGCTTTCGAAATAGCGCCGGCGATCCATGCCGGAAAACTCCCACAACAACTCTTCAATATGGGCAATCTCATCCATGCCTTCAGCCAAAACACCGTCCAGTCCCATCTGAAACGGGATGTGGCCGGCGGTGTAGATGTTCAGCGCCTTGGCTGTTGACAAGATCGTATGATACTCCTGCCGGGTCACATAGGAGTAAATTTTGATAAAATCGAATTGCTGGTATTTTTGTCTGATTACGATATGTTCCGGATTTTCTTTGAAATGACCGCGAAGCGCCGGCCCACAGGTCAGAATGCGCGGACCGTCAAGGCGCCCCGCATCGATCTCCTTTCGCCATGCAAGACCATAGCGGCCAGTCTTCCCGCTTGGTCCGAAACAGCGAATGGTCGTGACACCATTGGCAAGATAAAGCTTCAAAGGGGACACCGGCCAGGCATCGCTGGTCCAGTCATATCGAAGGTGCATGTGCATGTCGGCCAGTCCGGGCATCAGAAATGCACCCCGACAGTCGAGGACTTTCGTGTTTGCCGGAATCTTTGTTGTGCCGGAAGGGCCGACGGTGGTTATCCGGTTTCCTTCGACGACCACGGTTTGGTCGGGCAATACGGTCGCGGTTGTCATGGGTATCAGGCTGGCATGAATGAATGCGGTAGGCCTGTTTTCTGCAGCCAGGGCATTTCCCGGCATTGGAAGCCTTAGCACCCAAAAGGCCATCAGGGTGATGGCGATTAACCGACGTCTAACTGGCATGAAAAACTACCCTTTGCGTTGGGAGAAAACCAACCGTTGACTGCCGATCTTTTCGGATGAGACTGGTCCCGTACATTTGCAGATCACATTTTATTATGGATGCCGGGTCGAGCAAAGATTGTGTTGCACGATTGCCAACTTGGCCGCGTCTTTTTTCACAGAATCCAGCTTTCGGAACCCGCCTGATTCCTCAATTTCCAAGCCTTCAGGCTGCTGGTCTTCGACTCAAGGCATCAGCGGCCAGAACATCGGCAGCGCGATCATCAACACGACCAGCACGACTAGTGTCAACGGCACGCCGACCTTAACGTAGTCGATGAAGCGGTATCCACCCGGACCCATCACCAGTACGTTGGCCGGATGGGAGATGGGTGAGGTGAAACTGGATGACGCGGCCATGGCAATACCCATCATCAGGGCGTAGGGGGAGATACCCAGGCCGGCGGCAGTTTTCAGGGCGATGGGAACCATCAATACCACCAGGGCCGCTGTGGGGATGATGCTTGTGCCAATGAAGGTGATGACCAGCAGCCCGAAGAGCACCGCATACGGCCCGAAGGGCCCCAGGGTCCCCACCACCCCTTCGGCCAGGATCCTCGCGGCCCCGGTGTTGTCCAGGGCGGTACCTAAGGGCAGCATGCCGGCAATCAGAAAAACGGCTTTCCATTCGATGTAACGGTAGGCCTCCTCCATGGTCAAACAGCGGGTGAGAACCATGAAGGCCGCGCCGATGACCGCCGCAATGTAGATGGGCACCCAATCCATAATCACCGGGATCAGCACGGCAGCCATGATGGTCAGGGCCAGCTTGGCTTTTTCTTCCCGGGGGGCTTCCTGGGCCCCCTCGGTGAGCACCAGAAAATCGGGTTCGCGGCCCAGCAGGTTCAGTTTGTCCCACGGGCCATACAACAGCAGGGCATCGCCGAACTGCAGGGCCATGTCGCGCAGGTCTACCCGGTAGGCGGTTCCCTTGCGCCAAATGGCCAGTACGGTCAGGCCGTACTTTTCCCGGAAATTCATCCCACGCAGGGTCATGCCGGAAAGCACGCTGTGGGGGGAGAGTATCACCTCGACCAGGCCCACCTGGTCATCTTCCAGCATGGACAGGTCCGTTTGCAGGGTGCCGGCTTCGATGAACATGCCTTCCAGGCCCTGCATGAGCAAGATGGAAATCATGTCCGCCGTGCCCCAGACCATCAGCCGGTCTCCGGCCACGAAACGGTCGTCAGAGGTGGGAATCAAGGCCGTGCCGTCCGCGCGCACGATGCAAAGGATCTGAACGTCAACGGCATCTCCCAGACGGCTTTCGTTCAGGGTCAACCCGACCAGCTTCGAGGCGTCGGGAACACGCAGCTGGCGAAGGTCGTGGCCAAGTTTAGCGTACTTGTTCATATCTTCGGCGGTGAGCATTTCCGGCGGCTGAACATGAGCATTGTCCGCCAGCCGGGCCAATTTTTCCGATTGGCCGTATACCACGAGTGTGTCGCCGGCCTTGAGCGGCCGACTTTTCAAATCCGTGTCCAGGTGGCTTTCCCCCCGTTCGATGGCCAGCACATTGAGGCCGAGACGGTTGCGGAAGCCGATGTCCGACAGGGTCTGACCGTCATAGGCACTGCCGGGCTTCAAACCCAGCCGGGCCACCTGCATGCCGTGGGCGGTCAATTCGTCGGGGCCGATGGAATCGGTCTCGGTGAGCAGCTGACCCCAGTGGTTCATCTCCTGGATCTGGTCAAGCTTTCCCTCGACGATCAGCAGGTCCTCGGCTTGAATCATCTCGTTGATGGGGGGCGCCAGAAGCGTGATGCCGCTACTGCGGGTAATGCCGATCACAGTGAGCTTCAGCGCGGCACCCAGGCGGCTGCCGGCCAGGGTTTTGCCAACCAGGGCAGAACTGCCGGGGACCCGGATCTGAAACAGATGCTCCTGTAGCCGGTACTGCGAGCGGAAATCCGGCCCCTGCCCGGCGGTTTCCTCGGCCAGGTTGCGTTTGGGCAGCAGGCGCGTGCCGACCAGGGTGACGAAGGCCACGCCGCAGGCCATCACGATCAGGCCAACGGGCGAGAAGTCAAAGAGCTTGAAGGGCTCCAGGCCATTTTCGCGCAGCGCTTCACTGACCAGGATGTTGGGCGGTGTGCCGATCATGGTGGTCAGGCCGCCCAGCAGCGACCCATAAGCCAGCGGCATCAGCAAGGTGGATGGCGAGCGGTCGGTCTTGCGTGCGATGTCCATGACCACGGGCAGCATCAATGCAGCCACGGCCACATTATTCATGAATGCCGACAGCACGCCGGCGATGACCATGATGATCACCACCAGCTTGGCTTCCCCACCGCCGGCAACCTTGAGCAACTGCCGGCCGAGGATATTGGCGATGCCGGTGCGCGTCAGCCCGCCGCTGAGGATGAAGACCGCCCAGATGGTCACCACCGCCGGGTTGCTGAATCCGGCCAACGCCTCCTTGGGGCTGACGATATCGGTGACCGCCAGCACGCCCATGACCAGCATGGCCAGAACCTCCAGGGGTGCCCATTCGGTGACTAGAAGGATGATGACCGCGACCAGGATAGCCAATACCGTCATGATTTCAGGTGTCATCCGCCTTATCCCCTTGGGCTTTATCGGTTTGTGTTAATTTGCCCGGCAGCCTGGTGGTCGGCAAGGCGATGAATCCACCTGCAGGTGATCGTGGCGGCCGTTTAGAGAGGTGATGCTACACACTATAAACAATCACCCGCAAATTTCAACAAAGCAGGTGAGATCGAGGCGTGACAATTGCCGGTCACCTTGCGGCAGGTCTGCTTTCGGGGCGCTGCCTTATTCCCATTCGTTACCGCCTGTCGCTGACCGGTCATCGCGCAATTAAGCAACCTATTGATCCGACCACACAAATGCGGTACCTAACTGCTATTCTTCTATTGCCCTACCCATCCATCGTACTGCCAAGAGAGATGATCATGAAAAAGTGTCCCTTCTGCGCAGAAGACATTCAGGACGACGCAATCAAGTGCAAGCACTGCGGTGAGTTTTTAATTGCCTCCCAAAATCCGCGTCTTGCAGAAGAAAAGGTAGAATGGTATTTTCGAAAATCCTTTATTATCATTGCCCTTTGCTGTGTGGGGCCGCTGGCGTTGCCCCTGATCTGGTGGCATCCACAGGCGACGAGGGCATGGAAGATCGGGCTCACCATCGGGATACTTGTTTTCAGTTGGATTTTGTTTCAACTCTCCATCGACGCCGTACAATCGATCAAGGCGTATTACCAGCTGTTCGACAGTCTTTGAATGATTGACGGGTAGAAAAATTCGATAATGGCCTTGACCCGACCATGGGTTCACCGTTTATAGAAGGCATTGTCACGGCCGTGCCCGGAGTGTAAAAATATAAAAAAGGAGTCAGACAATGCAAAACAACGTCAGCAAGGTGGAGTGGGTGGCCATGTTCCGAGAGATCGGACTGACCGAAGACGCCATGATGAAATGGCACCATCTTTTTGAAACCCGCCATCCGGAAGGTCATGAGGCCTTTCTGGCATGGCTGGGCATTTCACCCGATGAAATCGCCGGCATCCGCACAAACAGCCGATAACCGAACCAGACTGGTGGCCGCCATGGCGGCCACGCGTGGGGATGAACTAAAGCGGATTGGATTAGGGAATCGACGAAAAAAACTCGTTAGTGTCTGTCCAGAAACGAGGGATTTTGGTCGAGATCAAGGCATGCGAAAAATTTTACCGCAGGCGCCCTGAAAGAAGTGCCCTTGGGGTGCATATAGTTGATATTACGAGGATA
>JAQYWF010000072.1 GCA_030145105.1 Desulfosarcina sp.
GCTCTTCTTCAACGACCGGAGGCTCTTCTTCAACAACCGGGGGCTCTTCTTCAACGACCGGAGGCTCTTCTTCAACCACCGGGGGCTCTTCTTCAACAACCGGGGGCTCTTCTTCAACAACCGGGGGCTCTTCTTCAACGACCGGAGGCTCTTCTTCAACGACCGGAGGCTCTTCTTCAACGACCGGAGGCGGTGTTGCGCCATTGACCTGGATCTGACAAATATCCGTGGCTTGCAGCTGGCCGTCCGTTACCGTCAATTCAAAGGACAGGGTTTCACTGGTTCCGTCCGCTACATCCGGAGCCGTAAAGGCCGGCTTGATCGCACCCGGTGCGGAAAGGGTGACAGACTGACCGGCAGTCTGCTTCCAGGTGTATGCAGTGTCAGGATCGAGGTCAGTGTCGGGATCGGAGGAACCCGAAGCATCCAGGATGACCTCAGCATTTGCTTCGACAATCTGATTGGCACCGGCATTGGCAACTGGAACCTGGTTGATATTGGTCACATTAACCACAACACGATCGGTGGCCGCCAATCCGCCGTCGTCGGTGACGGTCAGTTCAAAGGTCAAGGATGCACCATCGGCACCAACATCGGTGATGGTAAATTCAGGCGTCGGTGTATTCGGACCCACCAGTTCGGCGATCACGCCTTTGATGTTAACCTGGCTCCAGGAATAGGTATCAATCCCGTCGTCAACGCCATCTGAAGCGCTGCCATTCAAGATGACCGGCGTACCCTCGGCCACGGTTCGATCACCACCGGCATCGGCCACCGGTTCAATGTTGACCCAGGAAACGTTCACGATGGTGGTATCCATGTCGGTTGCCTCTCCATCGGAAACGGTCAGGCGGAAGGTCAACGCCACGCCTCCAGGTCCCACATTGGGCGTGCTGAAGGTCGGCATCATTGCCGCAGGGTCAGATATCGCCACGGCTACGGTTCCGGGAACCTGCTCCCAGAGGTAGCTGCCGATGCCGTTATCGCTGTCATCTGAGTTGGAGCCATCCAAGGTGACAGTAACCCCTTCATCGACGGTTTGATTTGGACCAGCATCGGCTGCAGGCGGTGAATTGGGAACAACGATTAAAATATCAACCGCATCAGAAACGGCTGCGGATACACTGCCAAAGGTATCTTTGGCCCACGCATAAAGTGTCTGCAGCCCATCTGCAGTGAATGTATACTGACTGGGCGGGGAAGACTGCCAACCGGAATCGCTTGAACTGGGCGCTGCAGCAGAGGTGGTCAGCAGATAACCATTCACACGGGTCTCGTTATATTGGTCAGAATCCGTAGCCATAAAGCTGTCAATGGGAACGGTAGTTGAATCATGGGACGATGGGAGTTGAAAACTGGTAACCACCGGCACGCCGTGGCATCCTCCGCAGCTTCCTGCGGGGTAATTCGGTTTGGCAAACGAAATACCCGACAGGGCAATGGTAAGAAAACCAACGAACAGACCCAATAAGTACTTTTTCATTGTAAACACCTTTCCGACCCATTTCAGCGGATCGAGTCGCATTGCAGACACCTTTGGAATCCCATGGATGCTACTGAGTAATGGCCCTCTACCCACGGCATTCAATTGGTTGCTTTTAAGTCACCTCTTGGTTGTTTTTTCTTAAGCTGCCGGCGCTTTAGCGATTGATCTTCCAGTAGTATTAGCAACCATCATACCAAAAATATTTTCTTATGATTTCAAATGCTTTTAGAATTTTAGCACGCAGAATTTTCAAAACTGCACACATAGGTGTAGTTTAATGTATACACAATTATGTTTAGATGCTTAGGGGTGTGAGCCGGCGAGAGAAATACTTCTCAATTCGATCGAAGAGAGCTGTTTGGAAGTAATAGGCGCGTCCCTGATATGGGAGCGGAAAGACGAAGGGCTGAACCTTCCCCGCGGCAAGCCGCGAGGAAGGCGCTCGTTATCGCGGTCCGAGCCAAAAACAAAAAATCGGCGTTATGTTGGAGCAGCGTCCAACGGCGCAAAAAAGCCGCAGCTTCTATCGGCTGCGGCTGTTGAGGTGCAAAGGGGATTGAGACGATCAGCGATACCGGAAGGTGATCCTGGTGTAGATCACATGGGCATCGTAATCCTGGGGCAGGGTTCCGGCCAGCAGCGCCCCCTGGTAGTTGCCGGCGGTATCCGTGGGAACATACGAAAAGCCCTCGGCCGCAAAATCCGTATAGTCGAATTTCTCCCATAGATAGCCAAGGGCCACATCGAAATCCAGGTAGGCGTTGTGGTAGATCAGTTTGGTGTTGAGCATGTGGGTCTTGGTGTCGTCCACGGCCGAAAAATCGTCGTACGATCCCGACGGGCTTGAAAATTCGAGATTCCCATCAACTTCGCTGTAGGCATAGATCAGATCCAGATCCAGCAAATCCGGAATCAATGCCAGCTTAAAACCGCCGCCGATCGTGTCAACCAGGTCCTTGCCATCCGCGGTCCAGTCAAAATCCGTCGCCCCGCCATTTTGCATGGCACGCTGCTCGTTTTCATATATTTCATGCGTGTAGAACAGGTTAAGACTTAAGCGATCGCCCAAGGCGTAATCGCCATCCAGGGAGAACACATAGCGGGTGTCGTCAATCAGGCCATAAGGCGAATCATGGAAGTCATCGGTACCGTAACCAACTGATCCACTCAGTGCCAGCGTGTCTGAAGGGTATACGGTGGCCAGCACCTCAACGAGATCCCGTGTCAGGTCTGCCTCATCATATTTTCTCAATTGTGGAAGCTGTTGCAGGTCTTGGCCGCTTTCAAGATAGATGTCGTAACGGTATTCGCCAATGTCCCGTTGGGTCCGTGTGTAGGCGGTTCGAATGTCCAACCAATCCAGGGCACGGGTGTCAAATGACGCCTTCAGGATGTTATCTTCCTGATTGGCGACTTCTCGATTCTCTCGCTCGGTTTTCTCATACGTGTAGCCAAAATTGAGGTGGGACCGTGAAAATACGTCGAATCCGACATCGCCGCCAGCCCGCGTCTTGGTATAGCTGGATGGCAGGTTGCGGACGGCAGTTGAAACGAGGGCATCATCTGTTTCCACATAACCGTCGGGAAAACCGATCACACCGGTGCGGTTGTCATAGTCGTAGTATCTAAAAAAGCCTTTTAGGCGCATGTAAGAGAGGGGCCGGGAGGTCAAACGGAAATTGTAGAGCGAGGTATTCACCTGGGCGTCAACCCGGTCGGCCGGCAGAGCCGGCGCGGTGATGGCCGTGTTGGTTGTATAAGGCAACAGGGCATCATCTTGAGTCATGCGGCCCCAGGCCGCGTTGGCCGTGATCTGGCTTCGCCAGGGCAATTGGGTCAACGCGCCGCTGGCAGAAAAATTATGGTATTGATTGTCCGGCGCCAAATCAGCCCGGCCGCTGGCGGGACCGCCAACGGCATCGGAGACGCGCAGGGGGTTGTCAAAACGCAGACTGTCCACATTGTTTTTAAACTGAGAGAATACGTAAGATAGATTGAAAAAATAGGGTCCCTGGGCATACTCGCCGCTGATTTTCACATCGTTCGTATCGTAATCGATCGGTTCGAAGAGTTCCACCATTTGTGCATTGTTGAAGGCACCCGCATAGGGCCGCACGCCCTCTCTTTTCTCATTAGCCAAATCGACCCGCAGGCTGAATGGATCCAAGGAAAGCAAATCGAAACCGATTTTGCGCTGGTCCCGCGAGTTTTCTGGATCTCCCACGTCAGCACTGGGGATGAAGCCTCTTAAACGATTGGCCACTTCGACGTCATTGGGAGCGCTTTGGATATCTGCCTGCAGGTTGTCATCGAGGCGCATATAGTCTGAACCAACGCCAGAATAAAGGGTCCTGGCATCGGTGGCATAACGATTAATGAATTTATTCCAGGTAATATCGATACCGTATTTGCCGTATCGACCACCCTCGGCACCCACAAACTGGTCATCCTGGCCGATGTTGGTAGCCTTTCCGTGCATGTAATAGTCTCGGTTTTTTTCGACGTCGAGGACAATATCACCCGTTACCGGCTGAGTAAGGTCGCGATACTTTTGAAATTGCGCCTCGCTCCCGTCCACGTCGGTGGCCCGCAAGACTAAGCTGGCCTCGCCGGATACCACCAGATCGGAGGCTTCCTGATCCCCCTCGTCAGGCTCCGGTTCCACGGTATTGCCCTCATCGACCAGCGGCGGTTGGTTTGACACCGCCGCTTTGACAGCCGGTGAAGCGGGTATATTGCTTCCCGTAGATTTCGCCGCAGTCGCAATAAACAACGGTTCCGGTATAGTCGAGGAGATGGACGTGGCAGTGACTACAGTGGACTCAAGGGCCACGGCAGCCGGCACGGCTGCAACCGCAGTCGCAGCGGTAACCGGTGCTACCGCTTCCCGAGTGGCCAATGGCCCGGCATAGATATCCAATACCAGCCGGTAGTTCCGGCCTGAATTCTCATTCGACGGTATGATCAGGGATTTGACGCGGGCACCCGGGGTTTTGAAGCTTAACCGGATCTCAGTTTTCCCCTCGTCCGGATGCAAGCCAATCTTTTTCACAGCACCACCCAGGGTGTCTGAGACCTTGTCGGCATCGATGGAAACCACAATGTCTGCAAATAACACCGGCATGAATTCCGCATGGGCCGGTCCGATTCGATCGGGTTCTTCACCGCTGCAATCAAATACAATGCGTGTATATTCCGGGTGCTGCCCCTCACGAATATTGTTGATGGTTGTGGTTGCGGCCAGGGCTGATCCTGGTAAAATCATCAGGCCGGCTATTATAAGGGATAGTAAGACGCGATAATGATCCCCTGATTGAATGTGTTTCATATGACACATCTCCCCATTGAATAGTATAGATCATCAGCGGGCCAGGCTCTTGCCGGAAGGATGGTTCGATCCATGAATAGCCACGTGGCAGTTGAGACAGGCACGGTAGAAGGTACGGTTATTCAGTACCCGATAGACTGACTGACCTGCCTCTGCATTGCTGCGCGCCCCCAACTGGCTGGGATGCGCCGCATTGGAATGACATCTTTGGCACAGGTAGGGTGTCTTGGCGTTCAGCAGTGCGTTGCGGGATGAACCATGCGGCACGTGACAGCTCAGGCAATCTTCCACCACCGGCGGATGCTCCCACAAATAGGGTCCCCTGAGATCCGCATGGCACTCGAAGCACTTGGTGTTGGCGGATTGGGCGTCAACCAGCTTGTCTGCAAGGGTCCCGTGAGCGTTGTGGCAGTCCGAACAGTTCATTTTCCCCTCGCGGATGGGATGGTGGGACTGGCGCAGCAATTCTGCCCGGATGCTTTTATGGCATTGCCGGCAGGTTTCCTCCTGGCTTTCGTAGGCAAGGTTGTTGGCGTAGTTGTTGTGGGTGCTGTGGCAGCTGGTGCACGAGAGGTTCCGCCCGTCGTGCTCACTGCCATGCCATAGCGCCTGGCCACCCTTGGCATGGCACTGCAGGCAGGCGGCGTTGTTAATCGCCGCGCCGTCCGCCGAATCGGCGTTGAGAGAACGGATGCCGCCTTCACCGTCCGCATCCACATGTTCGGATCCGGGCCCATGGCAGGACTCGCAGCCCATTTGGGCCTCAGGGGTACGCGGGTCGGCGGCAATGCCGTGCCGGTTTTTCATATAGCTGTCATAGTAATCCTCGTGGCACTCGATGCAGGTGTCGGCGCCCACGTAAGATCTGTCTGTAGCTTGGGCGGTAGCCTGGGAATCAGCCTGGGTGGCAGCCCCGACCGGAGTCGTTGTCTGGAACAGCAGGATCATCATCACCATGCAAAACAAAGTCGGCAGTCGTGTCCTCATTCCATCTGTCTCCTTGCCGGTAAAAGCAAACACCCTGCGGCAAGGAACACGAACAAGGGCGCAGCAATGGTTTTAACAGATCTGAACAATTGGGTATGATCCGTGGAGGCCTCGATAAAACAGCCGCCGCCACTGCTGCCGAAGCTATTGGACCCCACGGAGATGGAAGATGACAGGCCCGCGGCAAGCCCACCTGGATCGCTGATCACAAGGGGAGTTGGGTCGTCGTCAAATTCGCCGTTGTCCGTAATATAGATGGTCACCTGGGTGCGATCGGCATTGAAGTCGGCACCGTCACCGGAGCCGTTGCTGATCAAATCCCGGCTGAAATCGAACCAGCCGTTGGCATCGGTGTACTTGTACCATTTGTAGCCCACCGGTGCCGGAGATGGCAGATAAATGGTGATGGACGTGCTGGCTGGATCGGTCACCTTCAACGCGAAATCAATAAACCCGTAAATGGCATCCCTCGGCTGTTGCCATCCGCCGGCCACATCCTGGGTACCCAATACGACAAAGCGGGTGCAGGCATTGGCGCCGGTATTCCCGATGCCGATGGGCTGGCCGTCTGCCGAGTAAGTCGAAATGACACCCGGCATGCCATCGAAATCGGTAATGCCGTTATCATCCACGGTAATGCGGACCTCGGTGCTGTCCTGGGCGCCATCGCCATCCGTCACGGTCAACTGAAACGTCAATATGGTGCCGTTGACGCCCACCGAGGGGGTGATGAAAGAGATCTGAATGTCGAAGGGGTCGGAAATCACCACCGCTGACGGATCGTTGGCGTCGAGGGCCGCACCACCGGGACCGTCCAGTTGCAGCCAGGCATAGTTAAAAATTCCCAGATCGTCGCTGGAGCCGCCACCGTCTAAGGTGACGGTTTCTCCTTCGACCACCGCCTGATCGGTCCCTGCCGAGGCCACGGGCGGTTCGTTCACCCGGCCCTGGCTGGCGGTGGTGTCGACCTGTGCGCTGGCCGCGGCAGACACATTACCGGCCGCATCCTTGGCCCAGGCATACAGGGTATTTATGCCCGCCACAGCGAAAGTATACTGGGTCGGTGGAATGGCACTCCAGCCTGCATCGCCGGCTGCCGGATCCACACCGGATTCATTCAGCATATAACCGGTAACACCGACATCATCAGTGGCCGTGAAGCCGGAAATGGCGACGGTAAGGGTGCTGGAGGTAGCCGGCAGACTAAAGGCAGTGATGGTGGGGGCATCGGTATCTGCAGGAAAGTCAGTGGCATCCCCGGGAAAGGTGCCGGCATTGAATTCCGCCTGGTTGGTAAACAAGTCGCGGTCAGAATCCATGGCGCCCAGGCCGCTGCGAACGATGGGATAGCCTTTGCCGCTGTGGCAGTTGTTGCAGTCTCCCGTCACAGCGATGGCCGGGTGTTTGTTCGCGTACTTGGACCGGTGGGAGGGGTCCAAATAATCGTCGCCATAGGGATTCATGGCAAGGTTGCTGTTTGACACGTGGCAGGTCTGGCATTGATTGAACGGTGCTGAGAACTGGCTGGTAATGAACGACCAGGCGTGGGCCGAAACGATTGATGTGAGTAAAATGAGAAGGGTCAAGACCGGAATCCGGTGGAGCTTTGAACATCTCATTTTTTTCCTCCGGTTGTACATTTGATTTCCAACGCCGTAAAATCGATACGGTTAACGTGCAATCCTTTTATCCAAAAGGTATATCGGCATGTCTGCCTGATACCTTGAGCCTCTATACAAAATTTAAACCAGATAACATTGGCCTCTCTGGTCGTGGCCAGGAGAAAGGTACCATTTAAATCTTAATCTATTGAAATAATATTTATTATTTTTAGATTGTTTAGTGATAACGCAGTGGGTAGGCTGGATTGGGGCGGGCACATACGAACCGGAGGGGTTTGCACTTCCGTTCTAAATTTTCACGCTGATGTGCAAAAATTGTGAAACGATTGCATTCATGGTATGGAACGATCACTTAGAGCATATTCACACTCCCTTTACCCAACAATCGAAGATAGGCAAGCAAGCTGATGGATTCAAACGGCAAACGTGATGTCACATACCTGATCAACGAGGTTTCCCGGCGGGTGGAATTATCCCAGAAGCGGATTCGGGAATACGAAAAAGGAGGGCTGATCAAGCCCGCACGTGAACCACGGACCAACAACCGGCGCTATGCTGAAGCAGACATCAGCCAGATCCTTCGCATAAGGGAGTTGATCCATGAGCACGGCTTCACGGTGGCCTGCCTGAGATATTTCCTGGCCTCCGCCCCGTGCTGGGCTATTTTCAACTGTGCGAAGAAAGAGGCCTGCACGGCCTACAATAACCCGCGCATCCCCTGCTACGATGTCGCCAAAAAGGCTGCCGGCCGCGGCGGACTGAAAGATTGCAATAACTGCCCCATCTACCTTAACCGCGACGTGAAAACGATGCCGCTGCTGTTAAAATCATAACCCATCACAAAGATCGCTAAGTAAAAATTTCTTGACGCATCGTTTCTGATTACTATTTTAATATTCATTCCTTTTTCTAATTGCGTTGGGAGCAATGAACCATACATGCCCCATATTCTGCCTGGAAAGACGAACCGGAATCGAACGGCGCCGGTAAACTTATGATTCGCATATCCCCGATCGAAGGGCTCAAGAGCAACATCGCAGCACCATGGACCGTCGGAGTGAGGACTGGATCGACCCGAGGCAAATGACTGGCCGCATTTTTCAAAAAAACGATAGACCCTCTCAGAATCAGGATTGTTGATCGAGCGCCGTTTTTTCTGTCAGCTGTGATTGTCCTGCACGCTCGGGAGGGAACCCCATGAGGATTCGATTCGTATATACAGTGGCTTGGCGGATATCGGCGGTGGTCTTCTGGAAGCGGGTATTGAGGTAGACGGTAGTGATCTTCAGCGGGTTGCGGATCATTACCCCGGCGAGTTGAACGCAGCATCCGCAAAGCCCAATTGGATGATCGCGCGACCACACCGGACACGGCTTTTTTCTCAACCCTGCCGGCTAAGGGAGTATGGCTGTCCGTCGACGTCGCCGGGTAACACGCCGCATCAGCCCCGCCTTTCGGCCATCGAACCGCACTGATGGGAAAAAGCCTTCTACGGGTGATCGATTCCAGGCGATCGCGCCTGCCCCTTCTCGCCGATTTCCGGAAAATCTCAAACCCGATCCTTCGGATGCCTGCACCGAAAATGTGGTTGCTTCACACTGTGATCGATCCTATCCGCGAAGATCAACATTCACCAAACCGGTTTCCTTTAGATCGCCGATAGGGGATGATGAAATTTGAACAGGAAGGGTTCTGATTGGCAGTGGAAAGCGTGACGGACGGAAAGCAGGGACTCAAATCGGGATAGAGAAATGCCTAACGGCTTTCACGTTCATCCACCATCCGGCATACGGATCGTAATCTAACGGGTGGTTCATTGCTTTACCTGCTAAATCCGATGTGATCGCAATGGCGGGGTTTGGATTCCACACCGGATCGCCTGTAACGGCGATGCCGGCGTGGGGATGTTCATCGTTGTCTAACTAGTTGCGGCTGCCGGCGCCGGCCTACCCGCGTTCCGGCCTGGAAAAGGAGTGGCAGCTGCTGCAATCATATTTCTTGTCCTTAACGTGCTTGTCGTGGATCACCGCAAAGCTCTTGTTCTCCTTCTGGCCGTGGCACTGGGAGCAGACGGACGACTTGTCCGCTTTGAGCTGGTAGCCCAGGTCCCCCTGCAGATCCATGCGGTCGATGCGGCCGTGGCAGTCCGCGCACTGCAGGGCATCGGATGCCGGGTTGATGCCGTGGTTGAGCAGCCCGTAGGTGTCGGTCAGCACCCAGTCGTATGACTCGTCGGCCGGGTAGCCCATGGCGGTGAGCCCTTGCGCGATGGCGGTGTTCACATTGCCGGTGCCCTTGAGGTACTCGAAGGTGTTCAGGGCGATCAGGCGATGGGGATCCTTGGCGTCCTTGGTGGTTTTGGGCTGCATGGCGGTCTTGTATTTAAACGGATAGAGCTTGCCGTCGGTGACATCTCCCGAGGGGGTGGACGTCGGCCAGGTGTCGGTCTCCCCGTTGTAGGTCCGGCCGGCATTGTCACCTAAAAGGGTGTTGTCGCTTTTGCGGTTCCAGAATTTATACGTCGGTGTCAGGTCGGCCATCTTCTCCGTATGTGGGTGGCCGGGCTGGGCCTTCTCATCAGCCGGACTGCCGTCATGATGCTTCCGCCAGTCCCGATAGGTTTCGGTGGCCACTTTGGCATACACCGGGATGTGGCAGGTCTGGCAGGCGACCCGGGCCACGTGATCGTTTATCTTTGTCGTCTCATGCCCTTCCCGGGAGTTCTTGTCGGTGTGGCAGGTCAGACAGCTGATTTCCGATCCCCGTTCCAGGTCATCGGTGGGCCGCAGATCCGAGCCTTTGCCGATCACCTTGTGCTTGTCGAACACGTGACAGGACTGGCAGGCCAGGTTGGAACCGGCACGGTTCATATGCACGTCAAAGTCGCGGTCCGCATTGGTGATGGTGGCCATGGACAGATCGCCGCGTTTGACCCCGTCCCCGCCGCCGGCCTTGGCGTGGCAGGCCAGGCAGTTGGCCCGGGTGGGCCGATGGACGTTCTGCACCATGGCATCGTCCGGCTGTGAAACGCCCATGCTGCCGTCGTCCAGGCGGGTGCGCTGGGCCGCATAACCGTCGTTGTGGCACATCAGGCAATCGACGTTCTCAGGATTGTTGTCCGCCTCGTCGGGTCGCTGGCCGCGCCCCACGTGACAGGAGCCGCACACCGGCCAGTCGCCTTCGATGTTGATGCAGTAGCTGTTGACCGCATTGGTCAACTTGCCCTGGCGCTTTCCTACGCCGTTGGTCATGTCCGGGGCTTCGCCCAGCCACTGGTAATGGGTGGTCTGCATCATCTCGTCGGCCTTGTCTTTATGGCAGGAGAGGCAATTTCCCGGATAGGCGTCGTAGGTCAGACCCGCGTGGTGGCCGGTGCCGCCCCCGTCGTCGGGGTCAGGACTGCCACTTCCGGATGCCAGGTCGGTTCCGTTGCAGTCCTGATCGATGCCGTCGTTGGGTATCTCCGGGGCACCGGGGTAAATCGTTGGATCGTTGTCGTTGCAGTCTTTTCTGGCTGAAATGCCGTCACCATCCGCGTCGGCACGATTGCTGGCGCTTTGTGAAGCGTTGTCATTGTTGCGCCGATCGGATGCGCCCCATGCAGTGGACCCGATCAGCATCAGGCTGACAAGGATTGAGAGGACAATCGTCCATCCGTTCACGTTGCATTTCATTTTCATGCTACAATCTCCTGGTGTTAAGTTGAACCATGGCCCATTGTGCTTCCCCGAATTTTCCCCGAAGCTGCCCGAAGCTGCAATGGATGGCTGCCTTTTGCCGGTATATCGGCCAGACTGCTCCTTGACTTTCAAGTGTCTATACAAAATTAGTACCATACATGGCACGCGGCCCCCGGAAAACCGCCAAACCCACCGCGATTATCCCTTAATTGTCTGTAAATAAAATTGGTTGAATGGCCCATAGATATTTGATGGGGGGTATCATATAAAACAGGCTGGGGGAGCGGCTTGCCGGTATCGGTTACATGGAAATTCAAATTTTGCCCACCAATAGTGCAAAATTTGTGGATCGATTGCATTCATGGTATAGGAGAGCCACTTGAGGCCGACACGCGCCAACTTTGTCCTTTATATATAAACAGGTGGGTAACACCGATGGAGTTGAACAGCAAACGTGATGTCACCTACCTGATCAACGAGGTTTCCCGGCGGGTGGCGTTATCCCAAAAGCGGATTCGGGAATATGAAAAAGGAGGGCTGATCAAGCCCGAACGTGAACCGCGGACCAACAACCGGCGCTATTCCGAATACGACATCAACCAGATCCAGCGCGTCAAGGCATTGATCCATGAGCACGGCTTCACAGTGGCCTGCTTGAGGTATTTTCTGGCCTCCGCCCCGTGCTGGGTTGTCTTCAACTGTTCGGAAAAAGAGGCCTGCTCGTCCTACAACAACTTTCGCATCCCCTGCTACGAAGTCGCCAAAAAAGCGGCCAGTCATGGCGGCCTGAAAGATTGTAAAAGCTGCCCCATCTACCTTAACCGCGATGGAAAAAAAATGCCCCTGCTGTTAAAATCTTAACCCATCACAAAGACGACTGTAGAATAATTTCTTGACGCATCGTTTCTGATTATTATTTTAAGATTCGATTCTTTTCTAACAGCGTTGGGACCAATGAGCCAAACGACCACGATATTCTGCCTGGAAAGACGAACCGGAATCGAACGCCGCAGGTACTCCTACGATTCGCACATTCCCAACCGGAGGGCTGAAAAGGGACATCGCAGGGTCATGGACCGCCGGAGAGAAAAATGGATCGACCCGAGGCAAATGACGCTCAACACGCTTGGACCCTCCCCGCAGCCCCGATGAGCGGGATCTCTGCTTCGCTCCGACCCCGATGTCGGGATTTTTGCTTCGCGCCAACAAGCGGCGGAGTATGCTTCCGCTATCGCGGTTCAACGGCGTCGTACACCCCTTGCCTTTGAACATCAGTCGATGTATATTGTCATGTCTGTCATCGTAAACCTTATAATCCCTTTTTTCTATCACCGTCCTGAAAGCCACGGAACAAAGCACCATGCGAATTCGATTGGCAATTCTGTCTTTTTTTTTCTGGATGATTTACCCAATATCCATCCCGGCAGATGAACAGTTGCCGCCAGCATCCCCTTCAGGAAGCATATCCCAAGCGAATCCAGACACTTCTCAAAAAGCTGAACCCACGAAAAAGGAACAGGCCCCGGACGTACAACCCAAACCCAAAAAAAATCCATCATCAGACGCACAGGACGACGGCAACAAAACGATAGGCAACCAAAGCGTCCCGTCTGCCAAATCTGCCGACAGTGAAGCCACGTCACCGGTTGACGGAACGAAACCGCAACCATCCCCGACACCCATTGTGCAGGACAGGCGCTGGATAATCCGCACGCCACCGCCGGAATCAAAAAAAGCCAGACCGGCACCTGTAAAACCGGTAAAGTGGATCAGTGACACGCAGAAAAAGCAATGCGACGGATACCTTGAAAAATTGAGCGGTGCATTCCTCAAGGCGCGGTACTACTCCATACAAGGGGATTCATGTGCCTGCGCTGAAAATGCGGACCAATTTCTCAACATCTACGAAAAAAGCCGTATCGCCTGTCCTGATAATTTTCTGGAAAATGAAGGCTACAGCGACCGTATCACCCGCAACATGGGGTGGCTGAAAGCATTGGGCGAGAAACGGTGCCTGGGGCCGAAAACCGCGCCCGAAGCCCACCCCGAGTCAACGGCAACCCACCACCCTGCAGACGCGACTGCTTCACCGGGCACCCGGGCAGAAGACCTCACGAACACATCCGGCAAACCGCCGGAAAAGTCTGACAAGACCCTGACACGCCAACCGGCCACGGCCCCACAATAGTCCTTGTAATTATAAACTAATCTTCGGAAAAGATGGATCATTCATATGAGTGATCATTAGTTCCTGCCGGTCTCAGCCCCGGACGGATCGTCGAGATGCTTCGTTTCCATCCGGCGGTTGGATGCGATTTCTTCCTTCCAACAATAAAGGACCGGAACCACCAGCATGGTCATCACTTCGAAGAGCATACCGCCGAATGTCGGGATGGCCATGGGAATCATGATGTCCGCCCCGCGCCCTGTGGAGGTCAAAACGGGAATCAGCGCCAGCAATGTGGTCGCGGTGGTCATCACACAGGGACGAACGCGCCTCAGACCGGCCTCGATCACCAGATGATGAACCTCGGTGTTCGTTTGCGGCCGATTCGTGGCAAACTGATTTTTCAAGTAGGTGGCCATCACCACACCATCGTCCGAAGCGATACCGAAAAGGGCCAGGAAACCCACCCAGATGGCGACGCTGAGATTGACCGGGTGCACGTTGAAAAGGCTGCTCATGGAGGTGCCGAATACCGTAAAATTCAAAAACCACGGTTGCGCATACAACCACAAGAAAACAAAGCCGCCCGACCAGGAAACGGCAATACCTGAAAAAACAATCCCGGTAACAGCCGTCGATTTGAACTGCATGTAAAGAATGATAAAGATGATGGCCAATGCGGCCGGCAAAATGATCTGCAGTCGCTTTTCCGAGCGCGCCTGATTCTCGTATGTGCCGGTGAAGGCATAGCTGACACCTGCCGGGAGGGACAGGGCGCCGGTGGCCAGTTTATCTTTCAGGTATTCGTCTGCATCATTGACCACAGTGGTTTCGGCGACACCCCCACGGCCATCGAACAAAACATAACCGGTCATGAAGGTGTCCTCGCTCTTGATCACTTGGGGACCTTTGACGTAGATAATATCCGCCACCTGCCGAAGCGGGATTTGCGACCCGTCGGGCAGCGGAACCAGGACGCCGCCCAATGTCTCGAGGTCATCCCGCAACTCGCGGATATAGCGTACCCGCACCGGATAGCGCTCCCGCCCTTCCACGGTTGTGGTCACCTGGCGCCCGCCGATGGCAAACTCGATGACGTCCAGAACCGTCTGCAGCCGGAGCCCATATTGTGCGATGGCCTGTCGATCCACCTCTATCTCGAGGTAGGGTTTGCCGATGATACGATCGGCAATCACGGTTTGGGGTTTGATCGATGGCACCTGCCTTAACAATCGCTCAATCTGCAAGGAAGCGTCCTGGATCGTAGGCAAGTCCGGCCCAAACACTTTGATGCCCATGCTGGAGCGGATACCGCTCTGCAGCATGACCATTCGGGCAGAAATCGGTTGCAGTTTGGATGCCGTGGTTGTTCCCGGTATGCGCGCCGCCTGGAGAATCACATGCCAGATGTCATCGGCATCTCGAATACCCTCCCAATGAGGCCTTCCCGGATTCAGGGAAGGCTCCAGGGCGGGTCTCCACAATCGAAATGGTTTGCCGCTGGGGTCCGCTAACAAGCGGCCCTGATCATCGCGGACATAACGCCCCTGAGCCCGGTAGGGGCGTCCATCCAGCGCCGGCACGCGGTTGCCGGCAGCGTCGCGCACCCAATCCGTTTCATCGGCGTCATACTGGAATAGTAGAAGATCGCCCGCCTCGCTGTGCAGATACTGCGGCCAATAGGTGATCAGTGTCTCGATCATGGACACCGGGGCCGGATCCAGGGGTGTCTGTGCGCGCCCCAGTTTACCGACAGCCACCTTTATTTCGGGAATCGCCTGGATAGCACGGTCCTGTTTCTTTAATATGTCCAGCACCTCGCCGATGGAGGCATGCGGCATGGTCGTGGGCATCAGCAGGAAGGATCCTTCGTCAAGAGGGGGCATGAACTCTTTTCCCAACCCGGGAAACCGCTGCTGCACCCACTGGTAGGGTGTGGTCTGTTTGACCAGGCGCGGAACCCAGCCCCAGAAGACATCGGTTCCCAGCCACACCATGCCCCCCACAAAGACGAGCGCGACCGGCAACGAGAGAAAAAGGGCTTTGTGGGCCAGGCACCAGCTTAGAATGGTCCGATAGCAGCGCTGAAAGGCCAGGAACAGCCCCAGGGTGCTCCCGACCAGTATGATCGTAAAGAAGAAGTTCCGCCAGCCCCCCTTTTCCGGTCCTAAAGGCGTCCAGTGTGCCGCGAGAATCAGGATCAACACCATCGCCAGTACCAACTTAACCAGCAGTAGAATCTGCTTTCGGACCGTTTCCGGCAGCCATCTGCCAAGCAGGTAATAAACGCCGACGATCGCCAGCACCAATCCGATGCGCAGGTCTACCAGCAGCATGGCCAGAACACCCAGATACACCAGGCCCTCATAGAGGATCCACTGTTTGTTGCGCCGGTTCGACCGGTATTTCAAAATTGTATGCACCAGTGGCGGGAGAACCACCAAGGCAAGCAGCAGGGACGCCGAAAGGGTAAACGTCTTGGTAAAGGCCAGCGGTCGGAACAGCTTGCCCTCGGCACCGGTGAGGGCAAAGATCGGCAGAAAACTGATCACCGTGGTGCTGACGGCGGTGACCATGGCACCGCCCACATCCCTCACCGCACCCACCACAAGCGCCAGGCGATCGACAGATTCGTTTGCCGCTGCCTGACGCCGATAGATGTTTTCAGTTAAAATGATACCCATGTCCACGATGGTACCGATGGCAATGGCGATACCGGAAAGGGCCACGATGTTGGCGTCCACGCTAAACATGCGCATGGCGATAAAAGCCATCAGGACCGCCAGGGGAAGCATGCTGGCCACCACAAACGAACTGCTCAGGTTGAGCAGAATCACGACCACGACGACGATGGTCACCAGGGTTTCGTTGATCAGGGCCTGTTCCAGCGTGTCGAGGGATTCCTGAATCAGCTCGGTGCGATCATAAAAGGGAACAATTTTCACCTGAGAAAAAGTTCCGTCCGTCAAGGCACGTTTGGGAAGGCCGGGGGTGATCGCCTCAATCTTGCGTTTGACGTTTTGGATGACGGCCATGGGGTTTTCGCCATAACGCACAACCACCACACCGCCGACGGTCTCCGCCCCGCCCTTGTCCAGCGCGCCCTGACGGGCTGCCGGTCCCATCACCACATTGGCGATGGTTTTGATGAAGACGGGGATACCCTGCTCTAGTTTTATGACGGCCGTTTCGAGATCTTCGACGCTTTTTATAAAACCGAGTCCGCGAATCAGGTATTCCACGCGGTTGACTTCGATGGTCTGTGCACCCACATCCAGATTGGCCTGGCGGACGGCGCTGAGCACCTCCTCCAGAGAAACGCCAAAGGCGCGCATGCGGTCCGGGTCGATGTCCACCTGGTATTCCTGGACAAATCCACCCACCGAGGCCACTTCACTGACCCCGTCAACGGCCAGCAATGCGAAGCGCACGTACCAATCCTGGATGGTGCGCAGTTCGTGAAGGTCCCATCCACCGCTGGGTTGCCCCTGGTCATTCCGGCCTTCCAGCGTATACCAGAAGACCTGTCCCATTGCCGTCGCATCCGGCCCCAACAGAGGCTGGACATCCGGCGGCAGGGTGTCCGCCGGCAGGCTGCTCAGCTTTTCCAAGATCCGCGTGCGGGACCAGTAAAACTCCACATCGTCGTTGAAAATGACATAAATGGTGGAAAAGCCGAACATGGAGAAGCTGCGCACCGATTTGACCGCCGGCAGGCCCAGCAGGGCCACGGTGAGCGGATAGGAGATTTGATCTTCGATGTCCTGGGGGGAGCGGCCGGGCCATTGGGTGAACACGATTTGCTGGTTTTCACCGATGTCGGGGATGGCATCCGCCGGCACGGGATTGCGCAGCGCCCCGCCCAGCGTCCAATTGAACGGGGCCACCAGCAGACCGCTGCCGGTAATCATCAAAAAAACCAGCAACACCGGCACCTTATTGAGAATACAAAAACGGACAATACGCTCTATAAAGGGTGCCGGACGTGAGGGATCGATGTTGTTATGGGGCTGCATTCACTTGCGGTTCCCTTGATCGTCGAATTGGCCAAGCGGCCGCATTGGCGCGATCTACTGGCTCAGCGCCCGTCTCGACCGACGCGTCGTATCGCCGTAACTGCCTGGTCGGCGGCGCTGCACGACGGATTGCCCGTGACTCGGCGTGGCGCGTCGGTTGCGGATGAAGGTGTGCCCTTCGCTGCCCGCCGCCGGGGACATGTCTGTGCTTTCTCTATCTTGAGGCATCCGGCTACGCAGTCGCTCCTCGAGATAGTCCTGGTTGACTGAAGCCGACCCGACGTGGTGATAGCTTTCCGCGATATCTCCATCCTGCATGGTCATCATGCTTTTGCGGGCCAGGATTTGAATGGCGCTGTCAATCTTAAAGTTCCCGTTGAAGACCACCTGTTCGCCTTCCTGCAAGCCCTCCAGGACCACGTAGTGATCCCGCGCCTTGGGTCCCAATACGATTTCACGGCCCTCGAATTGCCCGGACTCGCCCGGAACGGCCACATAGACCACGGCCCGCCGCCCGGTAATCAGCGGTGCCGAGGATGGGATAAGCAGCGGTGCCAAGGTGCCGGTGTCTGATCCACTGGCAACCTGACCGGCTGCATCCAGTTGGGCGCGGACCGTCGCCCGGATCAGCATGCCTGCCTTCAAACGCCCGCCTTGTTCCAC
>JAQYWF010000412.1 GCA_030145105.1 Desulfosarcina sp.
ATGTTTTGTTTTTTACGAAAGAATAATACGAAAGGGATAAATGACTGAGGGGCATATACATATCGCAGTTAGAAGGGAACTTAAAAAACTTGGCTGGAATTTGATAGCTGGACAATACCCAGGTGGTTCTGATGACGAACAAACAATCGAAAACCTGATGAAAGTCACCCTGAACATACTGACCTCCGAACCATCGGCTGCAAATGACACAGGGGCACCATTTGTGTTTATCTATGGTATCGGGACATCAGGCATCAGCCCTTTTGAAAAAGCGCTTCACGGAAAGGGAGTGGGCGATCGGATCAAATTGGACGTAACCCCCGGCGCATTTTGTGAAACCGTTGGCCATCTTGAACTTCCCTTGCGAAAGCCATCTGGCATCATGGTCCCTATTTCGCTCAACGTCACCGTGATCGATGTAAAAAGGGCGCAGGACCGGGAAGTGGTCAAAGCCATGGCAGCCGGCGGGAGCTGCAGCGACTGCGGTTGCGGCTGCGGCGGCCATTAGCCCAACCCGTGAAGCCAAGCGGAAGCAAGCCGGTGGGTGTCGTTATTGGCTTGATTTGTTCTCGGGAACCCCTTATACCTACTGATGTTTCTGATGCAAACCACTTATTTGACCCAACGCCCCAGTCTGCCGCCCGGAGACGTTCATGTATCGTGACAACTATATTACCGCCCTGCGAACCGAACTGCTGGAAATGGTATCCGAGCAACTGACGCCGGTGGCCATGCGCTACGGCTACAGCGAAGTACCCTTGGAAACCAACATTAAATGGCGACCCCAGGTCCTGGTGCTGGGCAACTATTCGTCCGGGAAATCCACCCTGATCAATGAATTTTTGGGAATGGCCGTCCAGGGTACCGGGCAGGCGCCCACGGATGATTCCTTTACCGTTATCACCCATGACGATAGTGAACCGGAGGGTGCACCGGTTCGGGTCACCGATCAACGGGATGGCAAGTTTTTACTCAACGATCCCGAATACCCCTTCGAGACCATGAAGAAACACGGCCAGCGGTTCGCCTCCCACTTCAAGCTCAAGAAGGTCAATTCGCCGTTTCTGAAAAACCTGGCTATCATCGACACACCTGGCATGCTCGACAGCATTACCGAAAGGGACCGGGGATATAACTATCAGGACGTAATTGGCGATCTGGCACAGATTGCCGACCTGGTGCTGGTGCTGTTCGATCCCCACAAGGCCGGTACCGTACGAGAGGCACATACCAGCCTAAGGGACACCCTGCCGGCCAAAACCTTCGAAGACCGGGTGTTATACGTGCTCAACCGCATCGACGAATGCGCCTCCATGACCGACCTGCTGCGTGTTTATGGAACCTTGTGCTGGAACCTGTCCCAGATAACCGGCCGCAAGGACATCCCCATGATCCATCTGACCTATTCACCGTCGGCCACTGAAAAATCCGGTCGTTCCGAAGATCCTCAGGCCGCCTATCTTCACTTTCTGGAAAACCAGCGGGAGGAGTTGAAAAAAGCGGTGCTTCAGGCGCCCTGCCACCGGCTGGACAACCTGGCCTCCTTTGTGGAAACACATGGCGAAAGGCTTTGCCATTTCCTCGAGGGGATGATCAGCTATCGCAAGAAAGCGCGATTGTTCCGGGTGAAGGCGTTTTTCTCCGGATTGGCCGTTTCACTGGTAGGAGGGGTTGCCGGCGGGCTGGGCCTCATGGGCCTGCCACCATTTGCCGGCCTGCAACCGGAGCTCCAAATCACCGGTGCAGGTTTGCTGAGCGCCGTGATCCTAATTTTCTGGCTCGCCTTGGCACAAAAATACCTTTACTCAAGGTTTTTGAAAAAATGGTTGCGTCAGCTGGACAGTCTGACCCCACTCCCCAACCAGACCCGTCGTGACAGCTGGGCCTCCATACGCGACCTGCTTTACATCAACCTGAAAAACAGCAACGGTCGGTTTTCACTTTCGCAGGTATTGGGCGAACATACCACGGTAAAACAGATCCACGACAGGGGATCCCGCGAAATCCGCGAGGCACTGAAAGAGTTGGCCGGAATTGAAATGGATGACAACGCCTGGGCAGAAAAAGGTGCCGGGCCGATTCCCTACTGGGCCAATGCCGAAGCATCCCCGGGCAATCGCTAGCACTTTTTGCAGACCCGTGTTCGGCTAAATTGAACATATGACCTCCCGATCGCCTTAACCATGAGTGGATCGGTCAACTCGCCCCAATCAAGATGCCGATCCAATCTCTCGAGGGAGCCCACCATGACTAAAACAACCAGTATCCCGGTCATTCCCGATTCACGCAGAGACACATCCAGCGTTTTCCATCGGCAAATAATAAGAGGGAGGTAAAAAATGAACAACTTCCATCCGGAACAAGACATGTGTGAAACCCGCAGGGAGTTTGGCGAGCACGGCGGCGTAACCCCGTCCATATCCCGGTCATCCACATTCACCGTGATCGACCCGGAAACCATGCCGGAGATCTTCGGCGGCATCCGCGGCCCTGAACAGGGGGGATGTTTTCTGTATAGCCGGCACTTCAATCCGACGGTGGACACCCTGGCCCGTTATCTGTCAGCCATGGAGGGCACCGAGTTCGCCATATGCACCGCCAGCGGCATGTCCGCCATCTCCTGCGCCCTGCTCCAGCTATGCAAAAGCGGTGATCACATCGTATCCAGCAACACCATCTATGGCGGCACCCATGCACTGCTGGGTGAAATGCTGCCGCAATTCGGCATAACCACCACCTTTGTTAGCCCAACAGACACAGCGGCTTTTGAAAGGGCGATCACTCCGAAAACCCGCGTACTCTATACGGAAACCATAGGCAATCCGACCTTGAAAGTGGCCGACATCCGTGCACTGTCCAGACTGGCCAAAGCCCATGGCCTTTCTCTGGTTGTCGACAACACCTTCACGCCCATGATGATCTCCCCGGCCCGCCTGGGAGCGGACGTGGTGGTCTACTCCATGACCAAGTACATCAACGGCGCCAGCGACCTGGTCGCCGGCGCCATCTGCACCAGCAAGGCCATGGTGCACCAACTCATGGACCTGCATACGGGCCGGGTCATGTTGTTGGGGCCCACCATGGATCCGCGCATGGCCTACGATATCATCCAGCGTCTGCCCCACCTGGCCTTGCGCATGCGCGAACACTCCCGCCGGGCCCTGGCCATCTGCCGCCGGCTGGAGGAACTGGGCGTACCGGTCGTCTACCCGGGGTTGGATTCCTTTGACCAGCAAAAGCTGGTCACTGATCTGATCAACACGGGCTATGGCTATGGCGGCATGTTTACCATCGACTGCGGCACCCGCAAACGGGCCGACGACCTGCTGGACGAACTCCAGAACAAAGAGGACTTCGGCTACATCGCCGTCTCTTTAGGATACTTCGATACACTGATGTCCTGTTCCGGTGTTAGCACCTCGTCGGAAATCAGCCGGGAAGAGCAGGAGAAAATGGGGCTTTCCCCTGGATTGATCCGCCTTTCCATCGGCTACACGGGCAGCCTGGAAAAGCGCATCGAACAGATGGAACGGGCGGTCAGGGCTGTGGGTTTGGTTAAGAAATAACAGAAAACAACAAATCGCAAACAGAACAAAAAACCAACCGTAGTTTGGACTTTCGAATTTGGCTATTGTGATTTATTTGTCATTTGGTTTTTTGGTTTTTGTCTTTTTTTGCTCTTTCGGGAGGCTGGTTTGGCGACAAGCGCAAAATCGACAACCGAAGAGGGACGGCAAGCGGCGCTGGCTCTAATCCAGGCTGAATCAACCTTGACGCTGGCCACAGCCGGTGAATCCGGGCCATGGTCGGCGCCGGTTTACTTTGTATGCGTCAAGGGCAGTTTCTACTTCTTCTCCTCACCCCAAAGCCGCCATATCCGACAGGCCATGGATTCAGGAAAGACGGCTGCGTCGCTGTTTCACCCGGCGGATTCATGGCAGGCCATTCGTGGTATCCAGATGGCGGGAACGGTGGAATGGGTCGACGCCATGGCATTGTCAGTCAAAGTGATTGCCTTGTATCTGAAGCGATTCTCCTTTGCCAGGGATTTTTTTCCAGACGACTCGACACCGGACCTGGCCTCCTTTTTCTCACGGTTCAAGGCCCGGCTATACGCGTTTACGCCAACATCGGTGTATTACATCGACAACCGCTTCGGGTTCGGCACCGCCTCG
>JAQYWF010000453.1 GCA_030145105.1 Desulfosarcina sp.
ATGATTGTGAAGTGGATCTTCCATTGATCGTAACGTAAGGCGTTCAGGTTACCCCCTGCATCGAAGTATAAGATTTCCTTACGCGCTCCGGGTCCTTTTCCTGCTAGCAGATCTCCTTGATCATAGCCGTCAAGGTGGGTCTTGAAGGTCTTGTTTCCTACCTCCAGACCCTTTTTCAGCTTCTCTTTGATGTCTGGATCACCCGCTGCAGCCATCAGAGTGGGCACCCAGTCCTCGTGTGAGAAGATGTCATTGATGACCGTACCGGGTTTTATTTTGCCTGGCCACCGCACGACGGCAGGCACGCGGAAACCACCTTCCCAAGTCGTTCCCTTTTCCCCTCTGAATGGAATAGTTCCACCATCCGGCCAGGTAAATTTCTCCGCACCGTTATCGGTTGAGTAGATCACGATCGTGTTGTCGGCAATACCCAATTCATCTATCTTGTCGAGAAGCTTACCTATGTCGTGGTCGTGCTGTGCCATGCCATCGGCATAGAGGCCATAGCCGGTCTTGCCGTCCCACTCTTTGCTCAGATGAGTCCAAACGTGCATCCGCGTGGCATTATGCCAGACGAAGAAGGGCTTCTTCGCTTTTACGGCTCTCTCAATGAAGTCTATCGATCCCTGCAGGAATTCATCGTCAGCCGTTTCCATGCGCTTTCGGGTGAGCGGCCCTGTATCCTCTACCCTGCCATCGGCATAACTGCGGATTACACCGCGTGGCCCGAATTTCTTGTGAAATTCTGGGTCCTTCGGGTAGTGGTAGCTCTCTGGCTCCTCCTCGGCATTCAGGTGGTAGAGGTTGCCGAAGAACTCATCGAACCCATGCGCCGTGGGCAGATACTTGTCGAGATCACCGAGGTGGTTCTTACCGAACTGACCGGAGGTGTAACCCAGTGGCTTCAGCAGTTCGGCAAGCGTCGGATCTTTGTCTTGCAGACCCTGATTTGCCCCGGGCATACCTATGGTCAGCAGGCCCGTACGAAACGGGTGTTGGCCGGTAATGAAGGCGGCCCGTCCAGCCGTACAACTCTGTTGCGCATAATAGTCAGTGAAGAGCGCGCCTTCATTGGCGATTCGATCGATATTTGGCGTGCGTCCACCCATCATGCCTCGGTGGTAGGCGCTGATATTGTACATGCCCACATCGTCGCCGAAGATCACCAGGATGTTGGGTTTATCCGCTGCTACAGCAGGGCTAAGCGCCCAGGCGAGCATCAACATGATAGCTAATGAAAAATAGGACAGTTTCTTCATTTCATAATCCTCCTCATGATGGTTAAGTTTCGTTTATCAGAACGAACCCCACGTGTTTCAACGGCTCGGTTTCCGTTCAAACACCACTTCAAAGGTCTGCCCTATGGCGGCTTGATAGTAGAATCCCGCCAGAGCATCTTTCTCGGCGTAATAATAAAGCGTATATGTCGATCCAGGATATCCCTTGTCCTGTAATTTGATAAATAGTTTCACCAGTCCCTTCCACATGGAAACATTAGCTTCCGAGATGTTGATTTCATTAGGGTTAAAATACCCTACATCAACCGAACCATCAGGTTTGATGTCGCGGACACGCACGACATAACCACCGTCAGGCCGAATCCATTCACCTACAATTACTTTGAAATCCGGCTTGATGCCCGATGCCGCTGTTTTTGAGGCCGATAAAAATGCCGCTAATGTCAATAACGTTGCCAGAAGAATGATTTTTATTGGTTTGCTTTCCATTTCAATGTTATAACCTTTCGGAATCCCGTCTATCTTCAATCAAACCACTCGTTTAGTCATTGCAGGGATGAAAATTGTGTAACATTCGTAGCAGGTGGATTCGGGTGGTCCTTCAGTGATTGTTTGTATTTTCCGACGAGCTGTAAATAGGGTCCCATAATCCACCAGCACCTGAGTGAGCAATACTCACCATCTCCTTCGGATCGGCTTCTATATTAAAAATATGTGGAAATCCAAATGTTTTCAATTTCATATGAGCCACCTCTTAAAGCCCATGGTCAGAATCATGATTCTTTTCTCGTCAATTGAAAGCGTCAGGTCGTTGGCGATAAAACTGCCCGGCGGCAGCAGGCTCTCGATAACGGGGTGCCGCCCGCCGATGATTTCGATTTCCGTGCTTTCGTCAAGTTCGGGACAGCAGTACGATCGCTCGGCCGCCAGGTTGCCGAGGGCAACCACCAGGTCGATTTCGGACAGGAAGTCCGCGATCAAGAGAATATCCTCAAGCGACCCGGCCACTCGATCGACCAGCTCACCGAACAGCTTTTCCTCAAGGTTGAAAATTTTCTCTTCCGCGGCAACAATCAGCTCTTCTTTTTGCTTCAACTCTTCCGTCACATATCGTTCGGCATTGACCAGAGTCTGCTTTCTGATATAATCCGAAGGTACCTTATCGAGATGGGTTTTGGTGACCTCGACGTAGTAGCCGAAGATTTTGTTGTATCCCACCTTCAGCGACGAAATCCCGGTTCTCTGCCGTTCTTTGGCCTGAAGAGACGCGATATATTTTTTGGCTCCCCGGATAGAGTCTTTAAGCTCATCGAGCTCCCGGGAAAAACCTTTGGCGAAGATGCCTCCCCTGTTGGCGACCAGTGGCGGCTCATCGGCAAGAGCGCCCGAGATGAGTTCGATCAAATCCATTGAATCGGGGTAAGCCGTGACCATGTCCTTGAAAAGATCGGCATGAAAGTCCTTTATTTTCCCCAGTATCTCCTGCCCGGTCGCGAGACCGTCTCTTACCGACGCCATCTGGCGGGGATTGATTTTCCTCATCCCCAGACGGCCGGCCAGACGCGCCATATCCGGAAGCCTCTTTAAAATGTTCGGCAGTTCACTGGCCGCATCACGAGATTGGTACAGCTCCTTGACCGC